>JADJKB010000013.1 GCA_016706225.1 Myxococcales bacterium
GCGGACAGATTGGAGCTGGCGGCCTTCGCCTCGTCGAGGAACCGCGCCTCGATCATCATCTTCGCGTGCGTCTGTTTGTCAGCGTCGAACTGGCCGTTCACGTCGTACGTGTCGAGGTTCAAGCTCTCGAGCGTGTTAAGCACCGCCATGGCCTGGATGCGATTGGTGCCGCTCGTGGCGTTGCCGTACTCGCTGGTCCCGATGAAATCGAAATCGAAGTCACCCTTGTTGGGCAGGGTGACCGTGGCTCGGACCATGCCGAGGCCCGGGTGATACCAGACGGCGGCGTTGAGTGAGTCCCCGCCGATCAAGGTCTTGAGCGCGGGGTTGTCGGCGCTCCCGGTGCCCACGAATTTGCGGGTGCCGTGCAGCACCCCGGCCAGGGTGGTGAGGGTCTCGTTTGCACTCTCCAGGGTGATCGTCGCCGAGATCTTCACGGGCACGTCTTGGCCGAGCACCCGCAGGGTCGTGTCCACGGTGACCGGCACGGCCTGCCCAACGGTGCCAGCAAGATCGATCTTCAACGGTGTGCTGAGCTCGACGCTGGCCGACGGTTGCGTCGGGTCAGGGCTCGGCAAGATGTCTTGTGAATAGATCTCACCCCCGCCAAAGAGCAGGGTGTCGGCGTTCGGCTGGACGATCCAGGCCTCCGAGCCGCTGGGCGCCGCCCCGGAAAAGTCACCGATGCGGGTGCGCCACAGGCTGGTGCCTCCGATGGTCTTCTCTCCGACCACGTGGCTCTCGACGTCGCGATTGGTCCCGTCGGGGTTGGCCCGCTGGAACTTCGACACCGTTTGTTTGGACGGTGGCCCGTAGGTCGCCTTCGGCTCGTCTCCGGGTGCGTTCGTACTGGAAGAGTCGTCGCTGCCGCAGCCGAGCGTGGCACACGCCACCACGCTTACTGCCGCCAAAACTCGCCAAGGTTTTCCAACGCTCGAAAGCTCGATTCGGAACATGGTCGGACCCTTCCCGGCGCACGCGCCGCGGGTCCCGAGACAGGCCCCGCTGAGCCTCTTTGATAACAAGGTCCAAGGGCCGCGGCACGCCAGGAAAACGCGAAAATTCGACGTACTTGACGCCGGTCAAGCGCAGCCGTTACCGGGCCCGGAGCCGCGGGAGTTCCAGCGTCGAGGCCGGGCAAGGGCTCATGGCGTGCTCTGGTGGCGACGCTCTCGAGCGCACGGACGGGTTCGCCCGAGCGCACGCTTTTCGCGTGGCCCAATGCTCGACTGCTACCCTGGCATCCGTGCCGCGCCGACTGGTCCGAGTTGCCCTGCCGCTGCTCGTGCTGTGTGCGATGTGCGGCAAGAAGCGGGAGCCGACTGCGATGGACGATGCAGTCGGTGCGAGCGGCGGAAGCCATGCCGGGGTGGCGGCTGGTGCCGTCGACGCGGCGGCACCGAGCCCGAGCGACGCCGCGGCGGCGAGTGCCCCACCGTCGACGCGGTGCCCGAGTGAGATGGCGCTGATCGATGACCGGTTCTGCGTCGATCGCTGGGAGGCCTCGACCCAGAACCCCGACGGCACTGAGCACTCACCGCACCACGCGGTTGGGCCCCTCAAGGTACACGCGGTGAGTCGCCCCGGCGCGTCGCCGCAGGCCTATATCTCGGCGGAGGAAGGCGAGCTTGCCTGCAAACGCTCCGGTAAACACCTGTGCACGACCCAGGAGTGGCAGGACGCCTGTATGGGCACCACGCGACCCTACCGGATTTACCCCTACGGGACGGAGTTCGAGCAGGGAGCCTGCAACATCGCGCGTCGTTTGCATCCGGTCGTGCGCGTGCACGGGAAGTACCAACACGACTCGGTCATTCTCAACGATCCGAAGTTGAATCAGCTCGACGAGACCGTGGCGAAGACCGGTGAGTTTGCGAAGTGTACGACCCCCGAAGGAGTCCACGACATGCAGGGCAATCTGCTCGAGTGGACCGCGGGTGACAAGAAGGCGCTGCTGATGGGCGGGCACTACCTGGAGGCGAAGCTCCACGGCAAAGGGTGCCGCTACGTGACCGCCGGTCACGGGCCCGAGTATCACGACTTCACCACCGGCTTTCGCTGCTGCAAGAAGGCCGACCGGCTCGCGTCGGGCAGTGACGCGGGTGCGGTGTCCGCCGCGGACGCGGCTGCGCCGTCTGTTCCCGCCGCCGCCGACCTGCCGCGTGACCCGGAAGGGATGCGCGGCTTTGTCAGCGAAACGGGGCGCCTGCCGAAGCTCTCGCCGCCGGCCTACGAGTCCGAGAGTGCCAAGTGCCCCGTGGACATGAGCTTCGTCGAGGGCCTCCGCTGCTCGGTGCCGATGCAGTACTGCAAACGCTGGCTGCCGCGGCTCAGTGCGGGACAGAAGATCGCCTGTGCGGAGTTCGCCGAGCCCGTCGAGTGCAAGAGCTCGAAGGCGCGCATGAGTTACTGCATCGACACCTACGAGCTCACCCCTCCCGGGTACGCCTTCCCGCTGACCCACGTGAACTACGGTGAGGCGCAGAACCTGTGTCGACAGATGGACAAACGTCTGTGCTCGGAGAACGAATGGGAGTTTGCGTGTGAGGGACCGGAAGCGTTGCCGTACCCGTACGGCTACGTCAGAGAGGGCAAGCGCTGCAACCACGACTTCCCGGAAGAGCAGCTGGTCACGGGACCGGATCAGTTCATTGACCGGCGCGTGAAGCGAGACGCCCTGCCCGAATGCAAGAGCCCGTTCGGCGTCTTCAATCTGGTCGGAAACGTCGACGAGTGGACCACGCGAGAGGGACAGGACCCAGGCAAGCGCGCGATCTTACGCGGGGGATGGTGGCTCGTCGGGCGCAACCGCTGCCGCGCGGCGACGGCCAACCACGGCGAGACCTACGCCGGCGTGCAAACGGGGTTTCGGTGCTGCAAGGCCAACCGCTGAGCCAGCGGCGATTTTGCGCTGCCGACCGCGCCGGGTCGCGCCTAGACTGGGGTGCATGGCGAAGGTGGTCGTCAGTGTGAGCGTGAACGTGCGGGGCAAAGACGTTCCGCTCAGCCAGGTCAAGGACGCGTCGGTCGTGCGCGCGCTGAACGAGCTGGCGACTCAGGTGGCGCAGGGCCTGGCGGGCGTCTCCTGTCCCGAGCATCACCAGCCGCCCAGCGCGGTCCGGCTCGTGGTCGACAAGTCTGGCGCTGCGGATCTGCGCTACGACTCGTGCTGTCTCGCGCTCAGGGACGCGATCGGGAAGAAGCTCGGATAGGAAGCTCCGGTCGTGGGCGGGGCCTCGAGCTCTAGCCGCGCGCTCAGCGCCGCGTGAACTGTTTCAGCCGCTCCATGGCGGCCTTCTGCCCGAAGTGCTCGGCCCAGTCCCGCGCGGTGCGGCCGGCGTAGTCCGTGGCGCGGGCATCGGCCTGGTGTGCGATCAGGACGTCGAGGGCTCCGGTGTGCCCGAAGGCGGCGGCGGTCATCAATGCGGTCGTGCCGGAGGCGGTCTGGCGCGAGTGGGGTGCGTGGCGCGCGCTCGCGTCGGCGCCCCGCGACGCCAGCGTCCAGATGATCTCGCCGTGGCCGATGCTGGCGGTGTGCTCCGGCCACGGCCCGCCGCGTAGATCGGTCCGGTCCGGATCGGCGAGGTAGGCGTGCACCGCCGGATGGCCCGCGGCGGCGGCGATGAAGATCGGCGCCACCCCGTGGCGGTCGGATGCGTTCGGGTTCGCTCCGGCGTCGAGCAGGGCGACCACGACGTCGGTGGCGCCGCGGGCAACCGCGAGACACAAGGCATCCGGCGTCACCAGCGCGCCCTCCTGGATCAGCTCGAGCGCGCGGGGGAGATCTCCGACTGCGGCGGCCTCCTCGAGGATCGCCGCCAGGGAGGCCCGTGTTGCCCCCGTGTTGCTCATCCGCGTCAGGGTAGCGCGGGCACGGAAATCCGGCCGAATGAGCTGCAAGGGGGGGGCGACCGTGACATGCTCGGGGTTGATGCGGACGCTGGCCGTGCTCGGGTTTTTCGTTTGTTTTGGCTGCGGTGGCCCGTACACGTTCCGGGTGACGGACGTGTACGGACAGGTACTCACGGACTCCGGGATCGTGCACGCCGAAGCGACCGAGGTCGAAGGCGCCGCGCAGTTTCCTGCCTGCCCATGAGCATCAGCCAGCTCGTCGAGCTCTGCCGTGGGCGCGCGGTGTTGGCGCTGACCGGCGCTGGCTGCAGCACCGAGAGTGGCATCCCGGACTACCGCGGACCGGGGCGCCGCGGGCCTGCGCCCACGCCGGTGCAGTTCCAGGCCTTCAAGCGCGACCCGGAGACTCGGCGAAGGTACTGGGCGCGCAGTGTCGCCGGCTGGCAGCGGTTCCAGGGGGCGAGGCCGAACGGCGCACACCTGGCCCTCGCCGAGCTGGAGCAGCGAGCTCAGCTCGCCGGGCTCATCACCCAGAACGTCGACCGTTTGCACCACGCCGCCGGGAGTCGCCAGGTGATCGAGCTTCACGGTGCGCTCGAGCGGGTGCGGTGTCTCGACTGCGCGGCCCTCGAGGCGCGCAGGGCGCTTCAGCTTCGGCTGCTCGCGCTGAACCCGGGTTGGCCCGAGCTGCCCGCGACCGCGCTCCCGGACGGCGACGCCGAGCTCGAGTCGAGGGACGCTCTGGAGTTCGAGGTCGCCGCCTGCCTCGAGTGTGGCGGAGTGCTCAAACCGGACGTGGTCTTCTTCGGCGAGAACGTGCCGCGAACGACCGTCGATGCGGCTTACGAAATGATCGAGCGGGCCGACGCCCTGCTGGTGGTGGGCTCGTCCCTCAGCGTTTTTTCCGGCTACCGCTTCGTGCGCCGGGCTGCCGAGCGCGGGAAACCCATCGGCATCGTCAACCTCGGGCCGACCCGCGGCGACCCACTCGCCACACTCCGCGTCGACGGCTCCGCTGGCGAAGTTCTCGGTGCGCTCGAGCAGGCGCTCGGTTCGGCTTGACCTCCGAGGCAACTGGCCGCATCCCTCCCGTCTCCCATGTCAGCCAGCGAGCACGATTTCTCGGACGTCCCGGTCGAAAATACCAATCTGACCGGGTTTCTGCCGCTGGTCGCGCCGCGTCGGGTGAAGTCGGAGCTGGTTGCGTCGCCGGTGGTGCTCGAGCAGGTGCTCGCGACGCGGGCTGCCCTGCGCGACGTGATCTTCGGGCGAGATCTCCTGCGGCGCGTGGTGATCGTCGGCCCGTGCTCGATCCACGACCCGGATGCGGCGATCGAATACGCCACGCGGCTCGCGAAGGTCCGAGCGCAGACCCGCGAGCGACTGATCGTGATCATGCGTACCTACTTCGAGAAGCCGCGGACCACCGTCGGCTGGAAGGGTTTGATCAACGACCCGCACCTGGACGGCACTTGTGACATCGGCACCGGCCTCTACCGCGCGCGCCGCACCTTGCTCGCCATCAACGAGCTTGGTGTGCCGTGTGGCAGTGAGCTGCTCGATCCGATCACGCCGCAGTACGTGGCGGACTTGCTGTCGTGGGCCTCGATCGGCGCCCGGACGACGGAGAGCCAGACCCATCGAGAAATGGCCAGCGGAGTCAGCATGCCCGTGGGGTTCAAGAACGGGACCGATGGCAGCCTCGAAGCGTGTGTGAACGCCCTGATCTCGGCCGGCGCTTCGCACCATTTCTTGGGCATCAATTCGGATGGCGCCACCTGCGTGGTGCAGACGCGCGGCAACCCGGATCGCCACGTGGTGCTGCGGGGAGGAGCCGAACCCAACTACTTTCCGGACGACGTGCGTGCGGCGGCGGAGCGAGTCAGCGCCGCGGCGCCGGCCATCGTGCGTTCGATCATGGTCGACACCTCCCACGGCAACTCGATGAAGGACTACCGCCGCCAGCCGGAGGTCTGCCGGGCGGTGCTCGAACAGATGAAACAAGGGCAGATTGCGCTGATGGGGTTCCTGATCGAGAGCAACCTGGAGGAGGGGCGGCAGGACTGGAAACGTGGCGCGCCGCTCGCGCGCGGTGTATCGATCACGGACGGCTGCCTCGGGTGGAGCGCAACGGAGGAGCTGCTATTCGAGATCGCCGAGACTCAGCAGGCGCCGCAGACCTGACACGCGTCCGGGCAGCAGTCGCCACCGAGGGTGCAGAACGTGTCGCACCAGCAGCTGGAGGGGGATTGTTTGTTGCAGTACCCCTGGCAGCAGGGGGTGCCGGGGCAGCTGGTCGGATCGGGGTTCGTGCCGCCGCACTCGCGTTTGAACTTGCCGCTCGGGTCGGAGCCAGTGAAGCCGGTGCCACCACAGGAATAGAACTTGTTGACCGGATCCCAGCCGCACGGGTTGCCCTGACACGAGCCCGGACCGCCCTGGAGCTTGGCGCAGGCCCAGTAGTAGATCTCGTTGTTCGAGCCACAACAGCCGACGTCGCCATGGGCGTCGCCGCAGGTACTGGGGATGATGTTGCCGCCCGTGCCGCCGCCAACGCCGCCGGTTGCGCCAACGCCGCCGGTTGCGCCGACGCCGCCGCTTGCGCCAACGCCGCCGCTCGCACCAACGCCGCCGCTTGCGCCAACGCCGCCGCTTGCACCAACGCCGCCGCTTGCGCCAACGCCGCCGCTCGCGCCAACGCCGCCGCTTGCGCCAACGCCGCCGCTTGCGCCAACGCCGCCGCTTGCACCAACGCCGCCGCTTGCACCAACGCCGCCGCTTGCACCAACGCCGGCGCCCCCGGCGACCCCGCCGCCGCTGTTCGCACCGCCTTGCGCCCAGCCCGCCGCGCCCCCGATGCTGGCGCTTCCAGAGCCGGCGTTGCCGCCGCTGCTCTTGTAGCCACCGATGCCGGAGTCCGACAGATTGCCGCCGCCCAGATCGGCCTCACCCGTGGCGCAGCTCGCCAGGATCAGCGCCGAGAGCCCGAAGAGCGCACCCAAAGCTGCAAGCCGACCTGCCACGGCGGGAGCTTAGCAAGAGACCCGCTCCCGCGCGATGACAGCCGACGGCTCACGAACCCTGGAACCATCGACACAGGTCTGCTGTCCTGGTACGAGCCGTCGGAGCTCCCATGAGAATTTTAGCCTTCTCTTCGCTGATCGGGGCCTTGTCCCTGGTTTCCGGCTGCCATGCCCAGGTCGAGTCCGCCGCGCCGGCGTCGGTGCTGCCCCTCCGATCGCTGAAGTTGTACGAGACCGGGGTTGGCTACTTCGAGCGGTCCGGTCGCCTGAGTCAGGGAGAGCTGACGACCCTGCCGGTCCCGACCGGCCATCTCGATGATGCGCTGAAGACCCTGGTGGTCGCGGGTGATTCCGGCAACGTCACGCTGACCGGGGTCGAGTTCGCCAGCAGTCTGAGTCAAGGCATGGCCCGGGCACTGGCGGGGCTCCCCGCGAACGCCGACGAGGTGATGACGTACCGCACGCTGCTCTCGAGTCTGAAAGGCGCCGAGGTCGAGCTCGAGATCACGGGCAAGAAGAGCGAGACCCTGGTCGCACGTTTGATCGACGTGCTGGAGCCGCCGCCGGCTCCGGCCTCGCCCGCAGCCGCAGACGACGAGGACGACGATCGGAAGAAGCACAAACGGCGCGGGGAGGAGCCCGAGCCCAAGCGTCCGGAGCTGATCCTGCTCGTCGTGAGCAGTGCGGGCGAGCTGCGCAAGCTCGACACGGCCAACGTGCGCAGCGTGCGCCCGACGGATCCGTCCTATGCAACGCGCTTCGGCGCGGCGCTCGATGCCCTGTCGGTGCGAGCCGCGCAGAACCAGCGTGCGCTTCGCCTGCTGGCATCGAGCGACAAACCCGTGACGCTCGGCTATCTCGCCGAGGCGCCCATCTGGCGCATGACCTATCGCCTGGTGCTCGCTGACAACGGCGAGCGTGGCACCCTGCAAGGCTGGGCGTTGATCCACAACGACACCGAGGAGAGCTGGGCCAAGGTGAAGGTCGAGCTGGTGAACGGACAGCCGGACTCGTTCCTGTTTCCCCTGGCGGCGCCGCGTTATTCCCGCCGGCCGCTGGCGGAGCCGGAAGAGCGCCTGGCGACCGTGCCGCAGCTGCAGGACACGACGGTGGATCAGATCTGGGGTGACAACCTGGACATCGGCACGATTGGCCACGGCTCCGGCACGGGCACTGGGCAGGGGTTCGGTTCGGGGCATGGGCGCCTGGGCGGCACCCACAAGACACGGGCGCCAATGGTGCGCATGGGCGCGACCGTCTCCAGCAGCGAATCGCTCAGCGTAGGCAACCTGGCGTCGATCGCCCCCGCGGAGGGGGTCGAGGCCGGCGCGCTGTTCAGCTACAAACTCGCCCAGCCGCTCGATCTGCGCGCGCACGGCTCGGCGCTGGTGCCGTTCCTCGGCTCCCAGGTGATCACCCGGCGCATCAGCTGGTTCGCGACGCCCGGTGAGCCGGCCCGGAGTGCACTCCGCTTCGTGAACGCCACCCGCCAGACGCTGCCCTCGGGGCCCATCGCCATCTACGAGGCCGGTGGCTTCGCTGGCGAAGCTGGGCTCGGCCGGCTCAAGCCGACGGAGCGCGCGTTCTTGCAGTTCGGCGTCGATCTCGACGTCGAGCTCGAGAGTCTGAAGAGTGAATCCAAGGACGAACCGCAGCGGGTGCGCTTCAAGAACGAGGTGCTCGAGGAAGACTTCTTCCGCTCCAGTGTGCGGCTCTACGAGCTCAAGAACCGCGCTCGCGCCATGCGCACCGTGTATCTCGCCCTCGATGTCGTGGACAATTCGGCGGTCGAGGGGGCGGACGAGCTCGACTACGACGTGCAAGACAGAAAGCCCCTGGCGGTGTTCAAGGCGATGCCGGGCAAGAAGCTGGAGCGCACGCTGAAGATCAAGGAGGGCCTGCAGCGCTCGACTCACATGCAGTCGCTCACCGCGGAACGGGTCATGCAGCTCGCGGCGCTGGAGGCCCTGCCGCAGGCAGACCGTGCCCTCTTGAAAGAAGCCGGGGCACGCCTGGAGGAGGCCGAGGCTCGCGGCAAGGACAAGGACGAGGCCCAGGCTGGGGTCGAGGAGGTGAACGAGGATCTAAAACGTCTGCGCGAACACCTCGCGGCGCTCGGCGACAAGAGTGGGCAGGGTCAGAACGCGAACCCGCTCGTGAAGCGCATCCTGGACGCGGAGGACAAACTCACGGCGCTCAGGGCCAAGCTGAAGACGCTGGAGCTTGCCATCAAGGACAAACGCAAGGCCGCGCAGACGGTGCTCGAGAAGCTCAAGAAAGAAGATCTGAAGAAGCCCTGAGGCTACTCAATCACGACCTTGCTCTTGTACATGCCCATGCCGCACTCGAAGCCGACCGTCTTTGCCTCTTTGGTGTCGATGGCGACCTCGACCGGCTGATTCAGCGGCAGCTCTTTTTCGAGCTTCAGCTCGGGAAACACCACCTTGGTGGCGCAGGTCTCGTCGCTGGTGCGCGTGAAGCGCAAGGTCGCGGCCTCGCCCTTCTTCAAGCTGATGCTGCTCGGAGCAAACCCGTTCTCGTCCGCCTTCACGTTGATCGTGCCCGAGCTCGGACCGGTGGGGGCTGCGCTCGCGGCGGCCTGCCCAGGTTTTTCGGCCTTATTGCAGGCGGTTGCAGTGAGGAAGAGAGCGATTGCGATGAGGGTCTTCATGGCGCCGAGCATCTTGGCGTCCGAGGGCGAGGCTGTCCAGGTCCGAAGGCCCAGAGGGTCAGTGGGGCGGGGGGCGCTTCCGCAAGCGGTCAGCGCGTGCGCGGATTTTGCGCAGAGAAGCGCGCGACCTGCAGCTCCGCGTCGAAGCCGCCGAGATCCACCGCGCCCCGTCGCTCCACGCTGAGTCCGTGAGCCTCGAGCCGCTGCGCTGAGAGCCGGGGCAGTGGGGACAGCCAGACCATTCGCCCTCTCGGACTCAGGCAGCGTGCGACGTTGCCGAGGAACGCCTCGACGAGTGACTCGAGCTCGCCGTCCCGCGCCACCCGGCGGCCCATGGGGGGATTGGTCAGGATCAGGGTCACCTCGCCGGCGTCGAAGCTCCGGGCGTCGGCCCGCACGAGCTGTGCTTCGAAGCCCGCGCGGCGCAGGTTCTCCTCGGCGGCGCCGAGCGCCTGCTCCGACAAGTCGGTGCCGATCAGCCGCTGAAACGGCCCCAGGAGCCCACGCTCACACAGCTCGAGCCCGCTGCCCACGAAGGGATCCCAGACCACGTCATCGGGCTGGACACCGCCGATGCGGGCGAGCGCCGCCGCCAGGGTGGGGTGCGAAGCCGCGGGCACGTCGCGGCCGCGATACCCGAAGCGCGCATCCAGGTTCGGGCGCGCCACGAGCAGCAGCCGCTGCCCACGCTCGTCCACTCGTGCTTCCCACGGTGCGCCTTTCGGATCGTTGATCAGCTCAGTGCCGCGCAACGCGTCCGCGACACGGAAGGTGGCCGAGCGCTGATGGCCCGCTCCGAGCCAGGCAAGTCGGAATCGCGGCATGCTTGACGAGAGTGCGACCAAGAGCGGCACCGACTTTCGAAGCGCGGCAACCACGCGGGCGTCGAGCGGGCCGTCGTTGTCGAGTTGCACTTCGAGGCTCACGTCGAGCGCGGTGCGCACCTCGAGCAGCCTGCTCAGCGAGCCGGTCCATTCGAGGCTGACTTCGGTCGGCGACAGCTCCGCAGCGCTCGGGTGGCAGTGCTCGCGGACTTCCTCGAGCAGGGTGGGGGCGACGCCGCTGCGGCAGCGAAAGATCACTCTCACCGGGTGCGGCACCGGACTCTCGACGTCCACGTCGACGTCGACGCGATCGACGCTTCGGCCGAGCATGACGAGCGCGCGAGCACGCCGGCGTTCGAGCTCTGGATCGGCGAGCTTCAGCCCCAGGAGGAAGGTTCGACTCGGGCGGCCGCCGAGCTTGCCGAGCGCCTCGACCAACGCCCGCTGCTCGGGGAGCTCGGCCTTGGCAAACGCGCCGAGCAGCGCCGCTTCGACCTCGGGCCCGCCGATCTTGCCGAGGCCCGAGATCGCGGCGCGCTGCACCCGGGCCTCGGGATCGGCGAGCAGTCCGAGGAGCGGCGCGCGCAGCGCCTCGGCGTGCTCGACCGCCACGCGCGAGAGCACCCGGGCCAGGCGTGCACGCGACCCCGGAGTCGGTTCAGCGAGTGCGCGCCGAGCGGCCTCGGCACCGGCGAGCCCGGCGCGGCCAAGGGCTCGCTCCGCCGCCTCGGCGGTCGTCTCCTCGCTCGACCCGGTGAGGGACACGAGGGCGCCGAGGTGACGAGCCCCGGGGGTGAAGCCCGCGGTCTGCCAGTCGACAGGAAGGTCGCTTGCGGGTTTCAGGCGGGGCCTTCGGTCTTGCAGCTGGCGCTGCAGCCATCCCCGCTCTTCTTGTTGCCGTCGTCGCACTCTTCTTGCGGTGCCTGCTTGATGCCGTCCCCACAGCGAGGCCCGAGCTTGCAACCGGTGTCACACTCCGCATAACCGCCGTCGTTCGTGCCGTCGTCACAGGCTTCCCCGAACAGGCTGTCGACCACGGCGTCGCCGCAGAAGCCGCCCTTCTTGCAGCCCGGCGCGCAGCCGCCGTAGGGCGACAGGTTCACGCCGTCGTCGCACTCTTCCGGTGGAGATTGCAGCAGGCCATCGCCGCAGCTCGGTCCCTGTTTGCAGTCGCTGGTGCAGCTGCCGTAGCTGCCGTCGTTCTTGCCGTCGTCACACGCCTCGTCGGGCGTCTTGATGCCGTCGCCGCACACACTCTTGCAGCTCGAGGTGGTGTTGGTGAAGCCCGAGAGTGTGAGTTTGTAGTTCGACTGGGTGGTGTGGCGCTCGGCCTGAAACACGACGATCTCGTAGACCTTGCCGACCTGCAGCCCGAACTGCGTCGCCTGCGCCGCGCCCAGGGTGATGCCACCGTTCATGGCACCGTGCACGCCGCCCAGATCGACGGCGAGCTGTTTGTTCACGAAAACCCAGACGTCGTCGTCGCCGGTGAAGTCGAGCTGCTCCCCGCCCTTGTACTCGAACCAGTAGCGCACCTCGCTCGTGAAGTGGAAGTTCTGCGAGTTGCCCTCGTTGCCGAAACCGAGGCCCGTGAGCGGGAAGAAGTTGGCGTTGCTGTACTGGTAGGCGCCGCCGGTGATCTGTCCGAGGGTCAGCGTCTGCAGCACCGTCACGTTGACGCTGGGCGCGTCCGAGTACCACTGATCGAAATTCGCGGCGCCGGTCGTGGTCGGAGTCGTGGTCGCGGACTTGTACTGGGGTTTTCCGCTCGCTTTCAGCGTGGCCGCGACGATGCCGGTGTCCACGCCCAGAAACGCCTCGAAATCGGGGTGGGCGGCGTGAAAATCTCGGAGCACGATCGGCAGCTTCAGCTGGGTGCCGCTGCCCGAGGGCGCGTCCGTACACTTGAACCCAGGTTCGAGCTGGCAGGTCGCCGAGCAGCCGTCGCCGCTGACGGTGTTGCCGTCTTCACATTGTTCGTTGTCACTGGGCAGCTTCAATCCGTCGCCGCAAGTGCTGACACAGGCGCCCGCGCTGCAGTTGGGCTCCTTCACGCAGAAGGGGGTGCAACCATCACCCAGGTCGTTGTTGCCGTCGTCGCACTGCTCCGTGCCCTCGGTCTTGCCGTCCCCGCACACGGTCTTTTCGCAGGCCTGCGCCGGAGTCGGGCACTTCCAGCCCACCTCGAGCTTGCAGCTCGGATCACAGCCATCGCCAGCGGTCTTGTTCTTGTCGTCGCACTTCTCGCTGCCCGCCACGATGCCGTCACCGCAGTCTGCCGCCTGACAGGCTGCACCAACGACGGGGCACTTCCAGCCCGCTTCGACGCTGCAGTTCGCGTCGCAGCCGTCGTTTGCGGCCGAGTTGCCGTCGTCACAGGTCTCGCCGCCGCTGATCTTCCCGTCACCGCACTTCACGGTGGAGACACAGGCCTGGCCGGGGGTCGGGCAGGCGAAGTCTTTTTCGATCGCGTCGCAGTTGGCGGCGCAGCCGTCGCCGGACACACCGTTCGCGTCGTCGCACTTTTCACCGGGATCGATCTTGCCGTCTCCACAGGCCGGGCCCGCGTCGGACGCGCAGCCGTCGCCGACGCACGCATCACTGCCCCCGGCCGCGCCCCCGAGCCCCGTGTCCAGGTTGATGCCCCCGCCCGTGCCGCCCGTGCCTCCACCGCCGGTGCCCGCCGAGGCGTCTCCGGCCGTGCCGCCGGTGCCCTTGGGTTTGACCTCGGCGTTCTCGCCGCAGCTGGTCGAGCCGAGAGCAGCGCCGATGAAGAGTGCCAGGGGTCCCAGCACCAGCACGGATCGAGCGAATCGCATGGCTGCGAACGATAACGCGCTCGCCTCAATCCAGCCAGCCGCGGAGGCCGAGAGTTGCTCCACCGGCGGTGGGAGCGAGGCTGAACGCGGTCCGGGGCGGTTGTTTCGCGGTTGGCTTGGCCAAGAGCACGAGCCCGATGCCAGCCGTCACCGCTCCGACACCCAGGCCGACCCAACCTCCGGTGCGGGTGGCTTTCCAGGTTGCTATGGAGTCGACCTCGCTCTGGGCGGCGGATTTTTCGCCCGGGCGGGCAGTGCTGCACGCATCCGGGCCACTTTGCACAGCACACAGCGCTGAGAGCCGATCGCGGTGCGACGACAGATTGCTGCCCGCAATCAATACGGTTGCGCCGCCGAGCACGGCGAGGCCCGCTCCGCCCAGCGTGAGCGACCACGCGAGCGCGCGGCCATTGTCCGGCGGGGCGTCGAGCGGCGCGGTCTGAGCCGCGCGCCCTCCGGGCACCGGACCGGTGGGCCGGGCAACGCGCAGATTGAAGTCGACGGTCTGCTCACTGCCGGCGGCCACACTGAGCTCCCGCTGCTCGCGGTCACCGTGCGCGCGCAGCTCGAGCTTGCGGTTGCCCGTGAACACCACCAACGGTTTGCCGAGCGGAAGACTTGCGCGCCAGCGGCCGGCGATCCAGATCTCCCCGCCCGCCGGTCCAACCACCCGCACGCGGCCCATCTCTGCGCGCTTTTCCCCGATGAAGGCCCGGGCTCTGTCGGCGACGCCGCCATCGAGCCCGAGTGCCAGGGCCGCCTCGTACGCCTCCACCGCGACGTCGTCCTGTTTGAGACGCGCGGCGGCCGCGCCGAGCTCGTACGTACTCTCTTTGGTCGCACGCAGACGCGTCGCCTCCGTGAACAGATCGAGCGCGAGCTGCCAGCGGGCGGGATCGTTCTCGTCGAGCGCGCGCTCCTTGGCGGCGATCGCGCGGGTGAACGCAGCGTCGTACTCGTCGGCCAAGACGTAGCTGCTCCAGCTGAGCAGCGCCAACACGAGACCGATCTGTCGAAGCTTCACTGACAGGTTTCCGCCGCGCAGACCATACTCGCGCACTCTGACGAACGCGTACAGGGGGCACCCTTGGGTTTGCCGGGCGGCGTCGGTCTCGAGGACGGTGCGGGTTTCGCTGACGGCGCAGGTGCGGCCGATGGCGCCGCCGACGCGGCCTGGCCTGCGAGCTTCAGCCGCAGGTGAGTGGCGCTCGCGCCCGCGCCCACGGCCAGCGCGGGCGGGTCGAGGGGGGCCGATGGCTCCGGCAAACCTGTCGGGACGAGCGCCTGGGCGGTGTCGGGCGGCGCGGTCTCGAGGGCCGCGTGGGGCGCGTCGGACGCCGCGGATCCTGGCGAATTCGCCCCGACAGGCGCGCGGGTCGCCAGCACCCCGACGCCCGTGAGGGCCACGAGCAAGACCGCGCCGAGGGCTGCCCACAGACGCACGTGCGCGCGCTGGGTCGGCTCACGCCGACTCTCGATGACCTGTGCGTCCTCGCTGCGCTGAGGTTCCAGAGGCGGCGGTGGGGCGCTGATGCTGGTCGCTGCCGTCACGCGGCTCGTGACCGCGGCTCTCTGGGCGCCCTGACGCACACTCGCCACCAGCGCCGCAACGTCAGCCGGGCGTCGTTCTGGTCGCGTCGAGAGCGCGGCCATCACCGCCGTCGACAGCGCCTCCGGGATCTCCGCGCCTGCCTCGATGGGAGACAGCGGGTTGAGCCGCGCTTGGACGTTGGTCACCTCGCTCCAGGGCAAGCGGCCCATCAGCATCGCGTAGAACACCACCGCGAGCTCGTACACATCCGTGCTCAGGCTGGCGGGCGCTCCGAAAAAACGCTCGGGCGCCATGGTGGCCGGCGTGCCGCGGGCGATGCCGGCCTGGGTCGTGGTCGACGCGGGTGCATCGATCTCTTTTGCGATGCCGAAGTCCAGGAGCTTGAGCGCCCGGCAGTTGTCGACGACGAGCAGGTTCTCGGGTTTCAGATCCCGGTGCAACAAGCCCGCGTCGTGCAGCGCCTGGACCGCGCTCGCCAGCTGTTCGAACAGATCCAGCGCGTGGCTCGTGGTGAGAGCCCCGTGCGCTGCCAGGTACTCCGCGAGGGTCGTGCCCTCGTAGCGGCGCATCACCAGGTAAGGCAGGCCGTCTGGCAGGCGACCGGAGCCGAGGACGTCGACTACGGCGCGATGTCGCACCCGTTCGAGCATCTTGGCTTCTTCCAGAAATCGTTCTTGTTCTTTGGGAGTGAGCTCGCGCTCGCGCGGCACCTTGAGCGCCACCTCGTCGCCGTTCCAGGTTGCGGCGTAGACCACGGCGCTGCCGCCCTCGCCCAGGATCCCCTGAATGGAGAACGGGCCGAGCTCACGCGGCATCGTGGGGGTCGAGTCGGAGTCCGCCACCGCCCGGAGGATAGTTCATCCTGCTGGTCGGGCAACGCAGGCGCTCAACGCAGGGCCAACTGGGTGCAAGAGCCGCTGATTTCGATCTCCCGAGAGTCGGCGCCGACCTGGACGTTGGCCACGCCATTTTCCTTGTCGTCGACGATCCAGAACTGGTCACCCGGCCGGAAGCTGTGACTCTGACGCGAGTTGCTGCTCGCTGACGAGTAGGTGCCGCTGCCGAACTTCGGTTTGTCGCCGTAGAACACCTTCACGGTCTTGCTGCACGAGCTCTTGATCGTGACACTCACACTGCTCGGTGCGCTGGGCTGTGCGGAGCCGCCCGTGGACGGGGTGGCAGCAACCGGAGTACCGGCCGCGGGACTCGAGGGCTCCTGGGTCGAAGCTCCGCCCGGGGCCGGCGCAGAGCCAGCGCCGGGTTGGGCCATGATGCCGCCGTATGGGGCGAGGGAGGTGCAGGCACCGAGTGCGAGCAAGAAGAAAGGGGCGAGTCCAAGGCTGAGCTTCATGGGATGTCTCCGCTCGGGTCGTGCGCCAAAAAGTGGACGCCAGAGTGCCGGGTCGGGTCGCACCTGAGCAACGTGCATGCCAGGCAAAAAGGCGCGTTCTCGCGGGACCCGCGGCCAAAAACACGAGGCGCCGATGCCGCAGGTTGGGCGTGGATTGGGGCGCGGTTGCCACAGCCGGGATATGCTCGCCGCGCGCATGCGCTTCACTCGCACTACGAACCGGATCCCGGTGGCCGCGGGGCCGCGACCGGCGCGGCTCTCGGTGCTGCACGGGCCCGATGCTGGGCTCGAGGTCGCGGTGCCGCCGGTGGGGGTGGTCGTCGGGGCTGATGCGTCGGCGGACGTCGTGCTCGCAGACGAGGCGGTCTCGCGCCGACACTGCTCGCTGGTGCCCAAGGGCGACGGCTTCGAGGTGACGGACCTCGGCTCTCGCAACGGCACCCTGCTCGACGGTGCGTCGATCCAGAAGGCCACGGTGCCGGTCGGCGCGGTGCTCCGCGTGGGTGGGACGCTGATTCAGCTGGTGCCGGCCGACGAATCCGTGCTGATCCCACCCAGCCTTCGGGCGGAGTTCGGGGCGCTGGTCGGTGGCAGCCTGGCGATGCGACAGGTGTACTCGGTGCTCGAGCGCGCCAGCACCTCCACCGCGCCAATCTTGCTGCTCGGCGAGAGTGGGACGGGCAAAGAGCTCGCGGCCCGGGCGGTGCACGAGCACAGCCCGCGCAAGGACGGCTCCTTCGTGGTGTTCGACTGCGGTGCGTCGAGCGAGACCCTGATCGAGAGCGACCTGTTCGGACATCAGCGGGGTGCGTTCACCGGCGCGACCGGAGATCGCCCGGGCGCGTTCGAGCTGGCCCACGGAGGCACGCTGTTCCTGGACGAGATCGGTGATCTGCCGCTGGGCCTCCAACCCAAACTGCTGCGCATGTTGGAGACCGGCGAGGTAACCCCACTCGGCGGGCGCAAGCCGGAGCGCTACGACGTGCGAGTGGTCGCGGCGACCCATCGTGATCTGGCGGAGGAGGTCCTGCGCGGCGGATTTCGCGGGGACCTGTACTACCGGCTGGCTGTGGTGGAGGTGCACCTGCCGCCGCTGCGGCAGCGGCTGGAGGACGTCGAGACCCTGGTGAAGGTGCTGCTCGCCCGCGAGGGGCGCCCCGCGGACGACGTGCGGAGCGACAACCTGGATCGCCTGCTCAGTTATCACTTCCCAGGCAACGTCCGCGAGCTCAGGAACATCATCACGCGCGCGGTCGCACTCTCACCGCCCGGCACGACCTTTTCGGGCATGCCGATCTTGCTCGCCGGCAGCACCGCGAAGCAGGACACCGAGTGGGTGGCGCGGGCCGATCGTCCATTTTCCGAGGCAAAATCCGAGCTCGTTGCGCGCTTCGAGCGCGACTATCTCAAGGACCTGTTGATCCGCGCCGGGGACAACGTGTCGCAGGCGTCGCGCATCTCCGGGGTCGATCGCAAACACCTCTACCGCCTGCTCGAGTCCGCCGGACTGAAACGTCTCAAGTCGGAAGCGTGATGCGCTCGCGGCTGGTGCACGTAGCAGGCGTCCTCTTCGTTCTCTGCGTATCGACGACGCCGGTTCGCGCGCTCGCCGACGACAGCTTGCCCCGCGTCGACGCGAATGCACTCGGTCCGAACGCGGAGTCGTTCGACGACCGCCATCGCCCCGAAGCCAGCCCCTGGGTCGAGCGGCCCTATGCAATCGAGGCGGAGCTCGGGCTGGGCGCGCCGCTCGGGCTCGGGGGCGTGGCGTTCGACTGGAGCCCCAGCCCGGGTTTCTCCTGGAATCTGGGCGCCGGCGTCGGTGAGAGCACAAAGAGTCTACAGCTCGCGAGCAACGTGCGCCTGCGCTTGATCGTCAGCCACGGATTTGCTGCCGGGGCAGAGGGCGGCCTCGCGGTCGGACGCTACGAGGAACACTCGGACTGCCCGAGCGGGCGCTGTCCGCCGGCCTGGCGCTGGGACCACGCGGTCTGGGGCAACATCGGCCTGATGCTCGAGCGCCGCACCGACTCCGGGCTGTCGTTGCGCTGGAGCTTCGGCGCGGCGGGGATCTTCAACCTGACGGCCGCCGAGTGTGTGCGCTGCGACGCCACGGACGAACCGAACCTGTGGCACACGACGGTGCCGTACACCCTCGTGGCGGTGGGTTGGGCGTTCGGCGCATGATCCGCCGCTCTTGGCCGCTCTTGGTGCTCGCGCTCCGCGCCACGCCAGCGTTTGCCGACGGTCCCCTGGGTCCGAACGGTTCGGCACTCCGCACCAGTGACTACAGCGTCGATCTCGCGGGCGGTCCGGTGCTCGCAGGACCGCGCGCGCTCGGGCTAGCTGGTGCGTATGTGGCCATCGCCGAGGGGGTGGACGGGAACCAGCACAATCCCGCTGCGCCCGCCGTGCGCGCGGCGTGGTCGGCGACCCGCGTCGACTACGACGCGAGCTTGGGCCTGCTCTTTCCTGGCACCCTCGCGAGCACGGACTTCTACAACACGGGGCGCGGGCGCACGGATCTGCGTCGCAGCGATCCCCAGGAATTCACGCTGCTCGCGCCGTCCGGAAATCTCCAGGTTGGTCCCTGGGGTGTGGGCGTCGGACTCGAGCTCTTTCGTTATGGGTTGCTCAGAAAACCAGACCCGACCTTGGGGGGGCAGAGTGAGATCATCCGTGCGCAGTTCAGCACCGTGCGCACGTTCCTCGCGCGCGCAGTAGACGACGGTCAGCTGGTGGGGGGCATCGGGTTGCACGTCACCGCGCTCGACGTGACCACCGCGAACGAGATCTTCTCGCGCAAGGGCAACGTGTTCACGACCCGCGGTGTGAGTTTCGAGGGGGGCTTGCTGTGGCGGCCCACCGGCGAGCGTTTTCGCGTCGGAGTCGCGGTCCGCGCGCCGCTCACGACCGACGTCGACGCGCGGGGCGAGCGAGTGGGTGGGGACATCGTGCTGCGTGACCCCACGAGCCCGAACGCCATCTGGCTGCCGCGGCGGGTCAAACGCCCTTGGAGTAGTGACCTTGGTCTGGCGTTGCAGCTTGGCCCACGGCCGCTGAACGTGGCCTGGCTGGATCCGGTGGTCGTGATGCGACGGGTAGATGACTACCTGGAGCGCCGCGAGCGAGCGCGGGCAGAGGAGCTAGACCGAGCGCGGCGCGCGGGGCCCGACGCGGAAGAAGCCGCGCGGCTCGCCGCTGAAGCCGAGGCGAGCAACGACGTGACGTATCGAGCCCAGGAGCGCGAACGCGTCGCTGAGCTGCTGCACCGCCGGTATCTCGCCATGCCGCGGCGTTACCTGCTGCTCTCCGCGCAGCTTCGCATCGACGGTGACGTGAAGAACAGCGTCGGCGTCGAGTCATTCCTGCAAGGCTACGTCGATCGGTCCGGCGAACGGGTCACGTACACTCCGCGGCTCGGTGTCGAGACCGAGGCCATCCCGAACTGGGTCAAGCTGCGCGTCGGAAGTTACCTCGAGCCGACGCGCTTTCGCGAAAACACCCCACGCACCCACGCTACCGTGGGAGTGGACACCCGCCTGTTCGAGTGGAGCCTGTTCGGCCTTCTGCGCGACGACGACAAGCTGGCGCTCGGCGCGGCCCTGGATACGTCGCGTGAGTACCTGGGCTGGGCGGTGTCCTTGGGGATCTGGCGTTGAGCGGGGGAGCGCGGCAAGTGTGGAGCGCTAGCGGCACGAATCCAGCACCAGCTGACCGCCGATTGGGCCAGGGCCGAACAAGTAACCCTCGTCCCCCACCACGAACAGCCTGCGTCGATCGGTGGCCCGGTCCCCGCGGAGCTTGCAAAAAAATTAGGGCGCGGCCTGACCCGACTGAAAGATGTGGAAGACGTTGGGCGCGGTGTCGAAGCTGGCCTCCGAAACGGCGTAACCCATCGCTGCTGCGCCCTCGGCCACGCTGCAGGCGCCCGTGAAGCGCCCGTCGGGTGCGTCGAGCACGCGCTCCACTTTGGGTGCGCCGCTCGTGTCCCGCTGCACGCCTTTGCCCCCGGCCGCGACCGGCATCACGAAACAACCGCGGTAGCCGGTGCCCGCGGGGGGGACCGGGCCCGCGGGGGTTGCGATCAGCCAGGTCTTGCCCTGCGCCACGAACAGCTCGGGTGCGTTGACCTGGGGCAGGCTGCCGCCAAGGCAATGAGCGTCGGAGGCCTCGAGTAGACGGGACGCGTAGAGGAAGGTCTTGGCGTGATCGAACGAACGCAGGAGCTCGATGCGGATCGAGGACGGAGAGCCGAGCTTCACACAGCCGACAGCGAGCTCCAGGACCCCGCCTTGCCGCCACATCACGTCCGGCTCCGTCAAGACCACGCAATCGGCCAGCGCCGGGAAGCTCGTCGCAAGCGTCTTGGCGCCTTTGCTCGAGAACTCGGACTCGCTGTTCCACCCGACGACCTTGCCTTCGTCGGTCCAGGTGAGGTGAGGCTCGGCGGCGGTGAACAAGGAGATGTAGCCGAGGTCGTACTGCAGCTTGTCCTGACCCATGACCAGGTACGAGTGGGCAAAGAGCTTCCAGCGTCGGGTCGTGTCGGGATCATCGGCGTCGAAGACCAGAGACGAGACTTCGTGGATCAGCTGACCGCTGCAGGTCCCGCTCGGACAGCGCGGGGAGCCGACGGGCACCGGCACGGTCGCGGGCTTCGACTGGTTCGCCGCGGCGACGAAGGTCCACGTGGCACCCTGGTCAGTCGAGACGGCGATGCGAGTCGAGATGTCGTTCTGGGCGATCACACCGGAGTAACTCATGGCTCCCGCGGGTGCGCCCAGCGGGTACTCGATGCTGGGATCGAAGATGCCAGCGGCCGCTCCGGGGTCGTTCTTGATCGAGACCTCCTTCGCGGTCTTGGGATCGACGTAGGTCGGCGCCGGCAGGGTGGCCTTGCAAGTCGAACCGCCGCTGCCGCTCGCGCCACCCCCTCCGCTCATGCCGCCGGCGTTGGTCCCGCCGCCGCCCGCGCCGCCGGCGTTGCTGCCACCCGCGCTGGTGCCGCCGCTGCCTCCGCTCGTGCTGCCGCCGGTTCCGCCGCCGCTGCCGCTGCCCGCCTTGCCGCCGTTCGATACCGAGTCCGTGCTGCCGTCGCTTCCGCACGCGGAGGCGAGGCCGAGGCTGAGCACGACGGACACGAGTCGGGTGATGGAGTTCGTCACTTCGACCAGGCTACACCCGCTCCGAGTGGCCGACAAAGCCGGCCCGGGCGTCGTCCGCGGCTGACCCGGGCCGTCGCTTCCGCTTGAATCGCGCGCGGGATCCGAGGCATCCTGCGTGGTCGATGAGGTGGGTGAAGGCCGCTTGGCTGGCGTGCGCAGCGCTCGCATCAATCAGCATCCTGCCGAGCTGCAGCAAGGCTTCGGCGGCCGACGGCGCGCCAGAAGGACCGGCGCTGTTTGCTCAGACCTGCGCGCGCTGTCACGGCCTCTCGGGCAAGGGTGGGCCAGCGCTGGGGCCGGGGCAGCCGGGACCCCGGAACTTCACGGATCCGGTATTTCAGGCGGCGCGCACCGACGAGCAGATCGAGGCGGTGATCCGCGGCGGCAAGGGTGGCGTGATGCCGGCGTTCGGCGCCGTCTACTCGGACGCGCAGATCACCTCGCTCGTCGCCCATGTACGCACGTTCAACGGGAAGTGAAACGATGAAGATTGTGAAGCGGGTCTTGCTGGCGCTGGCAGCGCTGGTCGTTCTGGGTGTGAGCGCGCTCTTGGTGCGGTTCTACGGCATGCTGCCGAAGGCGCGCGCGGCCGAGAACCTGACCGCGCCGAACACTCCCGAGGCCATCGAACGCGGACGTTATCTGGTGCACCACGTGACCGGGTGTGTCGGTTGCCACTCGAAGGTGGACGAGACCCGGCCCGGCGAGCCCCTGGTCGAGGGACACGCGGGCGAAGGCCGCGATTTCGGCGACGTCCCCGGCTTCCCGGGTCACATCCGTGCCGGCAACCTCACACCCGACAAAGCGACGGGCATCGGCGGCTGGACCGACGGCGAAATTGCGCGGGCGATGCGCGAGGGGATCGCCAAGGACGGTCGAGCGCTGTTTCCGATGATGCCGTACCAGTCGTTCGCCAAGACGCTGTCGGACGCCGACACCTTGGCCATCATCGCGTACCTGCGCACGTTGCCGGTGATCAAGAACGACCCCGGGCGCATGGAGGTCAACTTCCCGGTCTCGATGTTCATTCGGGCGGCGCCGGCGCCGCTGAGCCAGCCCAGCGCCGGCGCGCCGCCGGATGGAGTCGACCGCGGCAATTGGTTGCTCACCGCGGCGAGCTGCCACGATTGTCACGACAGCGTGAACCAGCGGCGAGAGCCGCTCCCGGGCATGTCCCTCGCCGGCGGAACCCCGTTCAACGTGCCGGGCAAGGGCCAGGTGCTCTCGGCCAACATCACGAGTGACCCCGCCACCGGGATCGGGAGTTACACCGACGACGACCTGATGCGGGTCTTCAATGAGGGTGTCGGCAAAGATGGCCGGGCGCTCTACGGCATGCCCTGGCCTTATTACAAGGGCATGACCGATGGCGACAAACGAGCGCTCATCGCTGCCCTGCGCACCGTCAAGGCGGTGACCCACGCCGTCGCGCCGCCGCCGTTCAAGTGAGGGGCGGTTCGAGGGCGCCGCACAGTTCGAGCGTCCGGGCGTGCTCTGGCACGCGGTAGAGGAAGCTCTGCCTCAGCTCCGGATCCGAGACCTTGCTCGCGCGGTCGAGCAGGCGGTCTCGCGCGGCCAAGAACAAGGAGCGGGCGCGCTCGGCGTCGCCGGCGGCGGTGAACACCTCTGCGGCGGTCAAGCGCGCCAACCCCTCTCCGTCCTCCACGCTGCCGAGCGTCTGCAACAGCTCCGTGGACTCGTTGGCGTAGCGAACCGCCGCATCGAGCTGACCGCGACCGAGCTCGGCCCGAGCGGCCAACGCGAGCGCCAGCACGCGGTTCGGTCCGTCGGACAGCTCTGCGGCGTGGAGCGCGGACTCGAGCGCCGTGTCGAAGTCCGATGCCAGGTTCAACAGGGCCGCCAGGTACGTGTGCGAGACACACTCGATCCAGCGATCACGCTGGCTGACGGCGTCATCGATGGCCGCCCGCTCGATGCCAATGCCCTCGGCCAGATCCCCGGCGAGCGCGACCGCGTAGCCGAGGTTGTGTTTGGCGATGGCGCGGGTGAGCGCGAGGTTCATGCGCTCGGCGCGGGCCAGCGCGTCGCGCAAGATGGACTCCGCCCGGTCGTACTGGCCCAGCGCGATGTGAGCAAACCCGACGCTGGTCTGAAAGGTCACGCTTTGACGTTCATCCTCTGCGCGGTCGAACTCGCGCACCGCAGCCTCGGTCTCCTACAGGTAGGTCGAGGCGTCTCCGGCGACGAGCGCGGCGTAGCCGCGGGCGCGGGCGATCCAGCCGCGTCCCGCGTGGTCACTCGCCGAGAGATGACTCTCACTCGCCAGCAAGGCGGCGAAGATCCGCTTGGCCAGCTCGTTCTCGCCGGCGCGCAGCGCGGGCACGGACAGCTGCGCGAGCACGAGGGCCCGCGCGGCCGCGGTGAGGGGAGAGTTGTCGGCCGCGATCGTCTCGAACAACTCCTTGAGCGCGGCGTGGCGACCGGAGCGCGAGGCGATCTTCGCCTGTTCGCCCAGCGCCACGTACCAGCGGGGGGACAGCGGCTCGAACAGCTCGGCGGCGCGTCGGGCGGCGGCTTCCCGCGCCTCCGCGGCGCCGCGCCACTGGTGCGCCTGGCTCATCAGCAGGTAGACCTCACCCGCGAGCTCTCCTGTCGCGCCCGCCGCGAGTGAGCGCTCACAGTGTTCGACGGCGCGCTCGAAGTCGTTGCCGCCGATGGCGTGCTCCGCTGCGCGCCGATAGAGCGGCGCGGCCTTGGCGGGTTCTCCGCCGCGCTGCCAGTGCTCGGCCAGGAGCAGAGGTTCGCGCTCCCCGACCGAGAGTAACCAGTCGGCTGCCAGGCGGTGCCCGAGCCGCTGATCTTCGGCGGTGAGCATCGAATAGGCGGTCTCGCGCACGAAGGTGTGGCGAAAGACGTACTCTTCGTGGCCTCCGAAGCGTGAGTCCCGGCGTCGGGTGACCAGCTCGCGCTCGGCGAGGCGAGCCAGCTCCGCGGTCACCGAATCGGGCTGCCGGCCGAGCAACTGCGCCACTCCGGCTGGCCAGAACAGCTGACCGAAGACACTTGCCGCGCGCAAGACCTGTCGCTGCTCCGGATCGAGCTGAGCGACGCGGGCCTCGGCGACCGCCAAGATGCTGCCGGGCAGGGCGTCGTCCTCCGCCCCCTCCGCGACGGCGCGGATCAACTCTTCGAGGAAGAATGCGTTTCCGCTCGCGCGCTCGACCACGGTCTGCACTCGAGCCTTGTCGATGCCGCTGCCCAGCATGCTCTCCACCAGTTGCTCCGCGGCCCGCCGGCCCAGCTCCGACAGCGGCAGAGAGATCGCGCGCCGCTCGGCCCACAAGTTCGGGAAGCGCTCCCTGATCTCGGGGCGCGCCAGCGCCAGCACGAACAGCGGCCGATCGGCGTGCTGGCGCAGCGCCGCGTCCACGAAGCGCACGCTGCCCCAGTCTCCCCAGTGCAGATCTTCCAGCACGAGGATCACGGGGTGCTCCGCCAGCTCGCCTTCCAGGAAGTCCTCCCAGCCCGCGCGCATCTGATCGCCCATTCGCAGAGGGTCGTTGGGGCGGGCGGCTTCGTTTTCACCCACCACGACATCGACCAACGCCTCGGCGATGCGCTCCGCCTGCCCCGAGTCGCGAGCCCGCGCAGCCCGGGAGTGCAACAACCGGAACACGTCACGCCGGTGCGCGCCCAGCGAGACTCCGAGGCCACCGCGCAGCGCACTGCCGAGTACCCCGAAGGGTGAGCCCTCGGCCATGGGATCGGCGCGGCCGAGCCAGATCGCCGGCAGCGAGCTCCCGGCCTCGCGCGCCACCGCCGGCGCCTGGCGCAGCAGCTCGTAGCGGATGCGGCTCTTGCCGATGCCGGCGTCGCCGCTGACGATAGCGACCCGCGCCACGCTGTCCGCGAGGGTCTCGCTGAGCAGTGACTGCAGCACCGCGAGCTCACGCTCGCGCCCGACACACGGGGTTGCGCGACCGAGGAGGCGGCGGAGCGGCGTGGGGTCGGGGCGCTCTCCCAAGACCTGCGCGCGCCCGCTCGAATCGTCGCGCAGCTCGAGATGAAAGCGCGCTTCGAGCAGGCCTCGACTCACTTGATCGACGAAGATCCCGCTGGCACCAGCATCGCTCAGGGCCTGGGCCCGCGCGACCACGCTCTTTTCGGGGTCCTTGAGATCGCTCGTGGGCCCAGCCCCCGTGGCGAGCGCGAGGGTGAGCCCCGGGGCAGTGCTGCGGATCTGAAGCGCAGTGCGCGCTGCGTGTGCCACGACGTCGCTGGCCGTGCCCTGGGTAGCAAACACCAGCGCCAGGTGTTCGCCACGCCGTTCGAGCACGCTGCCGCTGCGTGCGGCGATCGGCGCCAGGTCGAGGGCGGCCCTTGTGCCGTCCTCGACGCCGCTGATCAGCAGCACGCAGGTAAAACGTTGCTCGGCGAGGGTGAGCACCGCGCCATCGCGTGCCGTGCGACTTCTCGGTGGTTCGACGTCCTCCCCGACGAACAGGCTCGAGAGCGCACTCGCCGCGGCGTCGCCGTTGGGCGGGCGGGCCCGGGGCTCCTTGGACAAAAAGAGCGCGGTCAACTCGTCCAGCTCCGGCGGGACGCCGTCGCGCACATCGCTGACGCGTGGCACTGGTGACATCAAGAGCTCCGAGAGCACGAGCTCGATGGGGCCGTCGGCGAGCAGGGGTCGACCTGTCAGGCAGCGAAACAGGATCGCGCCAATGCCCCACACGTCCGCGGTCGGGCCGACGTCATGGGCTCCCCGGGCCTGCTCCGGCGCCATGTAGCGCGGGCTGCCGACGATCACCCCGGTGACGGTGAGATCTCCGGACGTCAGCCCCTGACGTGCGATGCCGAAGTCGAGCACGCGCACGTCGTCCAGCGAACCCTTGACCAGGAAGATGTTCGACGGTTTCAGATCACGATGCACCACCACACGCCGGTGTGCGGCTCCCATCGCGGAGGCAATGCGGGTCGCGACTCGCACGGACTCGGCCGCGCTCAGCTCGGCGCGGTCGAGTCGCTGCGCCAGGCTCTCCCCCTCGAGCCACTCCATCACGAGGTAGGGCCCTTCATCAGAGGTCCCATGCGCGACGTACTTCACGATCCCCGGGTGGTCGAGCTCGGCGAGCAGCTGCGACTCGCGCAGAAAGCGCTCCCCCTCGGCGCCGGCGCGGAGCAGCTTCACCGCGACCGTCTCGCCCGTCTCGCGATCGAGCGCGCGCCACACGATCCCCATCGCGCCGGTGCCGGCGAGGCCCTGGACCTCGAAGCGTCCACCGATGTAGTCCCCGCGCTTCACGGCGCGATCAACATAGCGCCTCTTGCCCTCGGGCCGAGGGCTCTCCGGGGGGCGCCCGGAGAAATCCGCACCCGCTCACTCCCGCATGGCGTCGATGGGGGAGACGGCGGCGGCGCGCAGGGCAGGCAGGAACCCGCCCACGACCCCCATGACACCGCCAAAAACCACACTCAGCCCGATGATCTGCGGCGTGGGGGTGAACTGGAACACGATCTCACTCCAGGTCGCGAAGTTCATCATGGAGAATCGCACGAACCCCATCAGGACGGCGGCGAGCGCACCGACCCCTCCACCGAGCAGGGACAACAGCAGCGACTCGAGCAGGAAGGACAGCACGATGTTGAAGCGCGAGAAGCCGATGGCGCGCAGCACTCCGACCTCTCGGCGGCGGTTGGCGACCGCCGCGTACATCGTGATCATGGCACCAATCATGGCGCCGATGCTGAAGAAGACCGCGATCAGGACGCCCATCACGGTGATGAACAGCGTCGTGCCCTCGCTCTGCTTCTCGTAGAACTCCCGCTCCGGGATGGCGTCGAGGCCGAGGCGTTTGTCGCTCTCGATCGCCGCCTCGAAGGCCTCGAAGCGGCTGGGTGAGTCGAGTCGGACTCGCACACTCGAGACCACGCCGCGGCGGCCGAAGGCCTCGCGCAACATCTCCAGATCGGCCCAGACCTCGCTCTCCGAAGAGGTACCGCCGGCCTCGAAGATCCCCACGACCTTGACCGGTCGATTCTTGCGCAGCTCGAACGAGTCGCCGAGCCGGAGGTTCTTGAACCGGGTGCTGATTGAGCGCCCCACCATGACCTCGTCCGTCCCGGGTTTGATCGGTCGTCCTTCGACGATGTGGACCTCGGGTCGGAAGTCGAGAGCATCGCTGGGCACCCCCCGCATTTGCACGTTGGTGCGTCCCTTGCCGTCGGAGGTCGCCATCAGTGCAACGACCAGCACCTCGCCGACCGCCATCGGCGTGCCGTCACTCTTCATCTTCACGCCCGCTGCGCTGCGCACGATGCCGACCGTGGGGTCGTCGATGGTGCTGCCCAGCTCGGCGTTGTTGCCCTTGCGCAGCACGACCGCGGTGTCCGCCCGGCCGGAGCTGGTCATGGTGCGTTTCAGCCCTTCCGACAGCATCAACGACGCGGCGAGCACAAACACGACCAGCGCGATGCCGCCCGCCGAGGCGATGGTCGTCGCCTTTCGGACGGCCAGGTTGCGCACGTTGTACGAGATGGGGATCAACCGAGCCTCCGGAGCGCATCGACCGGGTCGAGCTTGGAGGCGCGCCAGGCCGGCACGATCGCCGCCACGAGCCCCAAGAGGACCGCGATCACGACGGCCAAGGCGGCCACCGTCGCCGGAATGCGGAAGTAGGGGAACCAGGAGCCCATGTTCTCCTCCAGCCAGCGGCCCATGCCCTGCTGCACGATGGGATAGGACAACGCCAGGCCCGCGACACCGCCCAGGAACCCGACGGCCAGGCTCTCACCGATCACGAAACCCAGGATGTGTTTGGGGCGGAACCCGAGCGCCAACAGCACGCCGTACTCCCGGGTACGCTCCCGCACCCCCATGGCGATGGTGTTGCCCAGGATCAGCATCATGATCGCCAAGATCACGATGCTCACGACGTCGAGTGCGGTCAGGATGGCGGACGCAGCGCCGATGAACTGAGCGTTCAGCGCCCGCTCGCTCATGGTCTGGGTCTGGACCTCTCGCTCGTCGAACACCTTGTCGATGGCCGCGCTGATGGTGCCGCCGCTCGCGGCGTCCCCGATCCGGGTCGTGATCCAGCCGATGTGGTCCTTGCGACCGGCGGGCATGGACTCGTTCATGTACTCCCAGTGGAAGAGAAACTGGGCCTGGTCCACCGAGCGGCGCGCGGCGGTGTAGATGCCCGACACGCGGAACTTCCAGTCGCCGGGATAGATCGTGCCCGTGAGGGTGACCTCGTCTCCAACCTTCCAGCCGAACTGTTTGCTCAGCGAGGCGCCGATGATCGCGCCTTGGCGATCGGCCTTCCAGGCGGTCAGCTGGGCCGGTGGCACGACCATGTCGTCGTACACGTCGAAGAACGTGTCGCTGTCCACCGCCATGTTCGCGAAGAACTCCCGCTCGCGCGTCGGATGTTTGGCGCCGAACCAGTTCAGGAAGGTCGCGCTCTTCACCCCCGGGACCTGGCGCACGTCCTCGAAATAACGCTTGGGCAGCGGCATCACGAAGGTGACCTTGTGCCAGGTCGCCAGTCGATCTTGTGCGGCGTACTCGGCGGCGGAGTTCCAGGCGTCGAGCACGGTGCGCAAGAGCACGAACGACAAGATCGCGACGGCGACCCCGAGCACCGTGAGCACTGTCCGCAGGCGATTGCGGCGGATGTTGCGGAGCGCCAACGTCCCGAGCCTCATGCGCGTAGCACCTCGGGGCTCATACCAGCTGCCCCTTGTCGAGCTTGCGGATGATGGTCGCGCGTTCCGCGGCGGCCGGATCGTGGGTGACCATCAGGATGGTCTTCTCGAATTCTTTGTTGAGCTTCTCGAGCAGGCCCAAGATCTCGTCCGCGCTCTGCCGGTCGAGCTCGCCGGTGGGTTCGTCGGCGACCAAGATCGTCGGGTCGTGGACGATGGCGCGGGCGATTCCGACCCGCTGTTCTTGCCCGCCGGAGAGCTGCTGCGGCCGGTGGTCCATGCGGTCTTCGAGCCCAACCACCCGCAGCGCCGTGGCCGCGCGCTTCCTCCGCTCGGCGCCCGGCAGCTTGGTCAAGAGCAGCGGGAGCTCGACGTTCTCCAGCGCGGTCAGCACCGGGATCAGGTTGAAGTGCTGGAAGATGAAGCCGATGTGCTGAGCTCGCCAGCGCGAGAGCTGCGAATCCCCGAGGGTTCCGATGTCCTGCCCGGCCACCTTCAGCGTGCCGCGCGTCGGCCGATCGAGGCCCGCGATCAGGTTCAGGAGGGTGGTCTTGCCCGAACCGCTCGGCCCCATCAGCGCCTCGAAGGAGGCCTTGGGAATGTCCAGATCGAGGTCACTCAAGACCTCGAGCTTCTCTTTGCCTCGGGTGAAGGTCTTGTTCACTCCGCGGAGCTCGATGATCGCTTGTTCTTCGCTCACGTCCCGCTCTTCTCTTTCACGTCGCGCCCATCCGACAGGTTCGGCGGCGGATCTTTGACCACTCGGGTGCCGCTCGGCGGCCCCTCGACCAGCTCGAACCCATTGGCGATCGGCGCGCCGAGCGTCACAGTACGCATGCGGACCCGACCGTCGTCGATCACGAACACGACCTTCGCGCCGTTCCGATCGGAGACGGCGCTGCTCGGCACGACGAGCTTGGGTGGCTCCGCCATGCTCTTTTCATCCAGCTTTTCGCCGAGAAAATTCACGCGCGCGGCCATGTCGGGCAACAGGCCATCGGTCGGGTCGACGAACTTCACCTTCACGGTGACCGTCGCCTTGGCGCGATCGACCCGCGGGCCGATCTGGACGACCGCGCCTCGGAGACGCCGGCTCGGGAACGCATCGAGCAAGATCTCGGTGTGCCCCCCGACTGCGAGGTTGTGCACTCGGCCCTCGGGCACGTCGGTCTCGACCATGATCGAAGCGAGGTCGACCAGCTTGACGATGGCCCCCACGAACGGTCCGACCATCGCGCCAACCCCCACGGGTTTACCGACGACCGTTCCGTTGATGGGCGCCGTCACGGTCATGTAGTCGAGGTTCACTTGGAGGTTTCGCACCTCGGCGCGTGAGGCTTTGGTCTGGGCCTCCGCGGCCTCGATGACCTTCTTCTGCGCGGCCACCTGCGCCTCGAGGTCGTCTGCCACGGCTGCGCTGCTCACACCCTCCCGGGCCAGGGCGCGCTCGCGCTTGGCTTTGAGCTCCAGGGCCGAGAGATCGGCGCGCGAGACCTGCGCCCGCGCCTCGGAGCTCGTGACCTGAGAGCGCGCGGCCGTGATCGCCGCCTTGCGATCGGCGTTCTCCAGCGTCGCGATGATCTGGCCACGCTCGACCCGATCTCCCTCCTTGACCGTGATGCTCTTGATGCGGCCTGCCACGATGGGCCCGACGTCGCTCGACACCTGAGCCACGACGTAACCGCTCGACGTCAGCTGCACAGCGGCCTGTGCCGGGGTGATGGTGAGGATCTCAGTGACGGCCACCTCGGGTTTGAACAGGGTCGCCTCGAGCTTGGGCAACGCGACCAGGTAACCCCCGGCTCCGACGCCACCGACGACGACCAACCACGCCAGGCGTTTGATCCAGGGCCCGGCGCTCGATACGCCTCCGCCTCCGCCGCCGGTGCTCCGGTCGAGCTTCAGCGAGGCAAGATCATCGCTCAGCCGGTCGCCCATGGGAGCCCGTGACTTAGTGCGCGCGCCGGAGGTGGTCAACGGCCCCAGCGGCCGCGCATCGGCCGGGCGCGACCCCGGCGCCGGCAATTCGTCGGCCCTCTGGCTCACGGCGTGCTCTTGACCAGCAGATCGATCAGCCAAGGGCGCCGTTCGGCGGTCGTCAGCTCGGCGATCGCCAGCGCGATGTGCGCACGGCTCGCGTCCGCTGGGATCCCCAGCATGGCCCAGGTGCCGCTGGGTTCGGTCGCGAGATCACGACCTCGCTCGACCGAAAAGCTGCGCGCGCGTGGGTACACCGCCACCGTCATCTTGGGCCGGAGCAGGCGGAGGGCGCGCATCGCAAACTGAATGCGGTCGAACTGCTCCTCGCTCGTGACGTCGAGAGAGTGCGCCTCTTCGATGACCCAGTGGTGGTCGTCTTTGAGCTGGCTCACGCCGCGTCAGTCTGAACAAAGATGAGTCCAGCCGCCAGCGCTCAGTGCGCCCGGTTCGACTCGTCGGTGAACGAGCCCACGCTGAGGCCAAAGACCACGGTCTCCCGTGGTGAGGCTCCGGAGTCCGTCCGACCCGAAAAGAGTCGGGCGTCGAAGCAGGCGCCCAGGAATCGGGCCCCGCCGCACAACGACGCTGCGACGAGGTCGACGCCGCCGCGGGGTTGGTCGTCGCGCCCCTCGACATGGGTCAATTCGAGCTCGAAGCTCACGGCGCCGGCCCGGAGCGCAGTGTGACCGCCCCACTCGAACCCTCCGCCGAGGCGGCGACGCTCGCCATCGGGATGCATACGCCCGGTGAGCACCGGACCTGCACGCAGCGCGAGCTCGAGGTGCAAAGAGCGAGACAGCCACTGATACCCCAGTTGCAGATCCGGCAGCTCGATGAGGGAAGCGTAGAAGACGGGGTACGACAGCACGAACCCCCGGCCGCCGAGCCGCGAGAACGGCCCGTGGTGCGGGCCGACGGCTTGATACAGACCGATGCCGAGATCGACACCGATGCCACCCTGCATGCCGCCGCGCCCCCCGCCGAGGAACGCGAAATGAGAGGCGCGGGCGCTGACGCCGGCTTGGCGGTCGGTGAGGTACGACGCGGACGTCGAGGACAAACTGACGCCGCCCTTGGTGTCGCTGCCGGCGACGGCCGTCTCGCTCCCGCGCAGGCCAAACAGCGCGACCACCTGCTGCTCGAGGCCTCTTCGGGGGCAGCGTGCGCCGGGCCGCAAGCAGTCGAGCTTCGTGTTGGGCGAGTCCGGATCGAGTTGCGGGGATGCGGTCACCTCGGCCGTCGCGACCACCAGCTCATCGGCTCCTGCACTCGATGACAAGAGCGCGATGCACGACGCAGCCCACAGGCCGGGGACCCGGAGTGCCACGTTTCAGCTCAGCGCCCCGCGGCGGCGCGGATCGCCGCCTCGACGTCTTTGTCCTTGCCGGCCAGATCACCAGGCAGCGCGGCGCAGCTGCCGTAGTCGGGGACTTTCACCACGCGCTCCGCCGGCTCACGAAACCCCACCGTGTCTTGGCTGAGCTTCACCAGGCCGGGTGACCACAGCACGATGCGCTGCGGAGAGGCGCCGGGCGCGCTCACCAGGGCCATGATCGAGCAGCCACCGCTGGCCTTGGCGAACAAGATCCCGAGGGAGACGGACTTGCAGCCCTGTTTCGGGCAGACCCGCTCGGGCTCCGGGCGCATGTCGATCTTCACGTTGCCTAGCACCTTGCGCGCAACGTCGGCGAGGCGCGACTGCACCTGGGCCGCCAGCTTCAGCGTCTCCAGATCGGGTTTGCCGGCGTCCTTGGGCAGCACGATGCGCGGCCAGAGCACGATCGCTCCGCCCTCTACGCCGGCAGAGCGGCTGATCTCGGGCGCGTCGTTCGACTGCGGCGCCGGGTCCTGTCCCGCGCTGGCCGGTCCGGGGGTGTAGGTCTGCTGAACGATTGGCGCTGGCGCCGGGCGCGGCGGTCCCGAGGGCGAGGGGTCGTCGGCCGGTTGGTTGGTCGACGAGTTGCAAGCCCCGAGGGAAAACAAGAACAGCAAGGCTGGCGCAAGAGCGGCGTTTGCGGTCACACGCTCAACGGTGAACGAAACGTGCCCGCGCTGTCAACCGAGTCGGCCGCCGTCTCCCGTCACTGGCCGCGGCCGCGCCTTCGACCGCCGCCGCCAACTCCCAGCTTCTTGTCGTCGTCGAGGCCCTTGTATTTTGCCATCTGTCCGGGGTCGAGCACCTGAGCGAGCTTGGTCTCGGCTTTCTCACGCTCCGCCTTGGCTCGCTGCTGCCACTCGCCGCGACTGGCAGGTGGGCCCGCGTCCGACTCGCGCATCGCCCGCAAGCCTTCGTAGTAGTCCTCCACCACCTTCATGACCTTCTGCTTCTGCGCATCGTTCAAGGCAAGCTCGGTGGCAAGCTCGGTGGTCCAGCCTTCGGCCATGCGCCGACGTCGATCGGCGCGGCGGGTGTCCCGCTCCTCCTTTCGCTCCTCGTCGATCTGATCGATGACATCGCGAACGGCGGTCTCGAACACCGGATCGTCGATGGCGCGAGCGCCCGGGGGTGCTCCCGCGTCCGCGTCGTCGCCGCCGCCGGCCTGTGCCACGGCTCGCTCCAGGCGGCGTGTGCGCTCGGTCTTGGTGGCGTTGCGCTCGAGCTCGGCGACGCGTCGGGCGAGGTCGGTGGTGTCCGCCGGCGCCGCGCCCGGGCCGGCCTCCGCGCTGGCGGCCGCGGTCGGCACCTTGATCGTCATGTTTGCGACGGCGCCGCCGGCCACGCCACCCACCAGCGCCGCGATCAGCGCGATCACCCCGGGATGCAGGTTTCCCATGTCGGGAGCATGCCACGCAGGGCGGGCCCGTTAAACCCGAGCGACGCGGGTCGCACCGCTCTTCGGCTGCCGGTCGGCCCGACTACCAATCAGGGCTGCCGCGGGTCGAGCTGTGCGAAGCAACTCGCTCCGGCTCGCCGCCGCCGTCGGCGGTCAGTGTCGGCGACCGCTCACTTGATGGCTTTGCCCACCAGGCAGGCAAAACCGTCGCCGCTGTTGCAGGCGCGCTGCAGCTCCATGGTTGCACCGGCCTTCTGTCCCGTCGCCGCGTTCAGCGTGCCGAGCCGCGTGCAGGCGCGCAGGTCGCTGCGGGTGCAGGCTTGGCGCCACTCCATCATGTCGCGGACATTCGGGATCACGGTTCCCGTCCCGCCGTAGAGCACCTTCATGGCGGCGCAGCCGAAGCTGTTCATGCGCTGGCACGCCATGTTGAAGCTGCGCTTGGCGCTGTCGGCGTTGCCCCCGGGTTTGCCGGCCTCGACGCGACCGAGATCGGCGCAGGCCTCCGCGTTCCCCATGTAACAGCCGCGCCGATAGTGCATCTCAGCGATGATGAGGTTCTTGCCGGTGCCTTGCCCGGCCTCGTGCATCTGAGCGAGAGAAGCGCACGCCGCGCCATCGGCGCCCCGACAGGCCTTGGTGTAAAGGCCGAGGGCAACGGCCAGATCCTGCGTCACGCCATCGCCCGTTGCGTAGAGTCGCGCGGCCCGTCCGCAGCTCTTGTCGTGTCCGCCCTCGCAGGCGTGTTTCAGCGCCTCCGCGGCCTTGCCGAGGTCCTTGGTGACCCCGCGTCCCTCGAGCAGGAGCACCCCGTGGAACCCGCAGCCCTCCGCGCTGCCGTCGGTGCAGGCCTTCTCGAACAGCTCCGCCGCCTTGGCCTCGTCCTTCGTGACGCCGCTGCCATCCGCGAGCATGTGCCCGCGGTTCACGCAGCTCGGCACGTCACCGCCACCGCAGGCCTTCTCGAACAGCTGCGCCGCACGGCTTGCGTCGCGGGCCATGCCGTCGCCGGTCGCGTACATGACCCCCAGAGCGCCGCAGCTTCCCGCGTGATTCTTGTCACACTGGGTCTGGCACTCTTTCGCGTCGCTGGTCTTGCACTGGTACGCGGGGGCGTCCGCTGCCTTGGTGCATTTGCCCTCCGACATCACCAGCCCCAATGGGCAGCCGCCCTCGTGTTTGGCGAGCTCGACTGCTGGAGCCTTGGCGGGCTTCTCGTCCGCGGGTTTGTCCTTCGCGATCGGCGCCAGCAGCAGGCGCACCGGCGCGCCGCACTGATCCGGCGCACTCGCACCGTTCGACGTCGCCGCCTTGCACGAGCTCATGTCACCTTCTTTGTTCTGGACCTGGCGGTTGCTGGCGGAGGCACCGCTGGTCTCGGCGCCGAAGAAGGCCGCGGCCGCCTTGGCTTCACCACTGGTATTGGTCTCCATCACGAACGCACCGACCGTTGCGCCCCGCACGAAGTGGGTCGCGCCGTCGCAGGTGCCCTTGAGGTCGGCCTTCGTCGGCTCTGTCCAGGTGGTCTTCTGTTTGCCCACCATCACCATGGCGACGTCGAGGGAAGAGCCTCGCTTGAGCTCGGCGCTCAGCTTCACGCCGCTGAGCGGGAGGTTGGCCCGCACCTCGTCGGAGTTGTTGAGCCGCACGACCTGCTCCTTGCGGGTCATGCCCATGTAGCCGTAGCTGCCCTCCAGGTGGCAGTCCTTCAACAGCTTGATGCCCTGGCAGCTGTAGCCGACCACTGCCACGCCCTCTTTCATGGCGATCTCGAGGTCACCCCGCTGGTCCGGCTTCCAGTCGACGACCAGCGGCTCGCCGCCACCGCTCACGCCCTCACACTTGCCCTCTTCGAGCGCATCCGTGGCGCTCGATTCCTTCGGGCGTACGGCGTTGCCGACTCCGCCGGCGCCACACGCGGCGATGCCGCCCAAGGCGGACAGAGCAATCAGACTCGAGAGCAAGCGCACGGTGAAGACTTCGCGTCGGTTCGACATGGCGCGCATGATACGGAAAGCCGGGGCCGTGGGAAGCACCACGACTTTGACGGCCCCAGCCCGATTACGTAGGCTGCCCGTGCATGCGCAAACGCGCTTGGATTTCCCTGGCTTTGACCGCCGGCGCCGGGCTGTTGGCCCTGCGCTTCGGTCCCTCGTCCGCCGAGGCGCAGCCCGCCCGCGGCCCGGGGCAGGGCATGCTCCAGGGTCTGGCGAGACCGGCAATCGCACTGACGGGACCGGCGGTCTCGGAGCTCGAAGCCGCGCGCCATCGTGACCAGCTAGCGCACGCTCGCGCAACGCGGCTGGCGGAGCAGCTGCGGAACATGCCGGATCTGACCCAGACGGATCCCGCGCTCGGTGTGTCCGGCGGGGGTGAGGCCTGGTGTGGACCGGTCGCCATGTCGAACGCACTGATGTGGCTGGCCGAGAACGGGCGCGAGACGCTCGTCCCAACGGGGGAGAGCGAACGCGCCCGTCACCTCGAGCTCGTGCGCAAGCTCGGCTCGGGCCGCTACATGGGCACGACGCCGAACGGCGGCACCGGGGTGAAGAACGTGCTTCAGGGACTGCACGCCTTCATGCGCGACAGCGGTTGGGGTTACAAACGCTTGGCGTATCAGGGTTGGCGTGGCCACCCGGTGCGTTTCACCACCGGCGTGAAGAGCGCCGAGCTCGGGTTCATCGAGCAGGCCCTGGCGCAGGGCGGCATTGCGGTGATTCACGCCGGTTGGTACACCCCGGCGAAGTACGGTGGAGACTTCTACCGCCGTCATGGTGGTCACTGGTTGACCGTGGTCGGCAGCAACATCGACGAAAACGCGGAGCCGACGCCGGACACGCTGGTCGTGCACGACCCCGCGCCGTACGCCGGGGCGGAGGGCGCGCGGCACTTCGTGAAGCTCACTCGCCTCGAGAGTGGCTGGCTGATGGCGGAGGACGGGGCGTTCCCGGCCAAGGGGTTCACGCGGCTCGAGGGTGGCATGAAGATCAAGAAAGACGGCGATCTCGCGGTGCTCGACGGCGCAATCGTGCTCGTGCCCTAGTCTCGACCTGAGCAGCCTCGCGACGCTCGGATCGCGATGGGCATGAGCGGCGAAAACCCGCTTGAACTACCGGCGAGGCCGGCGGATGCCTGCTCTGGCCTGGCATGAGTCGCGAAGTTCTGGCCGGTCGCGCGCCGGGGGTAACCTCGAAGAAACCCTCTGCGGTTTTTGCGCGGGTGAATCGGCCGGCGTGGCGTTCGATGAGTCGCCGAGGCCGGCTCGTTGTTGTAGCTTTCGCTGCATGAAGCTGCTCGGGACCTGGCCTCTTTGCACGTTGCCCGGCGCGCTCTTGCTCGCGTCATTCTTCGCTTGTGGCGGACCTTCGGAGCGTCACTGCGCGGCGGAGGCGCCGTGGAGCGGGACCTGCAATCTCAAGTCGGTGACGAAGATCCGTGAGGTCGAGTTCCCAGCGCCGCACGGGATCTACGAGGTCATCTACGAACCTCAGTCGAACCCGTCGAACACGACCTTCACGCCGCCCATCCTGCGAGAAGAGATCCGGGTGATGTCGTCGCAGGAGGTCGAGCTCGACGGTTTCTTCGCGCAACACCAGACCGCAACCTGCCAGATGGCAGCGCCACCGCCGGGCGTGTGCGAGCCTGGCAAGCTGTCCATCAACCTGCCGCCGTTTCAGCCGACCGGGGCCACCCCGGCGCAGCAGGTCCACGGCTGCGCGCAGATCGAGTCGCAGGCCACGCAAGACAAGCTGCCGGAGCTGAGCAAGAACGCGGCGCAGATGCCCGAGGAGATCCTGTTCAGCGAGGCCTCGGCGGTTGCCACTCCCGAGGCGACGGCGCAGGTCACTGCGGCAGCCGCGCGCATCAAGGCCAACCCCGGCATCGAGTGTGTGGCCATCGTCGGCCAGATCTCGCCCGGGGAACAGCCGGCTGTGGCCATGGAGCGCGCGCGCACCGTGCGGCAGCTCTTGCTTCAAAACGGCGTAGAGGCAACCCGGCTCACGACCCTCACGCTGACCGCGGCCGTCTACGGCGGCGGCAGCGAAGCTCCGCCGCCCGATCCAAAAAAGCGACGCACGACCCTTCGAATCCTGCTCCAGCGCTGAGCGCACACTCATTCCGCGCCCGTGCCCTGGAGCCCGAAATTCCAGGTCAGGGCTTGGTCTTGCCCGGCGCGGGGTGTTGTCGCTTTTCCATTTCCCGGAAACGCTTCTCGAGCTCCTTCATGCGTTGGTCGAGGCGGCCCGCACCGGGCGCGCTGCTCTGGTCGTCGGCTGCATCACTGGGCCACTTCCACTGCCACTGCTTGAAGAAGCGTTTGCTCGCGCCGGGGTTGGCGCCCTTGAACAGGTCACCGAAACCGTCGAAGGAGAAATCGAAATCGAGGCCGGCATCAGCCGGGGGATCGGAGTCGAGCTTGGCCGTCAGCTGCAGCGGTCGACGCCCGCGCACGATGCTGACCGGCACGGTCTCGCCCTTCTTTTTGTCGGCGATGGCCCGGGAGACGTCGCTCGGGCTCTCGACGGAGTCGTTGCCCACACGCGTGATCACGTCGCCCACCTTGAGCCCCGCCTTGGCCGCCGGAGTGCCCGGCTGCACCCGCTGCACCAGCACCCCCGTGGTCTTGGGCGCACCGAAGTAGTCGCGCAGCTCCTCGGTCATGTCGGTCGCCTGGACCCCGAAGCGGCCTCGACCACTCTGGAACGAAAAGCTCCAGGACGAGCTCGGAGGTTTTGCCGGCGCGGCGCTGGCGGGTGGCTTGGCCGGCGGGCGAGCCTTGGGTTTTGGTTGCGCGAGGGCAGGGGCTGCGACCAGGAGCAGTGCGGACAAGATCAGGGTCGGCGTGCGCATGCTGGAGCGAAGCTTAGCATCCGCGGCGGACGCTGCCCGCCCCGCGACGAGCCCGTAGAAATTACAGCTTTCCGAGCACGTCGCCGGCGTGGTTCTTCACGTCGACACTGGCCCAGGCTTCCACGATCACACCGTCCGGCCCGATCAGGTAGCTGATGCGCTTGGCCGCGCCCGAGTCCGCCGACGCCGCCGCTCCGTAGGCGACGCCGATGGCTCGGTCGGTGTCCGACAGGAGCTGGTAGGGAAACGAGAACTTCTCGGCGAAGGCTCGGTTCTCTTCGACGCTGTCGAAGGAGACACCCAAGATCACGGCGCCCTTCTCCTCGAACTCACGGATTCGGTCACGGAACCCGCACCCTTGGATGGTTCAGCCAGGGGTGTCGGCCTTCGGATAAAACCACATCACCACCGGGTGACCGCGGAGGTCCGAGAGGCGCACCGTGCTCCCATCGTGGGCGAGCACCGAGAAATCCGGTGCTTGGGTCCCCGCGGCGAGCAGCATGGGTCGATGGTGACAGACGGGAGTCCGAGCGTGAAGCAAAAAAGATCGGGTCGCGCGTCCACGGCATCACGCCCGTGCTCAACCGTATTCCCGGTCGAGGGGCCGTGATACGCGTGGCCGTCGCACCCACCTTCAAGGAGCGCTCATGGGACACGCAGTGAACTGGTTTCAGATCTCGGGTTCGGATGGAAAATCGCTGCAGAATTTCTACAAGAAGGTCTTCGCCTGGAAGCTCGGCCCGTCGCCAGGTGGTGACGGCATGGGCATGGTGGCAGCGGAGCCCGGGGGGATCCCGGGTGGGATCGCCGCGGCGATGAACGGTCAGAGTCAAGTCACGGTCTACGTGAGCGTCACCGACATCGACGCGCACCTGAAGAAGATCTCCAAGGCGGGCGGCAAACCCGCGATGCCGAAGATGGAGCTGCCCGCGGGCATGGGGTTCATCTCCGGTTTCATCGACCCGGCCGGAAACTGGGTGGGTCTGTGGCAAGCCGGAGCGCCGCCAGTGGCGAAGCGGTCGCGCAAGCCGAGCCCCGCTGCGAAGAAGCCCGCTGCGAAGAAGCCGGCCGCGAAGCAGGCGACTGCCAAGAAGGCCGCCAAGAAATCGGCGAAGGCCGCGGCCAAAGCGCCCGCGAAGCAGAAGGCCTCGAAGAAGCGGCGGCGCTGAGGAAATTGGGCGGCACGCTGCGTCCGTGCCACAACCCGGGGCGTGCGAGTCGAGTCGCGCGCCCCGTTGTGTTTGCTGCTGCTTGCTGGCACGACGGCGCTCGGCTGCCGCTCGGCGCGTGCCGGGGACCCCGAGCCGGCGGGCACCGGAGCATCCGCGAGGGACGCGAGCAAACCCGCGGAGACGGCCCGGGCCGTGCGCTCGGGCGCGAGCGCAGCGCCGCCGGGGAGCTCGGTGAGTGCTCGCCCGTCGGGTCCGTCGGCGAGCGTTCAAGCGCCGGCATCCTCGGCGAGCGGCAGCGCGCCCGGTGCTTCCGCGAACGCACCGGCGGCGGCGTCCGGTAGCTGCCCCGTGGAAATGACCCGCGTCGGAAAGACCTGCGTCGATCGCTGGGAGGCCGTGCTCGTGGTCGAGAGCACCGGTGGAGCTCACCCGTACAACCAACGGCCCGAGCAGGGCGTGCGTTACGTTGCGCGTTCGGCGAGCGGGGTGTCCCCGCAGGCATACATCAATCGCATCGAAGCGGCGGCGGCGTGTGAGGCGGCGGGCAAACGTCTGTGCACGCTGGGCGAGTGGTACCGGGCGTGTCGCGGGCAGAAGGGTGAGACCTGGCCGTACGGGTGGAGCGAAAAACGCGGGGCCTGCAACGTGCTCAAGCCCCACCTGCTCGGCAAGCTCTTTGGTAACGATCCGCGGCGCTGGGACTACATGAAACACTTCAACGCGCCGGAGCTGAACAAAACCCCGGGCTGGTTGAGCAAGACCGGCGAGCACGCGGAGTGCACCAACGCGGCGGGCACTTTCGACATGGTGGGCAACGTGCACGAGTGGGTGAGCGACGTCGTAGACCGAACCCTCGAGCAGAAGCTGCCGCTGCGGGATGACATTCGGCGCAAGCTCGACGTCAACACGGGTCACGGCATCTTCATGGGCGGTTTCTACTCGACCGGCGACGAGCACGGTAAGGGCTGCGGGTTCGTGACCATCGGCCACGAGCCGAAATATCACGACTATTCGACCGGGTTTCGCTGCTGCAAGTGAGGCGGCCCGCGCCCGAACCGTGCGCCTACTTCGGCTGGGTGATGCAGATCCCCGACGTGTTCGTGAAGTTGCCGCAGCTCACGCTCGCAGCAGACGCGTCGCTGACCGTAGTGCCGGCAGGCTGTTCGATTTCGGGTGGACCCGCGGGGCAACCACAGGCCGGGAGGGTTGTGCGCCAGGCGGTCTCGCAGGCCTGAAGCTCCGCGAGGTGGCTGGTGTCGACACCGATCAACAGGGTGTTGCCGCAGCAGTCGGTCTGGTGAACGAGCAGCGTGCACGTGGCTCCCGTGCAGGTCTTCAGATCGTAGGCGGTGAGTTTTCCGGTGGCGTCGAAGCACTTCAGGAAGTCTCCGCCGTCCGCGCTCGAGCCGCCGCTGCCGCTACTGCTCCCCGTCCCACTGCTACCGCCGGTCGCTGCGCCCCCGGTCGATGTGCCACCGCTTGCGTCCGTGTCGGACGAGCCGCCGCAGCCGGCGGGGAGTGTCACGGCGAGGGCGGGGGAGAGCAAGAGCGCGAGCAGTCGGTGCGACATCTGCCCATTATCGCGCGCAGCCGAGGCGCAGATCCATCCCAAACCTGCTGCTCATGCCGACCGTGTGGTCGACGATCTTTCCGGTCTTGTCGAGGAAGTAGTTGGTCGGAAAGGCGCCGACGCGATAGTCGCGCACTACCTTCGCGTCGGCGAGCAGCACCGGGTAGCGGAGCCCGGCCTCCGCCACGTACTTTCGCACCGCGTCCGGGTCTTCCGAATCGGCGACGACACTCAGCAAGACCTCGTCCTTGCCGAGGCCGGCCTGCACCGAGTTGAGCGCAGCGTGCTCCTGCCGGCAGACCCCGCACCAGGTTGCCCAGAAGTGGAGCAGCACGCGTTTGCCGCGCAGCTCGCGGAGCTGCACCCGGCTGCCGTCGAGCGCGGTCAACGAAAACGCCGGAGCGTCGCTGTAGTCGCCCAGCAACTTGCGCTCCTGCCACGACGTCACGCCGACGTAGACCAGGACCACGAGCCCGAGCTCGATGGCGATTCGGAAGACACGTTTGCGCCAGGGGATCCGCGCGGGCTTGGGCTTGGGCTTGGGCGCTGACGGCGGCTGCGGGTCCGCGTCGTCTCGGGCGGGGGCCTCGTCCGTCACGCCAGCTTCTTGGTCAAGAGCTCGTTCACGAGCTTGGGGTTCGCCTGCCCCTTCGACTCCCTCAAGATCATGCCCGTCAGCGCACCGAGCACGTTCTTGTTTCCGGAGCGGTAGCGCGCGACGGCGTCGGCGTTCTCAGCGAGGATCTGGTCGACGATGGGCTCGATTGCCCCCGGATCGGCGATCTGTTTCAGGCCACGCTGCTCCACGATCGCGCGCGGCGCCCTGCCGGTCTCGAGCATCTCGGCGAGCACCTTCTTGGCCATGGCGCCGCTCAGCGTGCCGTCGTCGATCATGGCCACGAGCTCGCCGAGCTCCCGCCCTCCGAAGCCGAGAGTGCCGCCAGTGCGGACGTCCGCCGGAAGCTCGTTGACGATCCAGCTGGCGACGGCGCGGGCGTTCTTGTGCACGCCGAGCGCGGCCTCGAACCAACCGCTGAGCGGAGCCGAGTCGGCGAGCGCCCTGGCGTCCTCCGGGGACAGGCCGTGTTCGTCGAACAGGGCCTTCGCGCTCGGGCTGAGCTCGGCCTGCGCCACGGGGCTCGGCGCGGCTTTCGCAGCGGGTTTGAGCGCACGCGCGGGGGACGGACTCTCGGTCTTGGCGCTGAGCTTGGCCCAGGTGTCCTTGAGCGCGACGATGCGGTTGAACACCGGTGCGCCGGGTTTGGCGTCGACGGGATCGACGAAATAAAATCCTTCACGCTCGAACTGAAATCGCTCACCGGCCTTGGCCGCGCCGAGCCACGCCTCGGCCTTGCAATCCTGGAGCACGAGCAGGGACTCCGGGTTCAGATCGGTGAGGGGATCGCCGCTCTGTGCGCCGGGAAACTCCGAAGAAAATAGGCGATCATACACCCGCACCTCGACGTCGACGGCGTGGGCGGCGCTGACCCAGTGGATCGTGCCCTTCACCTTGCGCGCGCCGCTGTCCCCGCCGCGGGTCGTGGGATCGTAGCTGCAGCGAAGCTCCGTGATTTCCCCGGCCGCGTCCTTCACGACCCGCTCACATCGGATCACGTAGGCGTGTCGAAGGCGCACCTCTTTGCCCGGCGAGAGGCGGAAGAAGTCCTTCGGCGGCGCCTCGGAGAAGTCGTTGCGGTCGAGGTAGAGCTCACGGGAAAACGCCAGCTTGCGGCTGCCCTCGTTGGGCACGTCATGGGGCCAGAGTGGGGCGTCGAGCTCCTCGACCTGCGCCTCGGGGTAGTTCTCGATCACCACCTTCAGCGGGCGGAGCACACACAGCGCTCGCGGCGAGATGGTGTTCAGATCGTCCCGCACCGTATGTTCGAACAGCGCAATCTCGGCGGTGCTGTTGTTCTTTGCGACCCCGACGCGGGTCGCAAACGCACGCATGGCCTCGGGCGTGATGCCCCGGCGCCGCAAGCCGGCGATGGTGGGCATGCGCGGATCGTCCCAGCCGCTCACGTGTTTCTGCTCCACGAGCTGCAGCAGCTTGCGTTTGCTCATCACCGTGTAAGTCAGGTTCAGACGCGCAAATTCATACTGATGTGGCCTGGCGGGCACGTCGAGGTTCTCCATCAACCAGTCGTAGATGTCGCGGTTGTTCTCGAACTCAAGCGTGCAGATCGAGTGGGTGATGCCCTCGATGGCGTCCGATAGCGGGTGCGCGAAATCATACAGCGGATACAGGCACCAGCTGTCCCCGGTGCGGTAGTGATGTGCGTGTTTGATGCGGTAGAGGAGCGGATCGCGCAGCTTCATGTTCGGCGACGCCATGTCGATCTTGGCGCGCAACACCCGGGAGCCGTCCGGGAACTCGCCGCCGCGCATGCGCCGGAGAAGCTCGAGGTTCTCGCCCGGGCTGCGCTCGCGGAACGGGCTGGGTTTGCCCGGCTCGGTCAGGGTGCCGCGGTATTCGCTGATCTGCGTCTCGTCGAGATCACAGACGTACGCACGCCCTTTCGCCACGAGCTCTTCGGCGAAGCTGTACAGGCGCTCGTAGTAGTCCGAGGCGTAGAACAGCTTGTCCTGCCAGTCGAAGCCCAGCCAGCGCACGTCGCGCTCGATGGCCTCGACGTACTCGATGTCCTCGGTGCTCGGGTTCGTGTCGTCGAAGCGCAGGTGGCACGCGCCGCCGTAGTCCTTGGCGATGCCGAAGTTCAGACAAATGCTCTTGGCGTGGCCGATGTGGAGGTACCCGTTGGGCTCGGGCGGAAAGCGCGTCACGACCTCCTGGTGGCGGCCCGCGGCGAGATCGGAGTCGATGATCTCGCGGATGAAGTCCTTGGGGCGATCAGGCTTGAGTTCGGCGGTCACGGGCAACCTCGCGAGCGATGAGCCGCGCACTTTACGCCGACAGCCTCGGCTTCGCGAGCCGCCTCGCAGAGTTTGGCGAGTTTTTCCGGGACAAAGCCAGCCCAAGCGCCGGAACGCTCGGTCTCACTTCTCCGGATGAACCTGGGTCGCCCACCACGACCAGTTCCAGTAGTCGTCGCAGTAGGCCGTCTGGAACGAGCGCTGGTTTCGCACCAGGAAGAAGCCGGAGCCGGCGGACATGCCCAGGGTCTCGCCCATGTGCACGGTCGTGCCGGGATCGCCGGGGCCGACGTTGAAGACCAGCGCGTAGTCGTCGGGAGGATCACCGCCGCAGCCAGGCCCGCCACCTCCACAACCCAGCGCCTTGGCGTTCACGCTGAAGGGTGAGTCGGGCAGAGCTTGAAAGGTGCCATCGGTGGCGAGCAGATAGATCCAGTTGCCGTCGGACACCGGGTTCGGGACACCGCCCCAGTCTTTCACGCTGCGGATCGACATCCGCTCACTGCAGCTGCCCCACGCGGGGGCAACCTCGTGACGCACTTCCACGAACGCTCCGACCGGGATCATGAGGCTCAGGCCCGCGGCAGCGATTTCGATGCTGGTCAGCCCTGGCATGCAGTCCGCGTTGGGTGGGCACTGATCGATGACCAGAGCGGTCGGCGCGGATTTGACGACCGCGCCGGTGCCGGTCCAGTCCGCAGCTGGCCCGCCCGGCGCACAGCTCGCGGGCTCACCCCAGGCCGGAGCGATCTGGGCGCTGAAGTGGTCGGTTGTTCGGGTGCAGGTGCCGGACCCGGCGCTGCCTGCGCTGCCGCCAGTGGAACCGCCAAAGCCAGCGGCTCCCCCCACAGCGCCGCCAACGCCAGCGGCGCCTCCGGGGTTTGAACCGCCGGTGCCGGCATCCTGTCCGACGGAACCGCCACAGGCGAGGAGCAAGGCGGAGACGCTGAACACCGAGGCCGCGCGGAGGGGCATGGCGCGGATGCAGTGCAACGCGTGTGCCGCGGGTAGTGCAGATTTTCTCGCGCGACTCCGGGGTCGGATGGCACAGGCTGCGCCAGGTCAGGGACGTTCGGGTCAGGCGACTGCGCTCGAGTGGCTGCGAAATCACCGAGACAGGGGCGACCCGCACCCGTCGAGTGGTCCAAAGGGCGGGCTCCCCGTATCCTGAGCCCGATGTTGCTCAGCACCTGGCCATCGCGCGCGCTGCTTGCGGCGTCTCTGCTCGTGTGGGTGCCCACGGCCTGCAGCGTCGAGCCCCTCGAGCTGGAGGGCAAAGAGTGCCCCTGCGCCGCGGGCTACACCTGCGACCCCCGGGAGAACCGCTGTGTGATCGGCAAAGCGACGGGCGGTGCAGGGGGCGACGCAGCCGCGGGTGGCAGCGCCGGCACCCTGGCTGGGGGCAGTGGTGGAACCGGCGGCGGTGGTTCGGGGGGAATCGCTGGAGGTGCCGCCTCGGGAGGCACGGGCGCGAGTGATGCGAGCGTCGGCGGCACGAGCAGCGGCGGTGCGGGCGGCAATCCGGGGGGCGGCGGTGCGACCGGAGGTGGCGGCGCACCCGGAGGTGGCGGCGCAACCGGAGGCGGCGGCGCAACCGGAGGCGGCGGCGCACCCGGGGGGGGTGGCACAACCGGAGGCGGCGGCACGGACGGAGGCACCAAGGGCAGCTGCGTCGGCCATTGCGCTCTCGACAACGTCGCGGTCCCGGGCAGCGCCCCTCCCTGCTACTGCGACGCCGCGTGCGAAGGTTTCAACGACTGCTGCAGCGACAAGATCGCAGTTTGTGGCAAGGCACCCCCAGACGCTGGGGCCGACACTGGCCCAGGCTGAGCGCCAGATCACCGCTCGCGCCGCCCTCCTCCGGGGATCCACACACATGGAGGCTGCGTGGAGAAACTCTCGCGTCGGGCAGTGTGAAGCTGCGCCGAGCGTCTAAGCCTCGATGTCGAGCAGACGTTGGGCGGTGCTGGCCGCCGCGAGCGGTGTGATCGTTTCGCTGTGGGCGGTCCCACGTCGGCTCTGCCAGAGCGGCGCTGAAACACTCTGGCGCTCGGACGCCGAGACCAGTGAGGCTTTGTCGAAGAACGTCGACCGGCACCTCGCCGAGCTCGGCTCCGGGAGCTTCCGCACGGGGTCGCGACGCTTCGACGGTGAGTGGCGGTTTGGCACCGCGCTGATGGCGAGCTTGGGCTTCGGGCAGGTCGCGCGGGAGCACCCGCAGCTGACACGGAGCTCCCTGGAACGCATGGATCGCGCCCTCGACGCCGCGATGTCAGAGCGGGCGAGGGCGTTCGACGTCGAAGCGTGGGGCGAGGACCCGCTGACTTCTCTCGACTCCGAACACGGTCACGTCGCGTACCTGGGATATCTGAATCTGGCGCTCTCCGTGCGCCGCTTCGTCCAGCCCGAGTCGCGATTCGCAGCGGTCAACGACCGCCTGAGCAAGGCGCTCGAGCGGCGACTCTCGGCAGCAAGCGCCCACGTTGCCCAGACCTATCCGGGGGAAATCTACCCGGTCGACAACTCGGCGGCCGTGGCGTCGCTCGCGCTCCGGGCCCGCGCGCTCGGAACGGAGCCACCCCCGGTCGTGGCGGAGTTCATCCACGAGCTCGCCACGCGGTTCGTCGATCCCAAGACCGGCCTGCTCCACCAATCTCTGACGAGCGAGCGCGCTCCGGCCGACGCGCCGCGCGGCTCCGGCACTGCCCTTGCTGCCTACTTCCTCTCGTTCGCGGACGAGCCCGCCTCGCTCGCGCTGCATCGCGCCGTGCGCCGCGAGCTTGCGGGCGACGTGCTCGGTTTTGGTGTCGTTCACGAATACGCCGACGGTGCGCGGTTCCGCTCCGGGGACATCGACTCGGGGCCGCTGGTGTTCGGGCTCAGCATCTCGGCCATGGGATTCGGCATGGCGGGTTGTCGTGTGCACGGCGATCGAGCTTCATTCATCGGCCTCTACCGCTCGTTCAACCTGCTGGGCGCGCCGAGCACTCGCGGTTCGGAGCTCAGCTTCGCCGCGGGCGGACCGCTGGGGAACGCCATCGTGTTTGCGATGCTGACCGCGCTCCCGCCCGACCGCTGGAGGAGAGCTTGAAACCGCCGCGGGTTCTGTTGGCGCTCGGGCTGCTCGGCCTCGCGGAGTGGCTGCTGATCTTCATCGCGAGGGAGTGGAGCTTCGTGGCCGCGCTGCTCTCGCCGGGTGAGCACAGCCAGCTCGTGGCGCTGGGGTTCGGCGCCGGGTTCCTGGCTGTTCGGCTGGGTGCGCGAGTGCTTGTGCCCGCATTCGTCGGCGGATACGCGGCTTTTCTTGGGGTTTCTGCCGGGTTCCGATATTTTTCTGGGCGCCTCGGCTCGCCATCTCGCCGGCCTGGCCCTATGCTCAGTGGGCCCAAAAATGGCGCGGAGGAGAAAAATGCCGAATCGAGACCCGTCAAATCCCAGCCTTTCGCGTCGCTCTTTGCTGGGCGGCACCGCCGCGCTGGCCACCGCGTCCCTGGCCCCGAGCGCCGGCGCTGACGAACCCGCGAGCCTCGCGGCGAAGCCCCCGGCGGGCTTCAAACCCATGACCAAGACGGGTCGCATCGTGAAGGTGACGAAGGGGAATGATTTTCCGTCGCTGATGCAGCCCAACCTGCTCTGGCCGAAGGCAGACGTCGCCAAGAACATGGTCGAGCGGGCGCTGATGGAGCTGACCGGCGCGCCGAACCTGGTCGAAGCGTTGGGCAAGTTCATCCACAAGGACGACGTCGTTGCGATCAAGCCGAACGGCATCGCCGGTCAGTCCGGCGCTACCATGGCGGCCAACGCCGAGGTGGTGATGCCGATCATCCACGGGCTGATCGCGCTCGGCGTGCCGCCCGAGAAGATCACCGTGTACGAGCAGTTTCCGAGTTACATGAAGGGCACGCGCATCGGCGGCAAGGGCAACAAACTTCCGGCAGGCGTCAAGACCGGCATTCACATGAACAGCCTGGTCGCGATGCCCGAGACCGTGATCTACAAGAACGTGAAGACGCAGTACGTGAAGTTCCTGACCGAGGCGACGGCGGTGATCGACGTCACGCAGATCAAGGACCACTCGATCTGCGGTTTCACCGGCTGCCTCAAGAACATGACCCACGGCTCCATCACCAATCCGGGCAAACACCACGGCGCCGGGGCGCACGCGCAGATTGCCGCGCTATACAACCACGAGATCATGCGCAGCCGCGTGCGCCTGCACATCGTGGACGCCTTCAAGATCATGTACGACAAGGGGCCGCTCGACAAAGACCCGAAGCGGCGCATTCCTTACGGGGCAGTCTTTGCCACGACGGATCCGGTCGCGATGGACACCATCGGCTGGAAGATCGTGGACAACGCCCGCAAAGAGAACGGCATGAAGTCGCTGGCTCAGGTCGGGCGCGAGCCGAAGTTCATCGCAAAGGCCGCAGATCTGGGGCTAGGAGCCCACGCCGAGAGCAAGATCAAACTCTCGGAAGTCGCGCTCTGATTTCGGGTTTCGGGGCGGAGCGCTCAGCGCTTCCACAGCGCGAGCACCAAGATCAAGAGCGCGACGCCCGCGACGATGGCGAAGATCGCCATCGGGCTCATGCCAGTCTTTGCGCTCGGCTGAGACTTTTCGCGTTTCGCCTTCTTGGGGGAGGGCGTGAGCTTCGGACCGGTGTGCTCGACGTGGTGGTCGTGACGCCGCTCGGAGCGCGTCGCACCTTCAGCTTTGGGTTTGGTCTTGTTTTTTGGCTTTTCGCTGGCGGCCTTGACGGGTTTCTCTTCGGGCGGCGGACGCTCCGCCTCGCGGCGGGCGCGCTCTTCTTCGGCTCGCGCTCGGGCCTCGGCCTGTGCTTGCGCGCGCTGGGCCTGCTCGGCCTTGAGCCGATCGGCGCGCGCAGCCTTCTTCGACTTGCGACGCTCGGCCTTCTTGCCGGCGGCGAGGGCGCGCGCGCGGCGTTGGTGCTCGCGTCGTTCTTGCTTTGATGCTCCGACGGAGCGCGGCCCGCCTCGGGATGCGGGACCGGAGGCGAGAGGGGCTGGTGTCGCGGCCGAGGCTGTGCGCGCGGCGGTTGCACCGAGCGCGACGCCGGGGCGCGCCGCAGGAAGTGACGCGGCCGCTGGCGGTTTGGCGGTGACGCCAGCAGGAGCGGACTCTGATGCCGCGGGCGCGGGAGCGGGAGCGGGCTTTGACGCTGCGGGCGTGGGCGTCGTCGCGGGTGCGGGCTTCGCTGCCGCGGGCGCGGGAGCGGGCTTTGACGCTGCGGGCGTGGGCGTCGTCGCGGGGGCGGGCTTCGCTGGCGCGGGCGCGGGCGTCGCCACAGGAGTGGGCTTCGCTGCCGCGGGCGTCGCCACAGGAGTGGGCTTTGCTGCCGCGGGCGCGGGAGCCGAAGCGGGCGTTGATGGCGCGGGCGCGAGCGCGGGGGTCGTCGCGAGCTTCGATGCCGCGGGAGCGGGCGCGGGTATCGAAGCGGGAGTGCTTGCCGGCCTGGCTGCAACGGCTGGCGCTGGGGCGGCCACCGGCGGCGACGGGGACTCGTCCCAGCCGGCGTCGACCACTGCCACGGGGATGGGCGGTGGCGGCGGCTTGGACGGAGTGGGTGCCGGAATGGACGACGGGGGTCTCGCAGCGGTCGGCAGCGTGGGGGCGGCGGGTCGCGGAGGCGGAATGGATGCGGGGCGGGCGGGCGGTGACCCGGACGCCGCCGCCGGAGTCGGACCTGGAGCGGGAGCGGGCCGCGACGCCGCCCGCGTGGGAACCGGAGCCGGCGCGGGAGCGGGCCGCGACGCTGCCGGAGTCGGACCGGGAGCCGGAGCGGGCCTCGCCGCCGTCGGAGTCGGAACCGCAGCCGGCGTGAGCGCGGGCTTGGGTGGGGCCGCGGCCGGCGCTTGGCTTGGCGCCGCGGCCGTTTTGGCTTCGGCCGCTGGAGCGGGGGTCGCGGGGGCGGGAACGGGAGCCTTGGGCGCCGCCGGGCTCACAACGGCGGGCGCCGGCCCGGGCGCGGGTGCGCCTGCCGGAGCACCTAACCCGGGCGCCGTCGCCGGGGCCCGCGGGCTTTCGTCGTCCGGTACATCAAACAGCCCGTCTAAGTCGTTCTTGCCCACGGACCCGCGACCTTAGCAAACGTTGGCTCCGCTCCGCCAATCGGCCGAGATGGCGCCGATTGGTGGCAGATCACAGCCGGCGGGTTCCCCAGTCCTCGAAGGTGCGCTGCACCTCGCCCGTGTAGATCTGGCGGGGACGGTGGATTCGATACCCGTCCGGGTCGTTGCGCTGCTCCATGTAGTGCGCGATCCAGCCGGGGATGCGCCCCAGGGTGAACATCACCGTGAACATGTCGGTGGGGATGTTCATCGCGCGGTAGATGATGCCGCTGTAGAAGTCGACGTTCGGGTACAGCTTGCGCTGCACGAAGTATTCGTCCTTGAGCGCGATCTCTTCCAGGTTCTTCGCCAGGTCGAGCAGCGGGTCGTGAATGCCGAGCTCGTTGAAGATGCGGTCGGCCGCCGTCTTCAAGAGCTGCGCTCGGGGGTCGAAGTTCTTGTAGATGCGGTGACCGAAACCCATCAGGCGGGTCTTGCTGTCTCCGCTCTTGACGCGATCGAGGAACCCCTTGTAGTCGCCGCCGCTGGCCTGAAGCTGCGCCAGCATTTCGAGCACCGCCTGGTTGGCGCCGCCGTGGCGCGGGCCCCAGAGCGCACAGATCGCCGCGGACAGCGAGGCGTAGAGGTTGGCCTCGCTCGAGCCCACCATGCGCATGGTCGAGGTGGAACAATTCTGTTCGTGGTCGGCGTGCAAGATCAGGAGCAGGTTCATCGCATCTTCGAACGCGCTGGGTACCTCGTATTCGGCCGCGGGAACCGCGAACATCATGCGCAGGAAGTTGGCCGGCCACGACATGTCGTTGCGTGGGTAGACGAACGGCTGACCGATGCTCTTTTTGTAAGCGAAGGCGGCCAGCGTCTTGCTCTTTGCCAGGATACGAATGATGTTGAGGTCCAGATCCTTCTCGGTGTCGGGATAGAAGCTCGACAGCGACGCCACCATCGCCGCCATGATCGCCATGGGGTGGGCGTTCGGCGGGTAGCCTTCGTAGAACTTCTTCATGTCCTCGTGGATGAGCGTGTGCATCGTCATCTTCTGACGAAACGTCGCGAGCTCCTCGAGGCTCGGCCGCTGGCCGTAGATCAGGAGGTAACAAACCTCCGTGAAGCGGGCACGCCCCGCCACTTCTTCGATCGGATACCCGCGGTAGCGCAGGATGCCTTTATCGCCGTCGATGAAGGTGATCGCGCTCTTGCACGAGCCGGTGTTGCCGTAGCCGTCGTCGAAGGTGACGAGGCCGGTTTCTCCCCTCAGCTTTCGAACGTCGATCGCTCTTTCCTTCTCGGAACCTTCGATCAACGGGAGTGGGTACTCTTTGCCGTCGTAAGTGAGCTTGGCTGTGGACATGGCACTCTCGAAGTAGCACGGACGGGGTCGATGGCTCCGCGAAAAATCTACCTTGTTGCTGGCCTGGCTTCCGCACACACCGGCCCCCTACGATCCCCCGCTTTCACGCCATCCCCGCCCAAAATAGACCGCAGAAGTCAGCTCGCTCCCGGCCGCACGCCGCGCAGTTCTGACGCGAAATGCAGCCCGGCCGTCTCGGCCGTCCAGCCTCTCTCTCAGCGGGCGTCGGTGCGGCTCGACGTCGTGCGCAGATCTCTGAGCCAATAGCTGAGCGCTGCGAGCGCTCCTGCGACGGCCGTCACCCAGATCATCTCGGCGGTGTAGGGCGCACGGAACATGGCCATCCCGATGGTGATGAACTGCAACACCGTAGCCAGCTTGCCCGGCACGTTGGCCATGGGTTGCTCCACGCGCGCGCGCCGCTTCGCCTGCGAGAGGGCCCACCAGGCTACCAGCGGGGCCTCGGCAATCTCTCGCGTCGCAAGCAGCAGCACGGAGCCGGGCGTGAGTCGGCTCGTTGCGATCAATGAACCGACCACCGTGAGCACGAACAGTTTGTCCGTGATCGGATCGACCACGGCACCCGTCGCGGTGACCTGTCCATGACGGCGTGCCCAGAACCCGTCGAGCACGTCGGTCGCGCCGGCCGCGGCCAGGATCGCGAGCTCGAGCCACGGGTGGTTGAGCGCCAAGACGAAGCCAACCGCCAAGGGAACACGGGTGAGGCTGAGCAGGCTCGGGACTAGCAGCAGGTCCTTGGCTCGATAGTGCGGCATCGGGTCACTCCGCGCTCGGTGGACCCAAGAACCAGGTCTCGAGCCGCCCGCGCACCGCCAGCAGCCGGTCCGAGAAGACGTGCCCGCGCTCGCGGTGCGCAGCGAGCTGGATCTCGTCGACCGCCAGAAAGTCGACCCGCAGGTCGACGGGCATCGCCTCGACCGTGCAGATGAAGTACGCGGGGCGAGGAGGCACACGCCTTTCTTCGCCGGTGATCAGCGGCACTTGCGCTTCCCCCACTTTGGCGCTGACCCGATCGTAGACCTCGCGGGCAAGCAGCCGCAGGGGTAGCCCGAGCATGCCCGTCTCGTGCTCCAGCATGCGCCCGACGGCCCGGTGGGTCTTGCCGGTGTTCGTCGGCCCGAGCAGGGCGAGCACGGGTGCTCCGTCGGCCACCTTCGAAGCCTAAGGCCGACGGGATTCGAGGGCACCCGGCGCCGTTGGCGGGAAGGCCCGGCGCCGCGAAGCGGAGCGGAAAAAGCCCGGCTTTTGACGGGGCGCCCCCAGGTGGACCCTTGCGGAACAGCCCGCATGTGCTTACCTGATGGGCTTCATGTCCGGCTCCGACTTCATCTTTGGCTTGTTGATCCTCGCCCTCGTTGCGGGGCAAGTGTGGCTGACCGTGCGCGTCTGGCGCAGCAAATCCTACGAGCGCAGCCAGAAGATGCTGCAGTCCAAGCTGATCTGGCTGGTGCCGGTGATCGGCGCGGTGCTGGTCTTCTCGTTGATGCCCGACGAAGACGACGCCCTGCGCCGCCCAAAGAACGAGCTCCGCGGCTGACTCGCGCCCCCCGAAGCGTGGCCGCCGGCGCGCTCCCCGGGGTATGCTTCGCCCGCACATGACGACGCCCCTGCGCTACGTGCTGTGGTTCTGCTCAGTTTGTGCCCTCGGTGCGTGCGGCGGAGCCGCCGCGCCAAAAGCCCCCGGCTCGACTGGCCAGAGTGTCGAGCAGCTGGCGGACGAGCTCGAGCAAGCGGAGCTGGCACTGGGCCGCGAGCTCGGCGGTCTCCCGGCGGCGCAGGCAGGCCCAGCCGACGCCGCGGCGGGCAAGCCTCCCACCCCGGACGCTGAAGAAAAAAAGCCGGAAGACCCCGCGGCGCCAGCGCCACTGCCCGCGCAGCCCGCTCCAACGCCCACCACGGAGGCTGCACCGTCAGCACCCCGTTCGCCGTGTGAGACGGCCTGCAAGGCGCTGGCGTCGATGCGGCGGTCCCAGGAACGGATCTGCGAGATCGCCGGGGATGAACACGAGCGCTGCGGGTGGGCGAAAAAACGCGTCTCGGACGCGAGTGAACGCGTCGAGCACGCCGGCTGCTCCTGCGCCAGCTGAGGGTCAGCTCACGCTATCGGGGTCTTCGCCGTCCGCTGCGTCCGGTTCGGTCTCAGAGGGAGCGGAGCTGTCAGCGCCGTCGGCATCCCGCGCGTCGTCGGCGTCCGGCTCGGCGTCGGGTCCCGGCGCTTCATGTTCTGCGACTGCGCTCGTTTGGTCGGTGAGCGTCGCACCGCCGTCGTCCGCCGGCGGGTCCCTCCCGGACACCCGGTCCGCGTGGGCTCCGATAGCGACGGCCGGGGCCCCCGGCGCCAACCCCTCTGCGGTTGCCGGGGCGAGGAACAGCCCACTCTCTTGGTATGCCTCGATGGCCCTCGACACGAAGATCTTGAGGACCGCCGCCGCCGGAACGGCCAGAAGCACCCCGAGTACTCCGAACACTTCCCCGCCCACGAATAGGGCCAAGAGCACCCAGACCTCGCGCAGGCCGACGCTCTCGCCGACGATGCGTGGGGTGATCACAAAACCTTCGAGGGTCTGCACGACCGCGTAGGCAACGACGACGCCGGCGATCTGACCCGCTCCGCCGCCGCCGAGCAGGGACATCAAGATGCCGGCGACGAGCGCAAAAGCTCCGCCGACGTACGGTACGAAGTTCAAAATCCCGGCGGCGATGCCGATGGGAATGGCCAAACGCACCCCGAGAGCCAAATACGAACCGCCGTACAAGGCCGCGAGGATCACCATGACGGTCAGCTGTCCGCGCATGAACTGGCTGAGCGTGGAATCCACTTCGGTCGCGTACGAAGCCACGGTGTCGCGGTAGCGCAGCGGAACCAGGCGATGGATCCCTTCGACCATGTGGTCGAAGTCCGCGAGCAGATACACGGCGAGAATCGGCACGATCAGCGCTCCAACCGCAGCGCCGATCGCGGACACGGTTCCACCGATCAGCGCCTTGAGCGCGTTGCCCACCGGCGCGAGCTGGCCCGGGGAGAGGGAATCTGCCCGGCTCTTCAGCTGATCGATCCACTCGTCGGCGGTGTGTGGGATCGCGATGCCTTGTTGTTTCAGGATTGGTTCGAGCCTGCTCAGCGCGTTCTTGGCGTGGCCCGGTAGCTCCCGCGCGACGCTGGCAACGTCCTTCGCCACCTCCGGGATCACCAGCAGCAGGAACGCGGTGATGGCGGATGTGAACGACAGGAGCACGATCGCAATGCCGAGCCCCCGAGGCACGCCCCAGCGCTCGAGTCGGGCCACGACCGGCTGAAAGATGTAGGCAATGGTGAACGCCAGGAAGATCGGCGTGAGCACCTCGCGCAGCGCATACAGCCCGAATCCCACCGCCGCGATGGCGGCGATGAAGTAGAAACTTCGGCTGAGGATTATCTCGCGTTTTTGCGGCTGCAAACCAACCCCACGACGCGCTGAGCCTAGCCCGAATCACCCCGCGGCCAACAGGGGCTGCGCAAAAGATTGCCTGTGCTCACTGGCAAACGCCGGCTTTGCAGCTCTGACCGTTGCCGCACGCGATGTTGCAGCCGCCACAGTGCTTCGAGTTGGTCTGCAGATCCGCACAGCCAGCGCCGGGGCAGCAGCTCTCTCCGGAGGCACAGGCGCTGCCACCGTTGCACGTGCACACGGTGGTGCCCGTCTGTTTCCCGCAGGCTTCGCCCGGCGCGCAGTTGTTGCCGTCGCAAATGCAGACGCCGGTCGGTTTGTTGCAACTCGAGTTCGACAGCCCACCGGTGGTCAAACACTGGGAGTCCTCGCTGCAGCCACAGGCGCCCGCCTTGCACACGAAGCCACCCTGGGCGCCCAGCGAGCCGCAGTTGTTACCGCACGTCCCGCAGTTGCCCTTGGAGGTGTCCGTGTTTGTCTCGCAGCCGTTGTCCGGCCCGGCCGCTGGATGGGTGCAATCGGCAAATCCGGCATCGCACTTGTGACGGCAGGTGGAGGTCAGGCAGGCAGACGAGGTGGAGTTCTGTGTGCTGCACTGCCGATTGCACGCGCCGCAGTGGGCGGTGGTATCGAGGGACTGCTCGCAGCCGTTGTTGGGGTTGCTGTCGCAGCTTCCGTAGCTGGCGTTACAGGTCTGCAAAGTGCACTTGTCGCTCGAGCACTGCGCGGTTGCGTTGGCGATCTGGCAGGGGTCACAGGCGGTTGGTCCGCAGCCAAACTTCGGGTCGTTGGTGCCGACGCAGTTCCCGTTGCAAGTCTTCTCGTTGGGCTTACAGGCAGGGCCGCCGCCCACGCCACCGGTTCCACCGGTGGGTAGGCCGCCGCTTCCGCCGCTGGGTAGGCCGCCGCTTCCGCCGCTGGGTGAGCCACCGCTTCCGCCGCTGGGTGCGCCACCCGTTGGCGTGCCGGCAGCCCCGCCGCTCCCTCCGCTGGTCACGCCACCGGAGCCCCCGGAGGTGGAGGCGCCCGTACCCCCCGCTGGTGTGCCCCCGACGTTGCCGCTCCCGCCGCCTCCCGTCACGGCGCCCCCGGTCCCACTGGCGGCGCCTTGGCCGCCGCTCGCCGGGAACGAGAAATCTTCGTAGTCGTTGGTACAGGCCCCGACAAAGAGCGCGACGAGGCCCGAGACTCCCAGCAAACGAGCAGCGGTTCGCATCACCCTGAAGAGTAACACGGGCGCGCGGCAAGCAGGCAAAACCCGCGACGGCGGCCGGCTTTTGTGGGCGTTATTGGACGATCGGCCCGCAGTCGACGAACGAGGCGATGGTGGTGTCGATGCGGAAATTCGACTCGCTGGTGTGGCGTTCGGCGAAGAAGAAGTCGAGCTGGTAGGTCTGCCCCGGCGTGATGCCGAGGGCGCCGGCCTGTGCGTCCAGATCGATGTTGCCCGTCATCGCACCGTGGACCCCGCCCAGATCGATGCCGAGCTTCTTGTTGATGTACACCCAGAGGTCATCGTCACCGGTGAAGGTGAACACTTCGCCGCCGGTGTAGACGAACTTCGTATGCAGCTCGAAGGTGAAGTGGAAGTTGTGCGGATTGCCTTCGTTACCCCAGAGCTCGTTGTCGATGGGGAAGAAGGCGGAGTTGGCGTAGGTGTAGACGTTGCCGCCGACCTTGGTTAGCGTGACCGGCAGGAGCTTCTTCTGGTTCACGCCCGCAACGTCGTTGAACCACTGATTGAAGTTCGCCTGGCCCGTGGTCGTGTCGTTGCCGGCCTGACCGGCGTAGGCGGGTTTTCCGTCGCTGCCCAGATCGGGCAGCACGATCCCTGGGTCCGAGTTGATCTTGTATTCGAAGTCCGGGTGGTCGACCTTGAAGTCGCGGATGGTGCCCGTGAGCTTGCTGCCGCAATAGTCGTTGCCGCCCCCGCCGCCGGCAGCGCTGCCGCCGCCGCTCGCGTTCGCCGCGCCGCCGCCGACGTTGAGGCCGCCCGAGCCGCCGACCCCGCTGGTTCCACCCAGATTCAGCTTGCCCCCGTGCCGTTGGACGCGACGTCCCCGCCGTCGTCGCCGCCACAAGCGGAAACCATGAAGAGCGCCAGGGCGCTCATCGACAAGCTCAGAGATCGCATGAGCACCTCACACCTTGCAGGATATCAGCCTTCATCGCCGCCGGCCACGACGCGAGAGCGGGATCGAGCCTGCCTGGATGATTCTCGCCAGAGCAGACGGGTGCTAGAAGCTCGGCACATCGAAATGACCAAGGCGGCAGCGGACGACGGCAGCGTCGAGATCTACACGGACGGCGCGTGCTCGGGAAATCCGGGGCCCGGGGGCTGGGGCGCACTCCTGCAGTTTCGCGGCTCGGAACGCGAGCTGCACGGAGGCGAACCGGGGACCACCAACAATCGCATGGAGCTGATGGCCGCCATCATGGCGCTCGAGTCCCTCACGCGACCCGTGAAGGTGAGGCTGCATACGGACAGCAAGTACGTCCGGGACGGCATCACCGAGTGGCTGCCGCGCTGGAAGGCGCGGGGCTGGAAGACCGCCGACAAGAAGCCCGTCAAGAACGTGGACCTCTGGCAGCGGCTCGAGGCAGCCATCGGCGACCACCAGGTCGAGTGGCGCTGGGTAAAGGGGCATTCCGGCCATCCGGAGAACGAGCGGGCCGACGCCCTCGCTCGGCTGGGTGTCGAAGAGCAGCGCTGACGCACGCGGTTCGGGGGAGAATGAGGCAGGAGCTTGTCTCCCCAGCGGGTCTGGGGAAGAACGTGGCGCATGTCGCGCCTTCGCCAGCATCTTGCCTGGGGTCTCGTGTGTGTGTCTCCGCTCGCTGCCATGGGCGGTTGCGGCAACGATGACGAGGACCTCGCCGGCACTGGCGGCACGGGCGGCACCGGCGGCACCGGCGGCACCAGTGGCACCGGCGGAAGTGCGGGCGTGGATGCCGGCCTCGACAAGGGTGTGTTCGGTGAGCGGGTCCCCGTCACCGAGATGCGCGCCATCACGGGTCTGACCGGATCGGTCAACGCCGTCCGCGACAAGTACGGCTGGATGCACATCTACGCGCGCAACCTCGAGGACGCGATGCGGGTCGAAGGTTTCTTGATGGCGCGTGATCGAGGCTACCAACTCGAGATCGCCCGGCGCCTGGCCACGGGGCGGTTAGCGGAGCTCTTCGCCGAGGCGGATCCGGGGCAGGTCGAGGACGACATCACGATGCGCACCATCGGCCTGCACCGGGCAGCCAAGGCCATCTACGATGGACTGGATCCGACCAGCGACGACAAGAAGGCCATCGACGCCTTCGCTGACGGCGTGACGCAGTGGAACGCCGGATTCCGAAGCGGCAAGCTGAAGCCGCCGCAGGTGCTCGAAGGCATGCCGGCGAGCGCGTTCACCGATTGGTCACCGGTGGACAGCTTGGCGATGGCGCGGCTGCAAACCTGGTCTCTCTCTTACGACGCAGACGACGACATCAGCCGCAGCGAGAAGGTCGAGAAGATCCGGGGTGTGTTCAACTCCACGGCGAGCGACGCGGCGGCCAAGGCCAGGGCCGGGATCCTGGTCGACGTCTTCCGCTTCGATCCCGTCGAGCCCGCCAACCCGCTCAAGGGTTTCAAGGACGTCCCGCTGCCTGCGGATCTCGGCTGGGGCTCCGGCGCCGCCAAGCTCCGCAGCGGCAAGCCGAACCGCAATTCGCCCAAGCAATCGCCGAAGGTCGCCACTCCGGCTCTCCCTGTCGCCCTGACCGCCGCCGCGGCGCCCTTCGTGCGCTCGGTGGGCCGCATCCGAGATTTCTTCGGCGGCGACGAGTTCTTCGGTTCGAACAACTGGGCCGTCATGGGCAGCAAGACCGCGACCGGTAACGCCATGGTGGCGAGTGATCCCCATCTGGGTCTGAGCTCGCCGATGGTGTTCTGGCCGACGCACCTCTACATCGGCAGCGAGACGGAGCCCGAGGTGGAGATCTCCGGCGCCGCGTTCCCCGGCATCCCGGGCGTCGTGCTCGGCGCAAACCGCAACCTGGCCTGGGGCTCGACCGTGGCTGCCTACGACGTCACGGACGTGTGGAAAGAGAAGGTCGCGGCGGACGGCAGCGGTGTGATGTTCAAGGGCCAGAAGGTCGCGTTCGAGAAGGTCAAAGAGACGATCAAGATCGCAGGTCGCCCGGACTACACCTGGGACGTGCTGATCGTCCCGCATCACGGGCCGGTCGTGCCCGAGATTGACACGGATCAGAAGGTCAAGCCGGCACCCGCGGACGGCAACGTGCTCAGTGTGCGCTGGACGGGACACCAGCCGACCGGCGAGTACAAAGCCGTGATGGCGCTGGCCCGCGCCAAGAACGTCGACGAGGCGCGGATCGCGCTCCAGCCCTTCGGCACCGGCGCGCAAAACTGGATGTTCGGCGACGCGAGCGGCGACATCTTAATGTTCGCACAAGCCAACATCCCGTACCGCGACGAGAAGGCCTACACCTGGGATCCCGCCAGCTTCAGCGGCACGATGCCGTGTTTCGTGCTGGACGGCGAGCAGGGTGAGAGCGAGTGGACCGGGCAATTCCTCGAAGAAAAGTACGTGCCGAAGGTCAAAGATCCGAGCGAGGGTTGGGTCGCGACCGCCAACGCCGATCAGGTCGGGACTACCAACGACAACGACCCGACGAATGACCTGTTGCCGAACGGCAAGCGCTTCTATCTCGGCTGTGATTTCGAGGAGGGCCTGCGCCAGAACCGGATCCACGAGCGGCTCGGTGCCAAGGTGGGGTCGATGACCCTCGACGAGATGTCGAGCATCCAAGGCGACCATCGCTCGGCGCTGGGCTCACGGCTCGCCAAGTACTTGGTCGCGGCGCTCGAGAAGGCCGAGGCGGAGAAGGCCACCCCCGGAGCGAATCCGGGGCTCGCCGCGGTGGTCGCTGACCCGCGTTATGCGACGGCGAACGTGGCAGACGTGATCGACACCCTGAAGAAGTGGGAGAGCGAGGCTCAGTTCGAAGCGGCCTCGGGCATCAACGCCGAAGACAACACGTTGAACGTCGATGCCAAACAGGCCCTGGCGAGCAAGGGCGCGTTGCTCTTCAACGCCTGGATGGTGCGGGCGATCGCGCGAACCTTGGAGGACGAGATGGTCGCGGCGGACGTCGGTTCGCTCGGCACGCCCAAGATGGTCAAAGGTTTCATCCGCCTCCTGACTCAAGACCCGACCAAGCTCGCCACCTACGACGCGGTCTCGGGTCAGAGTGCGCTGTGGGACGACATGAGCACGACGAGTGTCGTCGAGACGCGGGACGACCGACTCGCCACCGCGATGCTCGACGCCCTCGACGACCTGGTGAAGCTGCTCGGCAGCGACCGCACGGCTTGGCGCTGGGGTGCCCTGCACCGGGTCAAGTTCAAGGGCCTGAACCCGGTCTGGTTCGTCGACCTACCGGGGTTCGACGACCCGGTCTTCAAGCAGGGTTTCCCGCGCCCGGGCGATCAGTGGAACATTGACGCCTGTAACTACGGCGTCTCTCGCAGCCTCGCGACTCCGCTCGATTTCAACTACGGGTCCGGGCCGGTTCAACGCTTCGTTGCCGAGCTGACCAAGACCGGACCGAAGCTCCGAAACGGCATGCCCGGAGGCACGGTGCTCGCCAAGGACAGCCCGTTCTTCCGCAACGAGGCCGAGCTCTGGCGCAAGAACCAGACCCACGACGTGCCGTTCGAGATCGACGACGTGCAAGCGGCGGCGGTCGCCCCCGGCGGCGAGCACGTGCTCTTCACCCCGTGAGCCCGGAGGGGCGGGTCGCGCAAGCGCGCGGGGCGCTTGCGGTGATGCGCCGTTGGGCGTTCCAGGCCGCGTCACGGCCAGGCCCGGCGCACGCTGCAAGCCATGCCGTCAGCTGATGGGTACGCCCGGCTCGCCGTAGTCCACCACACGCACGCCGCGTCGCTGTTTGGCGGCCTCGGTCGCGGTTCGGATCTTCTCGTACAGGAGCACGACGTCCGTCTTGAGCCCGGCCAGCCGAACCATCGGACTCGTGCTGTCGATGGCCTCCAGGAGCAAATTGCCAGTGCCCATGATGCGCTGGCCGAAGGGTCGCTCGACCACGTAGTCAGTGATGCGATAGAGGTCGACCTGCTCCATCGTTTTCGAGAACAGCCCGAGCTCGATCACGATGCGCTGGTTGGTGATCTTGTAGCGTTTACCGCGCGCTCTCAGCCACAGCACGGGGAGCGCCAGACCCAGCGTCAGAATGGCGACCAGGAGCAGCCCGACGCTCGGCACGACCGCGGGCGAACCCTCGAAGAGCACGTCCTCGGTCTGCGGATCCGGCGGCGGGGTAGGGGTCAGCGCGGTGTTGGGCATGCGAATCGGCTGCTCGGGATCACAGCCGGCCGCCGATGCGGAAGCCGCCTGGCGTCACTGTGAAATGCAGAGGCGCCGCCGCGGCGGGTTCGGACTTCTTCCTCGACAAGAGCGCCCACGTGACTCCGCCGGCCGCCACCACGGTCCCGGCGATCAAGAGCACGTTGGCTGTCGTTGCCATGCTCTTGGCGCTGTCGTAGTCCTCTTGCGCCGCTCGTGACTCGGGATTGTCCTGCGCGTCGTCCCGCTTGCTCTTGGCTTGCAGCCCCACGAACAAGCCAGCGCCAACCGCCGCGACACCCACGCCTGCGACGACCCATGGCAGGACGCCGGGGCCACGGCTCGGTGGTGGCCGGTCGGGTTCCGGCGCGACGGGTTTGGCGGGCACGACGGGCTCGGGTTGTTTGTCGGGCAGCGGTTTGTTCTGTTGCGCGAGCTGAGCCTTCAACGTCTCCATGCGCCGCTCGAGCGCGCCACGGTCCTTCGCTTTGGGAGCCTTCTCGAGGTACTTGGTATAGGCGTCGATGGCCTTCTGGTTCTCACCCAAACCCTCGTAGGCTCGGCCCAGGTTGTAGAGCAGCACCGCCTCGTCGTGGAGGGAGTAGGCCCGCTCGAGGAGCTGGGCGGCCTCGTCGAACTTCCCCTGGCGGTACAGGTCAGCGCTCTTCTCGAACAGCTCCAACGCCTCGGTTTTTGGGTCTTTCTTGGCGTTCGGCTGCGCTTCGGCGGAAACTGTCGGAAAGCCAACCAGAGACAGAGCCAGGAGGACTGGCAGAACCCTTGTGACGATGCGAGTCATTTTGCTAGGCTTATACGCTTGAAAGCATAGCTGGGGGAATGGGCGCCGCGGAATCGACAACGACAGAGACCATCGGCCGGTATGAGGTCGTCGGCCGCCTCGCAGTAGGCGGCATGGCGGAGATCTTGCTCGGAAGGCTGCGGGGGCCAAGCGGTTTCGAACGGGCGGTGGTCATCAAGCGGATTTTGCCCCACCTGGCCGAGCAGCCGGCGTTCGTCGACATGTTCCTGGACGAGGCCCGCCTGGCGGCCCGGATCCAGCACCGGAACGTGGTCCAGGTCCACGAGCTTGGGCAGGACGGGGTGAACCTGTTCCTGACCATGGAGTACCTGGAGGGGGAGAACACCGCGGGCATCGTGCGCCGCAGCCTGGTCAAGGAGGAAGAGCTGGGGGTGGCGGTTTGCGCGTACATCGTGGCAGAGGCGTGCGCCGGCCTGCACGCCGCCCACGAGCTCACCGACGCCGAGGGGCGCCCGCTCGGCCTCGTGCACCGTGACGTCTCCCCGCAGAATATCTTCGTCACCTACGGCGGAGGGGTCCGGGTGCTCGACTTCGGCATTGCCAAGGCCGCCGACCGCAGCGCGCACACCGAGGTCGGACAGCTCAAGGGCAAGTTCGAATACATGTCGCCGGAGCAGTGCCGCGGCAAGGCCATCGATCGGCGCTGTGACGTGTTCGCGCTCGGCATCGTGCTCTACGAGCTCTTGACGCGCCGGCGCCTCTTCAAGCGCGACAACAAACTCGCCGTGCTCGAGGCCGTGTGTCGCGAAATGCCCCTGGCCCCCAGCAAGGTCATCGAGGGTTGCCCGGAGTCACTGGACCGCGTGGTGATGAAGGCGCTGTCCAAACATGCCGACGATCGTTACCCCACCGCGGCTGAGCTGCGTCGCGACCTGATGGCCGTGGTCCGGGAGCTGATGGGGACCAACGACCCGGAAGAGGAGCTGGTCGCGGTAATGCGCCGCTTGTTCGGCGATCGCATCGCAGAAAAGAACGAGATGCTGCGCTGCGTCCGGGCCGGCGACGCGGTCGGCGTGGTGCCCAACGCCGAGGCGGACTCGGCGGTGGAAATCCCCGAGCTCGAGGGCATGGAGCCGTCGAGCGAGCTTTCGGGCATGAACTCGATCCCGCGAGCCCGGCTCGAGAGCGGCTTCACCCTCGGTGGCGTGCACGCGGGGTCCGGCGTCGACGCGCTGGCCGCCGAGGCGGCCAGGCTGAAGCGCAAGAAGCTCACGACTCTGGTCGCGGGTGGTGGTGCGGGGCTCATGCTGTTGATCCTCTTGCTGGTGTGGCTGAGCGCGCCCGAACCCAACGGGGTGTTCCTGACCCAGGGCACCTTCGCGCTCAGGGTCCCGCGCTCGGCGATGCCGCGGCGCGGCCCGCCGCTGCCGCCCGCGGTCACGGAGGTGGTGATCAAGGTGATCAGCGAGCCCGACGGAGCCGCGGTGCTCGTTGCCGGGGAGGACCGAGGCAAGACTCCCATCGAGTTCAAGCTCGCTCGTGGAACCGACCCAGTGGAAATTACTCTCAGACGCGACGGTTATCTCGACGCGGTCGAGAAGGTGATGCCGGACGAGAATCAGCGCTTCCGGGTGTCGCTGACCAAGGCCAAGGTCAAGACGGGTGGCGGACCCGTGCCCAAGACGGGCGGCGGCTTTCATCGCTTCGACTGAGTGAGCAGTGCCGGCGGCGGCCACCGGTACGAAGTGGCACGGGTCGACGGGTGAGGCCTCCGGTGCCATACGGGGCGCATGGGCTTGGTTGAGCTGAGGCGCGGTCGGCAGGCGCCGTCGTCGGCGGACCTGCGGAGCTTCTTGCCGACGAGGCGCGCCGAGATGGACGCGCGGGGTTGGGCCGAGCTCGACATCCTGATCGTCACGGGTGACGCCTACGTCGATCACCCCGCGTTTGGCCCCATTCTCATCGCGCGCTTCCTCGAGGGGCGTGGATACCGCGTCGGGATCGCGGCCCAGCCCCGCTGGGACGAGCCGTCCGACCTTCTGGTCATGGGGCGCCCGCGCCTGTTCGTCGGTGTCAGCGCCGGGAACCTCGACAGCATGCTCAACAAACTCACGGCGCAGAAGAAGGTGCGCTCGGACGACCAGTATTCCCCCGGCGGTCGCCCGAACCAGCGCCCCAATCGAGCCAGCATCGTCTACGCGAACCTGTGCCGCCAAGCGTTCCCGGGTCTGCCCGTGGTCCTCGGCGGCATCGAGGCCTCGCTCCGCCGCATCGCGCACTACGACTACTGGTCCGACTCGGTTCGGCGCTCGCTGCTCCTGGACGCAAAGGCCGATCTCTTGGTCTTTGGCATGGGCGAGCGGGCCGCGTGGGAGATCGCCAAGCGCCTGGACGCCGGGGAGAAGATCTCCGAGCTCAGCGACGTGCGCGGCACCGCCCGGGTCCTGAACAGTCCAGCACAATGGCGGCCGTTGGCCGACGCTCCGAGCCGTTTCACCACCGATGGCAAGGCCGTGATCTTGCCCGCGTACGAAGAGGTCCTGGAAGACAAGCGCGCGTTCGCGAAGATGACGGCGGCGTTTCAGAAGGAGACCAACGCTCACAACGCACGCCCGCTGCTGCAGGTCCACGGCAAACAGGCCGTGTACATGAACCCGCCGGCGCTGCCGCTCGAGGAGGGGGAAATGGATGGGCTCTACGCCCTGCCGTTCCTGCGGAAGCCGCATTTTTCCTACGGCGAAGCGCGCATTCCGGCCTTCGAGACCGTCAAACACTCCATCGTCACCATGCGCGGGTGTTTCGGCGGCTGCAGCTTCTGCAGCATCACGGAGCACGAAGGCCGCATCATTCAGAGCCGCTCCGAACAGAGTGTGCTCCACGAGGTGCGCCAGCTCTCGCGCATGTCTGGCTTCTCCGGCGTGGTGACCGACGTGGGGGGACCCACCGCCAACATGTACAAACTCGCCTGCCGCGAGCCGAAGATCGAGGCGGCCTGTCGCCGCCTGTCCTGCGTGCACCCGGGTGTGTGCGAGAACCTGCAGACGGACCACAAACCGCTGGTGCGGTTGCTGCGCAAGGTGCGCGCCGAGAAGGGCATCAAGCGGGTCTTCATCGCGTCCGGTGTGCGCTACGACCTGGCGGAGAAGAGCCCCGAGTTCATCCGGGAGCTGGCGGCGCACCACACCGGTGGGCAGCTGTCGGTGGCGCCCGAACACGTCGACCCGGACGTGCTCGACAAGATGCGGAAACCTGGCGTCGAGTCCTACGAGCGTTTTGCCCAGGCCTTCTGCGCGGCGAGCGAGGCCGCGGGCAAGGAGCAATACCTGGTGCCGTACTACATCACCGGGCACCCCGGCTCGACCCTCACCGACACCATCGCGCTCGCGCGCTACCTGAAACGGAACGACATGCGCCCGCGCCAGGTGCAAGACTTCATCCCGACGCCGATGGCCGTCGCCACGGCCATGTTCCACACCGGGCTCGATCCCTTCACCGGGAAGGCCGTGCCCGTGGCACGCGACCTCCGGGAGAAACGCCGGATGAAGGCGCTGATCTTGTGGTGGGACCCCGAACACTGGCCGCTGGCCCGCGAGGCCCTGCAGAAGGCCGGCAGAACCGACCTGATTGGCACCACGCCGAACTCGCTGATTCCGCCGGCGCACGCCGCTCTGAGCGCGGCCTCCGGGGGGGGCCCTTCGGGCTCGCGCGGTGGGGGGTGGTATAAGCCAGGGGGTGGCGAGCGACGACCGCGGTCAGCGTCCTCAGGGCGTGCCCGCAACGCTGAAGGCGGACGCGGGGGTCGCGAGCGAGGTGATGCGCCGCGTGAAGGCGCCCCATCGCCCCGTCCTGGTCGTCGTCTCCGGTAACGAAAAGGACGTCGGTCGCCGGGTCCTCGTCGAGCGCACGCTGCTGCTCGGGCGTGACCCCGACGCGGGGCTGCCGCTCTCCGACGGGTTGGTGTCGTGGCATCACGCGAGCATCGACGACCGCGGCGACGGCTGGGCGCTGGTCGATCTAGGGAGCACCAACGGCGTCGCACTGAACGGTGAGAAGGTCACCGATGCGGTCTTGTCTCCGAACGACACGGTGCTGCTCGGCTCGACGGTGGTGCGGTTCGAGAAGGAGGACGGGGTCGCGCAGGCCTACAATCAGGTGGTCGAGCGCCTGCTGAACATCGACGACCTCTCGGGCCTGTTCGTGCGACGGAAATTCGACGCGGAGCTCGAGACGCTGCTGGAGGTTGCGCGCAAACAGCAACGAAGTGTGGCCCTCTTGGTGATGGATCTCGATGGTGTGAAGAAGATCAACGACACCCACGGGCACCTGTTCGGCGCCTACGTGATCGGGGCGAGCGGCAAGCTGATCGGTGAGGTGGTCGGGCGGCGGGGCATTGGCTCACGCTTCGGCGGGGACGAGTTCCTGGCCGCGTTGCCCGGGCTCGACCGAGCGGCAGCCCTGGCGGTGGCCGAGGAGATCCGCGCCAAGCTGAACGAACATCCGTTCGAGAAGGACGGGATCGCGCTTCGGCCCGGGATCTCCATCGGGGTCGCGCTCTTTCCGGAGGACGCCGACGAAAAATCTCTGTTCCAGCGGGCCGACGAGGCGCTGTATCGGGCCAAAGTTGGTGGTAAGAACCGCGTGTGTTCCTGAGCCCGCCCGTTCGCCGGTACGGGTTCGGAAATCACAAGCGCCCCCACGCCGGAGATCCGTCATGCCTGCCGACAACGTCTTTGTGATCGACCACCCGCTGATCCAGCACAAGCTGACCTTGATGCGGCAAAAGGACACGAGCACGAGCGATTTTCGCGCGCTCCTGTCCGAGCTCAGCATGCTGATGGCCTACGAGGTCACGCGCGACATGCAGATCGTGATGCACGAGATCGAGACCCCGCTGGCGAAGATGCAGGCGCCGCTACTCGAGGGGAAGAAGATCGTGTTCATCAGTGTGCTGCGGGCCGGGACCGGCATGCTCGACGGCATGCTGCGCATCGTGCCGAGCGCCCGCGTCGGGCACATTGGCCTCTACCGCGATCCAAAGACGCTGAAGCCGGTGGAGTACTTCTTCAAGGTGCCGAGCGAGATGGAGGACCGCGACGCCATCGTCATGGATCCGATGCTCGCCACCGGCAACAGCGCGGTCGCGGCGGTGGCGCGAGTGAAGGCGACCTCACCGAAGAGTGTGAAATACGTGTGTTTGCTGGCGGCGCCCGAGGGCATCCGGACGTTGCAAGCCGAACACCCCGACGTGCCGATTTACACCCCCGCCATCGACGAGCGCTTGAACGACCACGGCTACATCTTGCCGGGTCTCGGAGACGCCGGCGATCGCATCTACGGCACCAAGTAGCCCCGACAGGTTTTCGACCGAAAGGGCGAGAGCCGAGTCACAGGCACTCCTTCTTCGGCCAGCGTCGCCCCTGCGCATCGACCGAGTAGGGGGGATCACACGGGCCCACCTGCAGACACTCCGGCTTGATGCTGCGTTTCCCCTTGGTGTCGACGGTGTACGGCGGGTCACAGGGGTCGTCGATCGGCCTCGAGGGCGGGGCGGCGGGGATCACCGAGACCCGTCCGTCGCGAGCGATCTCGACCCGAGCGCCGTTGAGGGTGAGCACGTAGCTCCCGTCGGTCTGGGCGGTCGCGCCGACCCGCTCGAACACGCCGAGCCGCTGCTCGAGTGAGTGGACCTTCTGCTCCAGCAGCGCGACCCGGGCGCTGACGGCGACGGGCTGCTCGGCCGGGAACCGCACTGCAGGCGGTGTCACCGGTCGGACGGGTGCCGGAGTCTGCGAGCTGGCCTCGCCGTCGGAGAGCAGCAAGACCGCACCCAGCGCGAGCGCGACCGACCACACCATCGAAACACGCAACATGACTCGGAGCTTACTCCGAGTCGTTGAGCCGCACAGGTAGGGGACGCATCAGAGCGCGGCTTCGAGCCGGGCGCAGGCCTCGCGCAGGGTCTTGATCCGCGAATACCGCTTGTCTTCCGCCTCGATCAGGGTCCACGGAGCAAACTCGGTGCTGGTGCGCTCGATCATATCGTTGGCCGCGCCCTCGTAGGCGTTGGTCTTGGCTCGGTTCCGGTAGTCCTCGGGGCCGATCTTGTACTGCTTGTACGACTCCCGTTCCCGCTCCTGGAATCTGCGCAGCTGTTCATCGCGGCTGATGTGCAGCCAGAACTTCATCACGATGAGTCCGCTCTCGACCAGGTGCTCCTCGAAGTCGTTGATCTCTTTGTAGGCCCGCATCCAGGTGCGTTCGCTGGCGAACCCCTCGATGCGCTCGACCAGCACGCGTCCATACCAGCTGCGATCGTAGATGGTGAATTTCCCGAGTCGTGGCAGGTGGCGCCAGAACCTCCACAGGTAGTGGTGCGCGCGCTCCTCGTCGGTGGGAGCCGCGATGGGGATCACGCGGTAGGCGCGGGCATCGAGCGCGCTCGTGATGCGCCGGATCGCGCCGCCCTTGCCCGCGGCGTCCCAGCCCTCGAACACCATCAACACCCCGCGCTGCCGCTTGGCCACCTGTCGCGCCAGGCGATTCATGCGCCCCTGCAGCAACTCGAGCTCGTGCCCGTAGGCCTTGGCGTCGATGGTCTGCGTCAGATCGAGCGAGTCGAGGATCGTGTGAGGGTCGGGCAGATCGACGGAAGCGGCCGTTTTTTGCGACACAGGCGGGGCGTTTTCGAGGCGGTAGCGGATGCGCTCGAGCACGTGTTCGGCCACGGTGACGTCGCGGTACCGTGCGTCCTCACTCTCGATCACCGTCCACGGTGCGTCGCCAGTGCTGGTCTCGCGGATCACGCGCTCGCAGGTGCGACGAATGTCGGCGTAGGCGGCGTGACGCTCCCAGTCTCGTCGTGTCACACGCCAGGCGGTGTCCCGGTTCTTCTCCAGCTTGGTGAGCCGCTTCTTCTGCACCTTCTTGCTGATGTGCAGCCAGAGCTTGATGATGAGCGCACCGTCATCGGTGAGGTTCTTCTCGAACGCGACCGCACGCCGCAGCGCAGCGCCGAGGTGATCGTCGCTCGAGTCGCCCGAGACGTGGCTCTCGACGGCGGGCGCGTACCAGGCGCCGAGGAACACCCCGACGAATCCCTTGGGCGGCAGCGCCATCCAGTAGCGCCAGTACTCCGGGCGTTCGCGCTCGTCCTGGGTCGGCTCGTCCGTCGCGTAGCTCGAGAGCCCGCGCGCATCCATCCACTCGAACAAGCGGTTCTGCACCTCCCCCTTGCCGGCGCCGTCGACGCCGCCGATCACGATGAGCACGGGGAAGTCGGCGGTCGCCAGCTCCCGCTGGATCGACAAGAGTGCGGTCCGGAGGCTCCGTGCCCGCTCGGAGAAGTCGGACTTCGTGAGGGTGCGTCCCAGCTCGGCGGTCTCGAACATGCTTCGAGTCTTAGCCCCTCGGCCGGGGTCGCCGGGTCGCTAAATGGTCCCCGATTAGCGCAATTTCTGCTGCGGCCGAGGACGCCCGTCGGAAGACAGGGCGCAAATGCTCAGCCCGCACGGCCCGGCTCCGCAAACCCCGCGAGTCTGTTAGCGTTGCTGGCCCGGGGATCGGTCGAAGGGACGCATGTCGAACACGAAGACGGGTAGGGCACCAGCCGGCAAAATCCTGCGCATCGAGGAGCTCGACGAGATCCTCGACAGCAACCCCGACAACTTGCAGTCGGTGCTCGACACCCTGGTCAACGCTGCCGCCAAGGGGCAGCAGTACCCGGCGTTGTTCGAGAAGCTGCACTCGGTCGCCACGACCCAAGACAAACTCGCGGATTTGGCGTTCGCGTACGAGAACCTGTCTCAGGACCGCCGGGCCAAGCTGCTGGCGCCGGAGCACCAGGCCGCCATCTTCCTGCACGCCGCGAGTTTTTTTGCGGATGTCTTCGGTGATCCGGACGGCGCGGTCAGCTACGCCGAACGGGTGCTGTCGCTTCAGCCGGGCAACCCCGCCGCGGTGAGTCGCCTCGAGAAGATCTTCGGTGATAACGACGATAGCGCGCGGCTCTCGAAGCTTTATCTGGAGCTCGCCACGCACGAGCGTGACCCCGGGGCGCAGATGCGCCGTCTGCGCCAGGCCGTCGAGGTGGCCGCGGACGTGCCGGCGCTCGGCGACGTGGTGATCGACGCACTTCAGCGCTTGAACAAGCTCGACCCCGGTGACGCCTGGGTGCGCGAGTCGCTCGAGCAGCGGTTCGTTGCGGCGGGCAAACCTCGCGAAGCGGTCAAGCTGCTGGAGGCGGCGCTGAATCGCGAACCGCCGCCGTCGGGGGTCGAGGCCTTGCAGCTCCGAACACGGCTGCTGGGGCTTTACACCCGAGATGTCGCTGAGCCGCACCGCGCGGTGCCCCACATCGAGGCGCTCCTGGCGGATGCCCCTGATCATGCGGACGCACGCCGCGCGGCCGAGGCCTTGATCGACAACCGTGCGGTCGCCGCCCGGGTGGCCGCCGCGCTCTCGGACGCGTACTTCAAGCTCGGCCTGGCCGAACAGGCCGCAGCGATGCTCAACCTCGAGCTGAAGACCGTCCGCGGTCCGCGACGCCTGGAGGTTCAGCGCCGGCTCGCGTTCATCAAACAAGACGCGGGCGATCCCGCGGGTGCGCTCGAGTTGCTCGGGCCCGTCGTGAGCGCCGAGCCCGGCGAGGACGAAGCACGGCGGCGCTTCGTCGAGCTCAGCTTGAGTCTCAACCAACCGACCGAGGCGGCCAAGCTGCTCAATCGTGCGCTGGGGAGCTGCAAGGACCCAGCGGTGCGAGCCCGGGTTGGCGCCGAGATCGGCGAGGTCTACCTGCGTTCGGGTGAGGTCAAGCGGGCCGAGGCCGCCTTCAAACAGGTCATCGAGGATGGCAGTGATCCCGGGGCTACGCTCGTTGCCGCGGGCCAGCTGGCGCAGCTCGACGAAAAGACCGGCGACCTGAAGGCACTCGCGACCCACCTGGAGATGGTCGTGCGCCTCGAACAGGACGCCGAGAAACGCAACGCTTCGGCGCGGAAACTGGCGAAGCTCGCCGAAGGGGAGCTCAACGATCCCGCCAAGGCCATCTCCGCCTACCGCGCGCTGATCGACTCACCGTGGGCCGACGACGCGCTGAAGAAGCTTTTCGGCTTGTTCGAAGAGGTGGGCGATTTCGAGGGGCTGATTGACGTTACCGAGCGCCGGGCGGCGCGGGCGAAGGAGCCCGGCGAGGGGCGACACCTGACCTACCGAGCCGCGGAGCTCCGCACCACCAAGGGCCGGGACAAACTCGAGGCGCTCGCGGCGTGGCGCGCGTACCTGGCCCGCTTCGGCGCCGCGCGCGACGCGCACGCACAGATGATCCCGCTGCTCGAGCAAGAGAAGCAGTGGAAAGAGCTGGCTTGGGTGCTCGAGCGCGATATCGAACAGGCCCCGCTCGAGGAGTGGGTCGGGCTGCTGAATCGCCTTGCTCAGCTCAGGATCTCACGGCTGGACGACGTGAGCGGCGGGCTCGAGGCCTACAAGAAGGCGCTCGAGACCGACTCGACGGACAAGGTGAGCCGCGCCGCAGTCGAGAAGCTGCTGTCGAGCGGCGACGCGCGTCTGCGCGCAGCCGACATCTTGGAGGGTGTGTATCGGGAGGAGGAGCCCGGACCGGGCCTGTTGCGTGTGCTCGAGACGCGCGCGGAGCTCGAGCCGGAGCCCGCGAGGCGCCTGGCCGCCCTCGAGGAGGCGCTGCGGATCGCCGAGCAGAACCTCAAGGATCCGGCGCGTGCGCTCGAGCTCTCGGGCCGCGGTTTGCAGCTCGTCGTCGACAGCCAGCGAGATCAGATCCCGAGCTGGCTCGAGCGCGTGCGCCTGCACGGGATCGAGGCGGGGCGTCCGGCGGAGCGTGCACAGGTCCTGTTCGATGCGCTCGGTGACCACCCGGTCGATGGCCCCGAGCGGCTGGCGCTGGCCATCCAAGCCGCGGAAGCCGCCGTGGCCAATGGAGACGGTGCCAAGGCCATCGCGGCGTACCGAAGCGCGCTGGAGTTCGAGCCGTCGAACGTCGAGCTGCTGACCCGCATCGACGAGCTGCTCGCCGAGCAGGGCAGCCCCGAGGAACGCCTCACGCTGTACCGGGACGCACTCGCGCGCTCACCCGAGGGGGAGCGCCGCCGCCAGCTGTTGCACTCGATGGCGCGCTTGCTGGGGGCCGAGCTCGGACGGCCCGAGGAGTCCGTCGCGGTGTGGCGCGGCGTGCTCGAGGAGGACCCCAAGGACGCCGTCGCGCATCAGGCGCTGGTCGAGAGTTATGGGCGAGCGCGGGAGTGGAAGCTGCTCTACGCCGAGCTCACCCGTGCCCTCGCGCTGCACGAGGGGGAGCGCCGCAACACGACCTTGCTCAAGATGGCGGAGGTTGCGACGGAGAACGGCGACATCCAGCGGGCGCTGGATCACTACCGCGAGCTCCTGACGACCGCCGAGCTCTCCGACACGGTGCTCGAGAACATCGAGCTGCTTGCGCACTCCAACAACGACGCGGAGATGATGCGCAGCGTGCTCGAGCGGCGCATCGCCGTGGCCGGCGCGCCGGAAGACCGTGCGGGGTTGCTCGAGAAGCTGGGTCTGGTGCAGGCCAAACAGCTGGCCGACGCCGGGGCCGCGGCGGCGTCGTGGTTAGCCGGTGCTCGGGCTGCGGACGCCGCCGGTGACGATGAGCGTGCCCGCAGAATGTACGAGCGAGTGCTCGGCGTGAGCCCCGACGACGCCGAGGCCGCCCGGCGTTTGATCGAGCTGTACGCGGCGAACGGCGCCTGGGACAAAGTGCCCGAGGCGTTCGAGGTCCTGCATCGCTCCGGCACGGACGAGCGCGACGTCGTTGCGCTACTCTTGTCGCTCGAACCGGCCGCTGCAGGCGCGGGAGCGCTGGAAGTGTTCGTGGTCCTGACCGACGGAGTGCTTGCGCGGGAGGGCCTCGATGCCGCCCGCACGCGCCAGGTGCTCCTGGCGCGCGCCCGTGTGCTTGGCGGCGCGGTTCAGCATCGCGACGAGGTCGCGGCCATCTATCGCCGGGTGCTCGAGAGCGGCACCGACGACATTCAGCCCGCGGCCGACGCATTCAACGTATTTTTGGCGACGGGTGAGCTAACCCCCGCGCGCATTGCGGACCGGCGTTGGCTGTTCGAGTGGCGTGCAGGGCGTGCTGCCGATCCCACGACGGTGTTGATCGCGTGGGCGCTCGCTGAAGAGACCACGCTCGGCAACCCGGCCGCCGCCATCGAACTCTACAAACGCGTGCTCGATCGCGATGCCGAGCGCCTCGACGCGCTGGCCCAGCTGGCGCGACTGCAATCAGTGCACGGCGACCCCGAGGGCGCGCTGATCACGCTGCAGAACCTCCGCGATCGCACCGAGGGTGAACAGCGCACCACCGCAGAGCTTGGCATGGTGTCGCTGTGGATCGAGCGGCTGGCACGTCCGAAGGACGCGCTCGCGACCCTCGAGCACCTGTTGGACGTCGCGCCGCAAGACCCAGAGGTGATGCGGCTGGTCCGCGCGGCGCTCTCGTTCGACGACGCCCGGGCCGAGGCTGCCGTGCTGCTCGAACGCGTCGCCGAAGGAGCAGAGACCCGGGAGGCCCGGGCGGAGATGTTGCAGTCGCTGCTGCAGGTGTCGCGTGGCGTCGAGGCGCTGCAGGAAGCGCGGGTTCGCTGGTTCCGAAAGCTGCTCGAGTCCGTCGAAGACGACGACGAGTCGACGCTCGAAGTCGCGCTGAATGGCGCCCAAGAGGACCCGGCGCAGTTCGACCTGTGGGAGGCCGCCGAGAAGGTCGCGCGGCGACTCAATCGTCCCGACCCGGTGGCCGAAGCCTACGGTCGCGTGTTGGACGGCGAGCTGAGCTCCGAGATCGCAGAGGAGCTCGGGCGACGCTTCATCGAGTTCAACGAAGAGTGGTTCGACGATCCCGAGCGGGTGGTCGCGCTCTTGACCCGAGTGCTGGCGTTGTGCCCAGCGGCGGACTGGGCCTTCGATCGACTGAAGCTCGCATTCAACAGCACGGCGCGCTGGCCAGCGCTCTTCGAGCTGTATGACCGCGCCCTCGAGCGTGAATCGAACCAGGAGCGCCAGGCGGATCTCTTGCGCGAAGCCTCGATGGCGGCGAAGGATTTCGCCAACGACGCAAACCGCGCCATCGACTACCTCGAACGCCTGGACCAGCTCTCGCCTGGGGATGCCCGGATCGAGGCGTCCCTGGAGCGACTCTACGAACGCGAGGAGCGGACGGAGCCGCTCATCAAGTTGCTCTCGCGCCGGCTCGCTGACGCGAGCAACGGCGGTCGCTCGGAGCTCTTGGTGCGAGTCGCCCAGCTGTGGCTCGACGTCGGTGATCCGGTCGAATGTTACGGATTGCTCGACAAACTACTGCAGTCGGACCCCCAGCGTGCCGAGCTGCCCGAGCTGCTCGAACGACTGGTTGCGCTGCCGTCGTCCCGGGAGTCTCTCGCGCCCAACGAAGAGTCCAAGAAGAAGAAGAAGAAGGCCAAGAGTGTGCGGCACGCGGCGGCCGAGCTCTTGCGCAAGCGTTATGAGGCGGCCGACCAAGTCGGCGACGTGGCACGCATGCTCGAGATCGAGCTGGAGCTGGCCGACACCGCCGCCGATCGAGTCGCGCGTCTGCAGGAGATCATCGAGCTGCGCGTGGAGCGCATGGGAGACTTCAGCGGCGCGTTCGAGGGTGTGGCCCAGCTGGCGGCCATCGAACCCGAGGTGGCGGAGCACCGGCAGCGACTGGCCGAGCTGGCGTCGAAGCTCGGAGACCACCAGCGGCGAGCGGAGCTCTTGGCGGGGATCGCGGATGGCGCGGCTGAACCTTCGGTCCGACTCGACCTGCTGCTGGAGGCCGCGGAGGCACGCCGCACGGAGCTTGGGGACGCCGCCGGAGCGATCGAGCTCTTTCAGCGCGTGCTGTCGGAGGCGAAAGAGGACAAAGAGCGCGCTCTCTTGGCGGCGCGCGAGCTGGACCCGCTGCTCGACGCGGCAGCGCGCGGCGCCGAGCGCGCGGACGTGCTGGAACAGTTGGCCGAGCTCGAGACCGCTCCCGAGCGCCGCAAGGCCGCGCTCGGAGCCACCGCCCGCGTGGCTGGCAAGGTGCTTCGAGATTGGCAGCGCGCGGTGCGGGCGTGGCGCGCTCGACTGGCCGACGACGCCAAAGACATGGAGGCGCTGGACGGGCTCGCCGACGCGGTGGCAGCGTCCGGTAGCTGGTCCGAGCTCATTCTGGTGCTCGAAGCGCGCGCGGCGCTTTCGGCGCCGGACGCTGCGCGCCGCGATCGAACCTTCGTTGCTCGCCTCTGGGGTGATCAGCTGGGTGATACGGACAAAGCCATCGCTGCCTGGCGGGCGCTGCGTGCCGAGCTCGGCGCTGATCCCGAGAGCTACGAGGTCCTGTCGCAGCTCTTGCGCACCGCCGCTCGCTTCGAGGAGCTTAGCGCTCTGGCCGAGGAAGAGGCGGAGCTCGAACAAGACCGCGCGCGCCGGACCGCGCTTCGGGTCGAGCTCGGCTCCATTCATCTCGAGCACACGGGCGAGCTGGAGCAAGCCCTGGCTGCGTTCATCGCAGCGGATGCCTGGGCCCAGGCGTTGTCGGTACTGGAGGCGCCTGCGGAGCGCGAGCGCGCCAAGTTGCTGGCCGAGACCCTGCTTCAGGCCGCGACTACGACCTGGCTCGAAGGCGTCGAATCAAACGCGGGCGCCGAGGCGAGCAAAGCAGCGCGCCTCACCCTCGAAGCACTGAGCCGGCGTCTGACCGACGAAGCCGAACACGCCGCCGTCGTCGAGCTCTACCTGCGCGGCGCCGACCTACCGTTTCCGAAGCTCGAGCGGCGCCAACTGCTGGCTGACGCAGCTTGTCTTTGCTCCGATCAGCTTGGGGACGGCGCTCGCGCGCTCGTGCTGTTCCGGCGGCTGTTCGCCGAAGAGCCCGCGGATCGGGTGGCTCAGGGCGCCGTCACTCGATTTTCACTCTTGCTCGAGGAGCAGAAGCTCGACGAGGAGATCGCTCAGCTGTGGGAGATCCAGGCGCAGGCGCGCGCGGGTCTCGGTGACGTCGGGGCTGCGACCGCGCTCTACGCACGAGCCGCCGACATCGCGGAGAATCGGCTCGCGAGCCCGGAGCGTGCGCTGGAGAATCACAAACAAGCCGCCGAGCTCGGTAGTGAGTCCGCGCTCGAATCACTGGCTCGCATCCACAGCGCCCACGGGCGTCCGAAGGAAGCAGCCAAGGCGCTCGAGCAGCTGTGCGAGCGGTCCAGTCGCGACGGGCTCGCGCCTCGCGCGCTCCAGCTCGCCGAGGCCTACCTGGCCGCAGGGCAGAAGGATCTCGCGCGGGCGCGCCTGGAGCACGCGGCATCGACTGCGCTCGATGCCGGGGCGGTTCGGCAGCGCCTGGCCGAGCTGTACCGGGCGGAGCGCGCGTTCGGGCCCCTCGCCGAGCTCTTGGCTACGGAGGCCGCGCGCGCCCCGGACGCCAAGGCGCGCCTCAAGTTGCTGCAAGAGACCGCCCGCATCCACCTCGACCGACTGAACCAGCCGGAGGCCGCAGTGCCGTTGCTGGAGCAGGCCATCGAGCTCGCCCCGGACGAACCGGCGCTGCGCCTGGGACTGGCGGCGGCGTTCAGCAAGGCGGGCCGTTTCGAGGACGCGCTCGTGGTGCTTCGGTCGCAGCTCGAACAGTATGGCACTCGCAAACCGAAGGACCGGGCGCTGGTGCATTTTCAGCTCGCGCGGGTGTCCCTGGCCGCGGGCCGCCGCGCCGAGGCCATCGCCGAGCTCGATCTCGCCAACAAGATCGATCCCGCCCACCCCGGGATCTTGCAGGCGCTCGCCAAGCTCGCCTTCGAAGAGGGCCAGCTCGACCGGGCAGAGAAACAGTACCGCGCCCTGCTCTTGGTGCTCGGACGTGATGACGAGGATGCGCCGAGCCGCGCCGAAGCGTTGCTCGATCTGGCCGAGATCGCTGGTCGCGGCGACGACGCCGTGCGCGCGGCGGAGCTCGTGGACTCCGCGTTCGAGGCGGCGCTGGAGAATCAGCGCGAGGCCGACTGCCTCGAGGCCGCTCTGCGCGCTCGCGACCGCTATGATCTCTTGGCCCGCGCGCTGGAAACCCGCCTCACGCGCGCAGAGGACCCGGCGGAAGCGGCGCGGGCCCTGGCCGATCTGGCGTTCTTGCACGCGGAGCATCTGGGGGGCTCGCGCGCCGCAGAGGATCGCATTCGCGAGCGGGCCGAGGTCATTCACCGCGGTCTGGACGAGGCCGCCGCCGTCGACGACAACGCCTGGGCTGCTCTGGGTCGCGTCTACGACTGGCTCGGTGACGCCAGCGCAGAGGCCGACGTGCTCGAGCGACGGGTGTCGGCGGCGCTATCGAGCGGAGCTGCGTCCGTCGAGGCGGATGCCTTCTATCGCCTCGCCGAGATCCGTTTGGCGGATCCACCCACGGTGTCTCGGGGACTCGAGGTGCTGGAACGGGCGCTGGAGCTCGCGCCGGATCTCGAACGCGCCGAGCGACTGCTGCGCTCTGCGATCGCCGAGCGCGCGGGGGACGAGGCGCTGGTGCAGTTGTTCGAGCGCATTGCCCGGGCCAAGGCGGACGATGCGACCCTGATCGAAGCTCTGGGGATGGTCGTGCAGTTGCCGGGGGTGCACCCCGAGGCGCTGCGTGAGGGGGTCAACCTCGCGGAGCACCTCGATCGCGCGGATCTCAGCCGGGCGTTGCTCGAGACGGCGCTGAAAGATGGCGGCACCGGGCTGTCGGAGCGGGATGCGGCGTGGGCACTGTGTGAGCTGGCCGCCCTGTGTGACGAGGCGGGTGAGCTGAAACGCGCCCTTCAGCTGCGGGAGCTCGCGTCGAAGCAACTGCCGCCGGACGAGTCTCGCGCGCTCTTGCTCTCGGTCGCGCGGCGGGCGCTGGCTGACGCCGACGACGCGGCCCGCGCCCGGCGCATCTACGAGGCGCTGGCCGAGGACGATCCCGCGGACCGCGAGGTCTGGGAGCCGCTGGCCGCGGTCTACCGCAAGCTCGGGGCAACGGAGGAGCTCGTGCACCTCATCGAGCAGACGGTGCCGTTGGTCGAGCAGCGTGACGACCGCGCCCAGCTGCGGCTGGAGCAGGCCGAGATCCTGCTGGACGAGGGCCGGTCTCTGGACGCAACCACGATCTTGCAGGAGATCTTGGACGAGGATCCGACGCAGCAGCGCGCCGCGGAGCGCCTGCTCGGGATCCTCGAGGCGGAGGGCTCGACCGATCAGGTGGTGGTGCTCCTGTCGACGCAGATCGACACCGCCAAGGACCGTCAGGACATCACCAAGCTCGTTGCGTATTCGACGCGGCTCGGCCGATTGCTCGAGGCCCAGGACCGGACCGATGACGCCTACGACGTCTACGTGGCGGTGCTCGAATGGGACAAACGCAGCGCCGATGTGCTCGGCGCAGTGCTGCGGCTGGCCGAGATGAGAGACGATGCGTACGTCGTTGCCGACGTGCTCGAGGCACTCTTGGCCATCGAGCGCGGAGAGGCCGCAGTCGAGATCGCGCTGCGCCTGCTGACTTTGCGGACGGAACAGGCGGACGAGCCGGCGGCGCAGCGGGCGCTGGAGCTCGGGTTCGTCGCCAGCCCGACCACCGCCGAGCTACGTGATCCGCTGCTCGAGCGCTACGCGGCTGGCGAAGACTGGGCCGGAGCCGCGCGGGTGCTGCGCGAAGCCGTGCGCGTGGTTCCGGACGACCGCGAGCTGCTCGGGCGACTGATCGAGGCCCATCAACGAGCAGGGGAGTCCGAGGCGGCGCTCGAGGTGCTCGGGGAACTGCCCGAAGAACTGGCGGACGCGCCCGACGTCAACCGCGCGCGGGCTGCGCTGCTCTCGGATGTTGGGCGGGACGACGAGGCGGTCGCGGCGCTCGAGCGCGCGTTCTTGGTGGATCCGGATGCGGCCTACGATCTGGTCGCCGCGCTCGATCGGGCCGTGGCCCGCGCCGAGGCGGACTCGGCGCGCACCCTCGGCCTCAGGCTGGCCGAGGTGCTCGTTCAGTCGGGTGACGTCGATGGTGCCCGCTTGCGTCTGGTCGAGCTCGGCAAACAGTTGCCGAAGGACAGCGAGCTCGTCCGACGCCTGGCGGAGCTCGAGGCCGGCGCCGAGCGCTGGGACGCGGCCAGCATGGCGTATCGAAAGCTGATCGCCATCGAGGAAGGGGAGGCTCTGACGGACGCTGCCCTCGCGCTGGCGGATGCGTGTGAGAGGGCGGGTCGTTTCGGGGACGCCCGCGGCGGACTCGAGCGCGCTCGCAAACTAGCGCCGAGCGAACCGCGGCTCAGGGAGCGTCTGCGCGCGCTCTACGAGGCCATTGGTGACAACCGCGAGCTCGCCCAGTTCGTGCTCGACGAGGCCGCGAACGAACAGCAAGTGACCCGCAAGTTCGAGCTGTTGCTGCAGGCCGGGAACTTGCTCTTGATGCCCGACGGAGCCGGCGCGCGCGCTCGAAGTGCTCGAGGTGGCGCGGGGGATCAGCCCCGATAGCGTCGATGGCGCCGTGCTGTCAGCCCGCGCGTATGCGGCCGTCGGGCGCGCGGAAGAAGCGATGGCGCTCTTGTCCGAGGTGATCGCGGGTTACCGCGGCCGAAGGTCCAAAGAGCTCGGGCCGATCTACCGGGAAATCAGCCGCATCCAGCTGGCTGAGGGATTCTTGTCCGACGCGCTGGGTTCGCTGACCAAGGCCTTCGAGATGGACATGAAAAATGGCGTGCTCGCGATGGAGCTCGGGCAACTCGCGCTCGACATGGACGAGCTCGAGGTCGCGGGTCGGGCGTTCCGTGGTGTGACGATGTTGCGACCCGGAGACGAAGAAGACGGCGAGGCGGTCAGCGTCGAAATGAAGGCTCATGCCCAGTACCAGCTCGCGCTCCTTGCGCAGCGCGCGGGTGACCCCCGGCGCGCGCGGGTGCTGGCGAGCAAGGCGCTCAGCGACAATCCCGAACACGACCTCGCCCGGCAGCTGCTTGCCGAGCTGGACGGCGCTTGAGCCCGCTTGACGATGCGGCTGGGGTCGGCTCTGATGGCGTCCCCCAATGAAGCGGCAGAAGCGCCTCACCAAGCGCGAGAAGAAGGCTCTCGATCCCACCCACCGACCTGGCCCCAACACCAAGTCGCAGCACATTCACTGCATTGCGTGCGGGCGCCACATCGATGGCGAGGAGTTCAGCGGCTCGCCTGCGACCGCCACCGTGATCACCTGTGATCACGGCTCGCAATTTCCGTCCTGCACGAGCTGCATGCAGGATGCGGAGCGCCTGGTCGCGACCCACGACAAGACGGGTCAACCCGTCCAGACCGCGGCCGCCTGGCACTGACTTCGAGCAGCCCCGCCGGCGCGCTCAGCGCTTGCGCGCGGCCTTGGATGCGGCGGCCTTTTTGCTCCGTCGGGCGCCTTTGGAGCCGCCGGCCCCGCGATCGAGCCAGTGCAGCGCGGCGCGGTACATGCCGCTCTTTTTCTCCAGCAGCACCTCGTGGCCCATGTCCTTCGGGGTCGAGACCCGGGTGGCGACCTTGTGTCGTTCGAGCCACTCCTCCAGCTGATGAGTGCCTTCGATCACGCTGTCGGCTTCACCGGTGATCAAGTACACACGCTTGAGTGCCGCCGCGCTCTTCTTGAGCTCCTCGAGACCCGAACCTCCCCAGTAGGAGGTGTTGCCCGCCAAGATCAACCAGCGGTTGAACGTCCGCGGCTCACGCACTCCCACGTTGAGCGCGACGTAGGCCCCCTCGCTGAATCCGATCAGGGTGTTGCCAACCAGCTGAACCCGGCGGCCATGCTCCTTGCGTAGCGCCTTCAGGGTGGCCAGCGTTATCTGCTGCCCGCTGTACCAGTTGTTGCTCCAGTCGCGCCCGTCGCCGTGGGCGCTCGGCCCGCTCGGGCACACCAGCCAGCCGAAGCGGCGGGCAACGGGCGCCCAACGCCGGCAATCCCTGAGCGGGCTGCCCCCGCGACCGTGCAGATACATCACCACGGGCTTCATGCCCTTGCGGCCCGGACCCACCGGTTCGTAATAATAAGCGTCCTCGTGCCCAGGCACTGCGAGGATGCGCATTCCGTCCCTGCCGAAGCTGCGGCTCTTTGGATCGCTGTCCTCTGCGGCGTCACCGCGGTCTTCCTTCGAGGTCTCGGCCTTCGCGGGCTTCTTCGGCTTTTCGTCCTCTTCGTCGGAATCGTCCGCGGCGTCATCCGACGCGCTGGCCTCCTTGGTGTCCCCAGTGGCTTTGTCGTCGTCGGCGTCGGGGATGACGAGCTTTTCGCCGACCTTGAGCCGTGCCTTGCGGTCGATGCCGTTCGCCTTGCACAGGTCGTCGATGCTCACGTGATAGCGCTTGGCGATCTTGCCGAGGGTGTGTCCCTTGCCAATCACGTGGGTGCGCTGCGCGGCGCCCGCTTCACCGGAGAGGGCGAAGACGAAGCAGAAACAGAGGAGGAGGAGCACAATCCGTCGCATGGGCGGCCCCAGCGCTAGCACAACCCGGCCTGCGAGGGGAAAGGCTTGGTGGATTCCAAGCCGCCGGCGGCGTGGCCCGGCGCAAATCCTGGAAAGTCGCGGCAAACGCCCGGAGAATCCCTGGCCGCCGAACGGCCTTTCGCCCGCCCGCCGGTCGTGCTGAAGGAGTCGCTCGTGTCGAACCCCGACAGCCAGCGCGCGGGACCGCGGCCGGACCAGAAGGCCCGCCGTCACTTCAGCATGCTGAGGGAGTTCAGTCTGGCCGACTTGATCACCCTCGGCAACGGGTTCGCAGGCATGGCCAGCGTGCTGTCGGTCATGAAGTACCTCGAGACCCAAGCTCCACGCTTCCTGTGGTTCGCCTTCGGGCTCTTGCCGTTCGCGATGGTGTTCGATTTCCTGGACGGCCGCGTCGCGCGCTGGCGGCGCAAGAATTCGGCGCTCGGTGCTGACCTGGACTCGCTCGCGGATCTGATCTCGTTTGGCGTGGCTCCCGCGGCGCTGGCGTTTGCCGTCGGTATGCGGGGCGGAGTCGACGCCGCGGTGCTGGTCTACTTCGTCGGCTGCGGGATCAGCCGCCTGGCGCGGTACAACGCCACGGCCGACCAGCTCAGCGACGAGAGCGGGAAGGTCCGCTACTTCGAGGGAACCCCGATCCCGACCAGCATGGTGTTGGTCATGGTGCTGGCGTTCCTGGCCAAAGAAGGGCGCATCGGCGCAGCGTTACCCTTCGGCCAGCTCGAGCTCGCTGGCTTCGTGTTCCACCCGCTCGCTCTGATGTACTTCGTGAGCGGGAGCGCGATGATCAGCAAGACCCTGCGCATCCCCAAACCTTGACGCGAGGGACGCTCAGCGAGTGAGCTCGACGCCGGTCGCCACGAACTGAACTTCGCGCACCGTTCCGTCCGGATTCTTGTTGGCGAACTTGGCGCCCTCTTCTTCGAGGTGCTCGACGTGGCCCTTCTTCATGGTCTGCACATTCACCACGCCCTCGAGCTTGGCGTGGGCTCCAGCAGAGTTGGTCGGGACGAAGAACCCGTAGTCCTTGAACGTCACGCGGGCGCCCCGTGCTTCGTTGCTCGTGCTCTCCGCGAGCTCCATCCAGCAGCCCTTCCGAGAACAGGCGCGTCGGACCTCGCCCTCGACGACGACCGTCTTGCCCTCGTACGATTCGGGTTTGCCGAGCACTTCCCCCAGCTGAACGGGCGCGGCCGGCGCGATGGCGGCGCCATAGGTCTTGGTCTCGGCAGCGGCGGTCTTGGTGGTCGCAGCCGGGGGAGCACCTGCGTTTAGTGCGGGTTCCACCGGGGTCGACTCACACGCGAGGGCGGCCAGGGCCGTCGCCAGCAGCAGGGCTCGGGGGCTCATGTCCGAGCGAATTATCGCACGCCGGGCGCTCACGCAAGGCAGCGCCCGCTGCTGGATCCGGGGCATCGGGGCCAGGCTGCGCGCTACAAACCGCCACCGGCACTCCAGAACCCCGTTCGAGCCTGGACGGCCAGGGTGAACCGCGCCAGATTCTGCCCATGCCAATCGGCCGTGCCATCTCCGCGGGCGCCATCCTTGCCCTCGCGCTCGCTGCAACGAGCGCCTTCGCCGCCGCCGACGAGGAGCACGAGTCGGCAGCCCAGTCGGACTTCAGCGCGCCCGTGGAGGGCGCGGCCGCGCTCGAGGGACGCATCCTCGGGCCGTGCTGCTGGACCCAGACCCTGGACATCCACGGGTCGCCCATTTCGAACGATCTCCGGCGTGAGCTTCGCAGGCGCCTCTTGGCGGGGGAATCCGCCGACGCGATCCAGGCGGACTTCGTGCGCCGCTACGGCGAGCGCATCCTGGCAGTGCCGCCAGGCAACCCGCTGAAGGACGTCGGCGTGCTGCTCTCACTCGCGTTCGGCGCGGCCGGAATCGGGGCAGGCGCGATGCTGCTCAGGTGGCGACGACGCGCTCAGGCCGATCAGGCAAACCGTCTCGACGAGGACGCTGGCGCCGGGAAAAAGCCGCGCAAGCGCGACGCCTACGACGACCAGATCGACTCCGAGTTGGAAAAACTGTGAGGCCTCGCGGGACATGAACGTCGCCATGTGGGGACGCGCGCTCAGCGTGATCCCCCGCGTCAGCAAGGAAGAGTGGGCAACCCTCGACGTGGTGAGCCGTTGGCTCATCGCCACGCGGTCCGCCGTGATCATCATGACGGTGATCGCCAGCGGCATCGCGGGACTGTTGGCGTATCGAGACGGGGCGTTCGACGCCGTGCTCTGGGGGCTGTGCACCGTGGGGCTTGCCTTTGCGCACGCGACCAACAACCTGATCAACGATCTGACCGACCACAAGAAGGGCGTCGACAAAGGGAACTACTTCCGGACGCAGTACGGGCCGCAGCCCCTCGAACACGGCTTGATGACCGTCCGGCAGGTGCTCGTGTACATCGCGTTCACCGGGCTGGTTGCCCTCGCCGCCGGCGCGCTCTTGGTGTCGCAGCGCGGGCAGATCACCCTGACCCTGTTCGGCGTCGGCATCTTCTTCGTGCTCTTTTACACCTGGCCGCTGAAATACATCGGCATGGGGGAGCCCGCGGTCCTGGTCGTTTGGGGGCCCCTCATGGTCGGCGGCACTTACTACGTAGTGACGGGGCGTTTCGACTGGCACGTGGCGCTTGCCAGCCTGCCGTTTGCCCTCGGCGCGACCTCCGTGCTGTTTGGAAAACACATCGACAAGCTCGAGGCCGATCAGGGGAAGGGCATCCGCACGCTGCCGGTGCTGCTCGGTGAGTCAATCTCCCGCTACACCACCATCGGCATGGTCTTCGCGCAGTACGCGCTGGTCTTGTACATGATCGTGACGCGCTACCTTTCGCCGGTGATGTTGATCGTGTTCGTCGCGGCTCCGACCTTCCTGCTCTTGACCAAGGCGTACCGGGCGAAACGCCCTCCCCAGCCGCCGCCGGAGTTCCCGCCCAACATCTGGCCGCTGTGGTTCGTGGCCTTTGCCTTCCACCACACCCGCCGCTTTGGCATGTTGTACGTGCTCGGGCTGTGTGCCGACGTTGTGCTCACGAAGAGCGGCGTCGTCGGCCGCTGAGGGCGATCCCGAGCGCAGCCACGCCGGCGATCGCGGCGATCAGCGAGAGCAGCGTCGGCACTCCCAGCTTCTGACCGAAGGTCTCGCCCACGAGCCAGCGACGGGTGGTGGCCAGGGCACACAGATTGAACACGACGTGCACGACCATGGCGCCGGCGACCCCGCCGCTCAGCTGACGCGCCGTGCCGGCGGCGAGACCCAGTCCGAGCGCCGAGACCCAGCGCACGATCCCGAGGCCGCCGGGCATGTCCGCGTGCATGGCGGCGAAGACCGCCGCGCTCACCAGCGTGGCAAGACCCCCGCCCAGGAGACCGCCCGACAGCATCCGCCAGGCCTTGAGCCCCGAGCCCGTCTCGAGCACCCCCTCGGGAAGGGCGTTCGAGCTCGCTGCGAGCTCGGGCCGCGCCAGCCGCTCCCGGAGCGCGTTGATGCCCGTCTGCGCGGCGGACCACACACCACCGCGGAACATCAGCTCCTCGCAGACGGGCGAGACCACTACACCCCAGACAATGGCCAAGAGCAGGCCCGAGCCGACCAGCTCGCGGCCGAACTCGCCGCTCGACTGCTGCACCGCTTGCCGACCACCGGCGCGCAGCTCCTCGAGCAGCGTCGGCAAGGCGGCGTAGATGGCGGCATAACTCGCCGCGACGTACACGGCGACGGCGCTGAAGGTCAGCACGAGGAGTCGACGGGCGGGAGCGGCCTCGAGGCCGAGTGAAGCGCGCGGCCGCGGTAGGACGAGCGCGGCGAGGCCCAGGCCAAGACCCGCGGTCACGAGCTGCGCCAACGTCAGGTAGGTCTGCAGGCTGAGTTGCCGCGCCACTGCCAGCGGGATCAGGCGCACCGCGTGCTCCGCCACCAGGCGAAACGCCGCCACCCAGAGCGCCGCAACGAGCAGGTGCCGAAGGACGTCCGAGCCCGAAGTGCGCCCCGTGTTCATGCGCTCACCAGGGCAAGGTTTCGCCGTTTTGGTGCAGGAATCGGCCAGTGTTGCCGAGCTCGAGCTCGTCGATGCGGGCGAGCAGGCCGCGGACCGACTCCTCCGCATCGATCATGCCGTGCCCCGAGGTCATCTCCGTGCGCACGGAGCCGGGGTGCAGGATCGCCACCGCAATACCTTGCGGAGCGAGGTCTCGCGCCAGCGATACGCCGGCCGCATTCAGCGCCGCCTTGCTCATGCGGTAACCGTAGAAGCGGCCCGAGCCGTTGTCGGCAATGGACCCCATACGACTGGTGATCAGCGCCACCTTGCTGCCCTTGGCCATTCGGCCCGCCAGCGCGCGGGTGAGAAACAGCGGGGCGACGGCGTTCAGCTCGAGCTGCCGCATCACGTTCTCGAGCTCGAGGTTCTCCAGGCTGTCGGGTAAGAGCACGCCGGCGTTCTGGATCAGGAGCTCGATCTCATCCTTCGCCAGCCGCTCGGCCAGCTTGGCCCGAGCGTCGGCCTGGGTGACGTCGATCCCCGATTCGACCCGTGCTCCGAGCGAGTCGAGCTCCGCTGAGCTTTGTCTGCACACCGCGACGACGTCTTTGCCGCGTGCGCGGAGCTGCCGGCAGAGCTCGAGGCCAATGCCGCGGTTTGCGCCGGTGACGACTGAGATCCCCATGTTCAACTGCCTTTCGGGTTCAAGCCTCGCGGCTCTTCGTGCGCCGCTTCGTGCCGGTGGAACTGCGTTTCTTCCGGGCCGCGGGCTCGGCCGCGCCCTCGGCTGCCGGCTGTTCGACCGCCGGTGTCGCCTCGTCGCTGTGGACCTCGCCTCGAAACAGCTCCTCCGCCGCTTCGGCTGCGCGGCGCGCCTTCTCGGTCTCGCCGCGCATTTCCATCAAGAATCGACTCGGGATCTGCGCCCGGGCTTTGCCCCATTTCATCCGGGTCTTACACAGGGTCAGGCTCAAGTTGTCCTTGGCCCGGGTGACACCGACATAGCACAGCCGCCGCTCTTCCTCGATGCTGCGCCCGTCGATGATCGAACGGCTGTGCGGCAAGAGGCCCTCTTCCATGCCGACCATGTAGACGTGCGGGTACTCGAGCCCTTTGGCGCTGTGCAGCGTCATCAGAGTGATGGCGTGAAGCTGACGTTTGTCCTTCTGGTCATCCTTCTGATCCTCGCGCCCGGCCAGCGTCGTGACCTCCAGAAAACCGAGCAGAGACGGCTGTTCCTCCCGGGCCTCGTACTGAGCGACGGCGTTGACCATCTCCTCGAGCGACTGCCAGCGGGCCTCGACGTCCCCGGCGTTCTTGTAGACCCGCTCGAGCTCCGACTTGTAGTTGACGGTGCTGATCAGCTCGCGCACCAGCTCGCCGAGCGGCTCCTGCCCCAGGCGCTGGCGAAAGCCCTCGATCATGCGGCGAAAGGCCTCGATGCGCTCGCCGGCGTAGTGGGGAATGTCGCCGCTCGCGATGGCCTCGGGCAACACCGACCACAGCGGCTGCCCGGCCGCCACGGCCTGCTCGAGCAAGACCTCGACCGTGCTCGCGCCGATGCCGCGGGGTGGGGTGTTCAAGATCCTGAGCAGGGACACCTCGTCCGAGGGGTTGGCCAGCACCTTCAGGTAGGCGAGCACGTCCCGGATCTCCTTGCGGTCGTAGAAGCTCATGCCACCGACCAGCTGATACGGAACTCGCTCTCTTCGCAGCTCCAGCTCGAACGCCCGGGGTTGTTCGTTGGTGCGAAACAAGATGGCGATGTCGCTGGGTGACACGCGATCGGACTTCTCCGGGTCGATGCGCGACTTGATCTCGCGGACCACACTCTCGGCCTCGCTGGTCTCGTCTTCGAAGCGGATGAAACGCGGTGGCTCGCCGCCTTCGCGAAATGGCCTGAGCACCTTGTCGTGGCGCGTGGTGTTGTGGCGGATCAGGGTGTTGGCGAGGGCGAGGATCGGTGCGCGCGAGCGGTAGTTGTCCTCGAGCCGCACCACCTTGGCGTCGCTCCAGTCGCGCTGAAAGCTGAGAATGTGGGTGACCTCCGCGCCGCGCCAGCCGTAGATCGATTGGTCGTCATCGCCGACCACACACAGATTCCGATGCCGGTCGGCGAGCGCCTTGACGATGCGGTACTGCAGGCCGTTGGTGTCCTGGTACTCGTCGATCAGGAGGTGGTCGAAGCGAGTGGCCTCGGCGAAGCGCGCCTCGGGGAAGCGCGCGAACAGCTCCTCGGTCTTGAGCAAGAGGTCGTCGAAGTCCATCGCCCCGCTGGTGCGCAGGTGCTCCTGGTAACGACGGTAGGCCATGGCCGCGAGCTGGGCCTTGTCGTTCTCGGCGGTCTCCTCCGCGGCGTCCGGCCGGGTGGAGGTGCCCTTCCAAGCGCTGATGGCGGCGATCAGATCTCCGGGGCGCAGCTTCTCGTGTCCGACCCGGATGTCGCGCAAGGCGGAGCGGGCGACCGTCTCCTGATCACCGCGGTCGTAGATGGAAAACTCCTTGGGGTAGCCGAGTTTGTCGGCGTGCCGCCGGAGCACGCGCACACACAAGGAGTGAAAGGTGGAGATCTCGGGGCCGGCCTCGCCGCGCCGGCGTTTGGTCTTGATCAGGGCCATCGCGCGCTCTTTCATCTCGCGCGCGGCCTTGTTGGTGAAGGTGACGGCCAGGATGCGACTGGGTTTGATCCCGCTCTTTATCAGCGCCGCGATGCGGAAGGTGATCACGCGGGTCTTGCCGGTGCCGGCGCCGGCGAGCACGAGCAGCGGCCCCGACAGCGTGGTCACGGCGGCGCGCTGCGGCGGGTTCAGCTTGGGTTCGGGCATCAAGGCGGAGTCAGCCGAATAGGGACGGTGGCTCCGAGGGTCAAGCCCCATCGTCGACTTGATGGGCCCGAGATGTCAGTATGCTGCGGCTCGACGATTTTTGATTTTCTGGCGCGCATGCTGAGCGATAACGTGTTCGAAATTCGCCCGGGTGTGCGGACACACTTCGGCTGCGGCAGCGTCGAGCGTCTGGCGCGCGCCTGTGAGGCGCGCTACGCCCAGCTCGCGATCGCGCTGGGGGTGGCGGCACCCGGCGTCAGCGACGCCGAGAACGCCATCCGAGCCACCAACGAGGTCGAGCGACTGTCGATGCGGCTCGGTACGGCCCGAACCGCCACCGCGCTCGGCGTGGTCCGCGAGCGGGTGCCCACGCGGGTCGAAGACGCGATGGCTGACTTCGCGCTGTCGGGGACGCCGCGCTTCCCGGATGCGAACGACGTCTTGGCCCTGTACGAGGCTGCGCTGTGACGGCGCCGCAGCGCCTCAGCGTCGAGTCCGGTGCGCACTCGATCTACGCCGAGGTCTGGGGGAGCGCGGGTCCCACGCTGATCCTGGGACACGGTTTCGGGGGGAGCGCGCGCAACTTTCGCCCCCAAGCCCGCGCCCTCGCGAGGGAAAATCGCGTCGTTTTGTTCGACGCGCGCGGGCACGCTCGCAGCTCGGCCCCGCGGGACGCCGAGGCTTACCAACCCGAGTGTTTTGTCGCAGACGTCCTGGCCGTGCTCGACCGAGTCGGCGCAGCGCGGGCCATCGTTGGAGGTCTCAGCATGGGGGCGGGCGTCGCCCTCCGGTTCGCCATCTCACATCCCGAGCGGGTCTCGGGTCTCGTGCTGTCGGCGTTTCCGCGGGCCGTGGAAGAGCCGGCGCACGTGCCCTGGGCCCTCGGCTTCGCGGACGCGATCGAGAAGCATGGCATCGAGTCGGCGGGCGCCGAGTTGATCTGGCGGCGCTTCGACGACAAGACCGCCGATCTGATCCGGCGCGGGTTCATCGAGCACTCGCCGCACGGGTTGGTCAACACGCTGCGAGAGCTGATCGCCGTGCAGCCGGGACCGGCCTCGATGCCAGAGTTGCCGGGCCTGGCCATTCCGACGTTGGTCGTCGTCGGCTCCCTCGACAGCGCGTCCCTCGCTCCCTGTCGGGTGCTCGCCGAGCGCATTCCGGGCGCGGAGTGGGTCGAGATCGCAGGGGGGGGGCACATCATCAACCTCAGCCACGGCGCCGAATACAACGGCGCTCTTCGGGGTTTCCTCTCACGAATTGCCCGGCCTGCCGGGGCCGCAGGGTCCCCATCTGGCCCTCCTGACGAGCGGGCGGTACGATGAGAGACGCGCCGTGGTCCGCCTTCCCAAGCTAGCGCTCGCCGTTACTGCCGGCGCCCTCTTCTTGGGCAGTCCCGTCGCCGCGCGGGCGGCGGACGACGCTGCGAAGGCGGATGCGGCTCGTAAGTTCAAGGCCGGAGAGAAGGCCTTCAAGCGCCACGAGTATGCGGCCGCGGCCCGGGCCTTCGAGGAGGCCTACACGATCGCGCCGCATCCGGCCGCGCTGTTCAACGCTGCGACCGCGTATCAAAAGGCAGGGCAGCTGACCCGGGCGGCCAACCTCTGCGCGCGTTATCTCCGCGACGCCCCTGAAGACGACTCCCGGCGCGAAAAAGCCAACGGCTTGATCGGCGAGTTGATCCCCAAGCTCGGGCGCATCCAGGTGATGGATCACGGGGCCAAGAACGTCGAGATCGACGGCAAGGCGTTGGAATCGGAGCTGACCTACGTCGACCCTGGCGATCACCTGGTGAGCGGTGAGTTCGGCGATCGCACCGTGCAGCGCAAGCTGACGATCGTCGCCGGCAGTGTGGTCAAGGTCGCGATCGATCCGCCCAAACACAAGGCCAGCGGACTGGAAGAGGAGGGCGTGCCCGATGAGCCTGCGCCCAAACCGGATGTCGAACGCGACGCCGGCAGTGACAAGGGCATGGGTCCGACGTTGTTCTACGTCGGGCTGGGGCTCACCGCGGTGCTCGGCGGAGTGTCGGCGTGGAGCGGTCTCGACACCAACTCCGCCCGGAAGGACTACGACGCGAACCCAACCCCGGACGGCCTGGACGATGGCCGCGCCAAACAACGCCGGACCAACTTGCTGATCGGCACGACGGCCGTGGTCGGGGTCAGTACGGTCGTCGTCGGCGTATTTTTCACCAACTGGAAAGGGCGCAAGCAGCCGGCCTCGGCCCCGGAAGACACGGCGCTCGTCTTGGGCCCCGGCTTTGTCGGCGCGCGGGGCCGCTTCTGATGGCCACGGACCTCGATCCCGACGCCGCAGCTTCGCTGGAAGAGCTCACGATGAGCGAGATCGAGCTGACTCGGGCGCTCGATGCCCGGGACGCTCAGCCGTCGAGCCCCACCCACACCCAGCCGGCAATGCGCGCACCCCAGGTGCAGCAGGTCGGGCGCTACGAGCTCTTGATCGAAGTCGCCTCCGGCGGCATGGCGACCGTGTACGTCGGCCGTCAGCACGGCGCCGGTGGGTTCGAGCGCTTGGTTGCGATCAAGCGCATGCACCCGCACATCGGCGCGGATCCCGAGCTGGCCGCGTCGTTCATGGACGAGGCGCGCATCGCGTCCCTGATCCGGCACCCCAACGTCGTCAACGTCCAGGACGTGCACGATGCCGGCGGCGAGCACCTGTTGGTGATGGACTACGTCGACGGGCCGAGCCTCGCGGGTGTGATGCGGGCGGCGCGCAAGCGGGGCGAGCGCATCTCGCGCCCGGCGGCCATCCGTATCCTCGTGGACTCGCTGGCCGGGCTCCACGCTGCGCATGAGCTCCTGAACATGGATGGCGTGCCCCTCGGCGTGGTTCATCGCGACGCGACTCCGCACAACCTCTTGCTCGGCAGCGACGGCACCGTGCGGCTCACCGACTTCGGGATCGCCAAGGCCGCGGAGCGTTCGGTGCACACCGCCACGGGCCTGGCCAAGGGGAAGTTTCGCTACATGGCGCCGGAGCAGGCGCGGGGCGGAGCGATCGATCGGCGCGTGGACATCTTCGCGATGGGGATCGTCGCGTGGGAGCTGCTGGTCGGGGAGCGGATGTTCCTGGCCGAAAATGACGCGCAGATCCTGCTCGAGGTCGCCGAGGGCAACTATCGCCGACCGATCAGCGTCGACCCGAACATTCCCCCGGAGCTCGATCAAATCGTGATGCGGGCACTCTCGGTGAGCCCAAACGATCGCTGGCCGACCGCCGCCGCCTTCGCCGAGGCGCTCGAGAGCTGGGCCTACCTCCACGCGGAGCTGTCGAGCAGCGCCGAGGTGGCGCGCCTGGTGCACGAGTTCTGCGGCGCGATGATCGTCGAGCGACGCAAGGCCCTCGCCGCGGTGCTCTCGGGTGCGCGGCAAGCAGCGGGTTTCGCGGCCGCGCGCCACACTCAGGGTTCGGGGACTGGCTCGACGGCAGGGACCTCGGCGCCGCTCACGCTCGACAGCGTGAAGATCGTCCCAGCCGTGACGGCGGAAGAGCTGGCCTACCATCAGCGAAAGAAGAAGATGGGACTGGTCGCGCTGGCCAGCGCGCTCGCCACCATCGCAGTCGGGCTGCTGGTCGTGTTCGCGACGTTCATGACGGGGCAGAAGGAGGCCAAGACCGTCGAGGCCGTCGAGCCCAGCCCGGCGAACCGCCCCGCGCCGCCGGTCTCGGCTGTGCCCGCTCAGCCGAGCGCCAGGGTTCGGGTCGTGGTCACCAGCGACACCGACATCTCGGAGGTGCGCGGCCCGGGCGTGAGCAACGTCGAGTTCAAGGACAAGAGCGCCGAGCTCGAGCTGCCGCGATCCAAGATCAGTGTGACCTTGCTGGTGCGCCTGGCCGATGGCAGCGAGATCAGCGAGACCATCACCCCCGAGGACAACACGGCGATCCGCGTGCGCAGCGTCAGTGGCGCGCCCGTGAAACCCGGGGATCTGCCCACGGCTCCGGCCGGAAAGCGGCCACCCGGCGGCGGCGTGCCGGGCGGGAAACCGGCCGGCGGGGGCCTCGAGGCGAATCCCTACGAGTGAGGCCGCGGGCAGGAGCTCACAGCTTCTTGCAGCTGGCGGAGTTGTTGGAACAACAGCTGCTGCCGCATGACGAGCTGTAGCTGAAGCTCTGCGCGGTGTAACCGCTGGGGCACGACAGGCCGCATTGCGAGAAACTCGTGCCAGTGTCCGGCGCGCACGAGGCGGAGTTGTTGGAGCAACAGCTGCTGCCGCACGACGAGCTGTAGTTGTACGAGGTCGCGTGCCAACCGCTCGGACAGCTGAGCCCGCACTGACTGAAGGTCCCGCTGTTCTTGCCGCAGGAGGCAGCGTTGTTGGAGCAACAACTGCTGCCGCACGACGAGCTGTAGTTGTAGGAGCTCGGGTGGTACCCGCTGGGGCAGCTGAGCCCGCACTGCGAGAAGCTGTTGCCACAGTTGTACTGACACGAGGCGGAGTTGTTGGAGCAACAACCGCCGCCGCACGACGAGCTGTAGCTGTAAGAGCCCGGGTGATAGCCGCTGGGGCAGCTGAGCCCGCACTGCGAAATGGGCGAAATCGAGGTGTGTTTCACGCCCGTCGTCGGGCTGCAGCTGTCGGTCGTGCAGTCGTTGCCGTCGTCGATGTTGACGGGAGTGTGGCTGATCGCCCCGCTCTGCGCGTTGCAGCTGTCGGTCGTACAGGCGTCGTTGTCGTTGACGCTCACGGCCGTGTGTTTGACCCCGGTCACCGGATCGCAGCTGTCGATCGTGCAGGCGTCGTTGTCGTTCACCTGCGGTGGAGTGCCGGGCTTGCAGTTGCCGGCCCCGTCGCAGGTCTCGACGCCGTCACACACGGTGTTATTGCCGCACCCGGTGCCCGAGCTGACGAACGTCGCGACGCATTTGCCGCTGGTGCAGGCGTTGTTGGTGCAGGCGTTGCCATCCGCACAATCGGCCGCACCCACACACTGGGGTGGTGCGCCGCCGCCACCGGGTGAGCCGCCGCCGCTCGGCACGCCGCCGCCACCGGGTGAGCCGCCGCCGCTCGGCACGCCGCCGCCGCCGGGAGCCCCGCCGCTCGGTGTGCCACCTCCGCCACTTGGCACGCCGCCGCCACCGGGTGCGCCGCCGCCGCTCGAGACACCGCCGCCGCTCGGAGCGCCGCCGCCACTCGAAGTGCCGCCGCTCGGCTGGCCACCTCCACCGGGTGCGGCGCCGCTGCCCGGGCTCGACCCGGTGCCCGGCCAGCCTGCCGCGCCCGAGATCCCCGCGTCAGCGCCGCTACCCCCGACGCCGGCGTCCGACCCGGCGTCGTCGAGCAATTCTTCGGCGCCGTCGAAGGCGGCGCATGCGGGCCAGGCGAACCCGATCAGGAGGAGCGCAAGACCCACGCGGCGCATGGGCTGATGCTACCGCGGATCGGGCCGGGTTTCACGCCGGGCCACATTTCGCTTTGACGATGGCGCTCTGGTTGTTGTCGTCCCGGCACTCGTTGAAGGTCTTGTTGGTCGGATCGATGAGCACCTTGGCGAAGAACCCGTCGCTCGACTTCGCCGCGCCCGCGGGCACGCTGAAGTCGATGACCTCGGTCTGACCTGGCAAGAGTGGCTTGGTGGTGATCACCGTTCCGAGCTGAGTCTGGGTGCCGCCGGCATCCACATACACCCCGACGGTGACACCAGCAGGGAGCCCGGCGAGTCCGATGTTACGCACCGACACGTGCACGACGATCGGGTTCGTGCAGGCAACGTCGACCTTCACGGTCACGTCCGGCGCGTCGAAGATCCCCTTGTCTTGCACGTTCTGTCGGAAGTTGTTCAGCCAGGGCTGGGTCCAGTTGGGTTTCTGCGCCTTGGGGATCGAGCCGTAGATGTTCGGTGGGTCACAGGCGCTGTCGCGCGAGTCACACACGTTCGAGACTGAATAGGCGTGCTGATTCCAGACCGTGCGGGTCCCGACCCAGCTGTTGGCCTTGTCGCCCAGGGCGGTGATGCCGCGGTAGGCGGGTTTGCCCGCCGGAGGAACCCATGCGGGGCGGTTGTTGGCGGCGTCGGGCTGATTCCACGGGGCCATGTCGCACTTCCAGCCGGCACTGCTGGGATCGGCGCCGTTGGAGACCATCAGGATCTCCGAGTGTCCGTCGCCGTCGACGTCCGCCACCACCGACGCCTCGGTGGCGGTGAACGACGTCGTGAGCGCGGCGTACAGCACCTTGCCGGTCTGCCCGTCGTACACCCAGAGGAAGCACTCGTCGTTGTACACGACCTCGGCTCGGCCATCGCCTTCGAAGTCGAACACACTCGAGCCGGTGACACTCGAGGACAGATCGTGATTGGGTGCGGTCCAGACCACGTCCAGCTTCTTGCCGACGTAGTCCGGTTTGACCATCGCGTATTTCGCCTGCTGCGCGACGCCGATCTCGCGCTTGCCGTCGCCATCGAAGTCAGCGACCGTGGGCGGTCCGCCCTCGCCCGTGCTCGGGAGGGTGAGGGGACCGAGCTCGATCACCCCGGTGGCTCCCTCGAGCACCCAGAGTTTGCCGGCCTGAACCACGACGACCTCGGGTTTGCCGTCCCCGTCGAAGTCCGCCACGGCGTTGAAGCCGTTGCCGACGCTGGCGGTGGTCCAGAGCGCCGTGCCGTCCAGCTTGTACGCCGTGTTGCCGGCCAAGAGCTCGAGCTTGCCGTCGTTGTTCAGGTCGACGAAGAACGAGAGCTCCCGTGCGGCGGCCCCGCCGCTTCCACCCGTGCCGACCCACAGCCGAGTGATGACTCCGCCCTTGGTCGAGAACAGGTTTCGGCCGTAGGCGATCTCCGGGGCGCCATCTCCGTCCATGTCGCCGATGGCAATGCCTCCGCCCCAACCGAAGGCGCCGGCACCCGCGCTGTCCACGGGTTTGTCGCTCACTCCGAGGACCTTGCCCTGGTTGTCGATGACGGCGATGTAGCCGTCGCCGGTCATGGCGACGATGTCGAGCTTCTGATCCCCGTCCACGTCGCCAAGGGCCACCGACAGGCCCGCAAAACCGAGCGCCCCGGCCTTGCCTTTGGCGAGGCTCCAGATCTCCTGACCGTTGCGCCCGTCGAGAACGCGAAGTTTTCCGGTCAAGCAGGTGCTTGGCGTGGCGCTACCGCAGGAACAGCAGGTCTTCTGCGCGTCGCCCGACACGAAGATCACGTTCGGCGGATCCGTCTCGTCGACCTTGCCGTCGCAGTTTGCGTCGACGACGCGAGCGACGGTGGGCGTCGACCAGACGTCGGCGAACGCTGGGAACTGCGTGGGCGCCTGATCCGTGCCCCACTGCCACTTCTTGACCGCCGAGAGGGTGCCCGCTGGTGGGTGGTATTCACACTTCTCCACGCAGGTACCGCCGTCGGGTGCACCGGCGTCGCCCTCGCAGATGGGCGGCAGCTTCACGCATTTGCCGTTGGCCGGCACCGGCTGGGTGCAGACCGAAGCCGCGTCGCTCGCTCCGCTGTCAGCGACGCCGCCGTCCGCCGGCGCGGTCCCGAGTGCCGTCTCGCAGTATTCACCCGTCGCGCAGTCGTTCGCGGTCTGGCACGACTTGCCCGGAACGATGCACTGCTCGAACAGGCAGACCTCGCTGGTTGCGCAGCAGGCGCTGCCACAAGCTTGCTCGACCGAGGCGCAGCATTTCCCGCTGACGCACACCCCGGCGTCACAGGGTTTCTGATCGCTGCACTCGTCGCCGGTCCCGGTATCGATGTTGACCCCGCCGCCGGTTCCGCCGCCGCCCGTGGCCGCGCTGCCGTCGAGCGAAGCGTCCCCGTTTTTACCCCCCAGGCTGGGTCCCGCGGTGCCCCCGTCGTCGCCACCGCACGCGTTGGCGCTCACGGCGCCCACGCCAATCAGACCGAACGCAAAGCGCCACTTCGACATGCTCGCCACCGGGGTCAGGGGGGCACGGTGTGCGCCCAAGCTCGGATGGTACCGCGACTTCCGCGCCCGAACCTCGTGTTTCGTGCGCACCGGAAAAAGCGAGCCACGGCGCACAAAAAACTGAGGGGCGCCGCCTTTCGAGCGACGCCCCATTCGTGAGCTGTCTATCCGACTACCCGCGGTGCTCAGCTCATCGCGACGGCCATGATGATGGCGTACACGATACCAAGAACCACGTTCAGGCCGAGCAAGACGTAGCCGACGATGCACAACATGCGCGCCGTCTTGATCTTGTCCGCAGCCGTGGCCGTGTCACCCTTGGCGAGTGCGTCCTTGGCTTGCATTGCCATCCAGACGTTGATCAAGCCGAGGAGGCCGCAACCGCAGAAGATCGAGACGATCGACAGCGTGAACCACTTCTTGACGTGTGCCTCGAGGTCCGGCGGACCTCCGCCTCCGCCCGGCATTCCCATTCCGGGTGGCATGCCGCCACCGGGCGGTGCCATCGGCATTCCACCTGGGGGTCCCATCGGAGCACCAGGCATTCCGGGAGGCGCGCCGTACCCACCGGGCTGTCCGCCCGGAGGACCGTAGCCGCCCGGAGGCGGTCCATAGCCTCCACCCTGTGCCTGAATGCCGGTCTGCTGCTCCATCATCTTGTGTGCTCCTCTTCCGCAGTCTGCTTTCGCTCTGCTAACTCAGTCCCAGAACCCGCCTGAATATCGATGCACTGGCGTCAGTGCGGCCGCAGGGTAGACCGAAAGCTCGGGAAAGCGCCACTACCCGCATGCGGATGTCCGGACGATTGACTCGATTTCCCCCGCCGGGCATCAAACCCCCTGTAATTACCACCGCTTGTGCTCTCGGTAGGCGAGCGGACACGCAGGAATTACTGGGCTGGCGCGAGTTGCCGCGTGAGCACCAGAGCCTGCGTGGTGCCGCTCGTCGTTCGCAGCTCGACGCGCACGCGCAGCTTCGGCTTGCCCCCGAACGCACACACCCTCGCGGCGGCGGCGTGACGCCCGTAACCGCGCTCGACCTCGAGCCCGGTATCCAGATCGACGATACGCACCTCGGCTCCGGATGCCGCGACTCCGAGCGCGAGCACGACGTCGACGCAGCGGGTGAGCGGGACCTCCAGCTCGAAGGTGGCGCGCTTCGCCTCACTGAGGTCGATGACCTTCGGCAATCCGAGCTGATCGAAGCGCTGAGTGGTGCCGCGTGCCAGCACCCGCGTCAGCAAGCGGCTCGCCGCGAGCGGGTGACTGTTCAGCAGCTCGGGGGTCTGGCGCAAACGTCGCTGTTCGACGCTGAAGGGACCAGGACGCGCCAACGCCTCGAGATCGATGCGTGCTGCGCCGCCGGCTCCGCATGTGAAGAGGGTCGTGTGTCCACTCGAGCCGTCGTGCGCGAGCAGCGCCTCGTCGTCGGACCAGAGCCACGCCTCCATGCCCGACAGCGGACGTCCGCCGAGGGCATCGATACGTGTGCAGCCGGGTCGCAGCTGGAGGGTGATGCTGGTGCGCTCTGCCACCGGCAGCGAGCCCGTGGCGAGGGTCTTGGCTGCTTCGTATCCGCCTCCGTCGAGTCGCGCGGCGAGGGCGGTGCTGGCCTCGCCGACCGACACACTCGGTGTGCTCTCGATCACCGGTATGCGCGCGTCGAGCTCGGACCGCCCGCCATCGCGACTCTGCGCCAGCACGACCATCACTTGCCCGCGGCCCGCTTGGGGCCGAACCTCCAGCGTGAAAGCGCGCTTTTCCTGGGCGCAGACCAGCAGAAAACGCGTCCTGCCATGGGCCAGAGCGCGCCCGAGGGTTCTCCCGTCGGAGTCGAGCAACGCCACGTCGAGGTGAGAGACCTCTTCGCTCGGCGCGACCCAAGCATCGACACACCGTTCAGGCTCGACCACAAAAGACACGAGGCTCGGGGTGCCAGGCTCCACGGGCAGCGCGTTGCGCCGGATGTCCTGCCAGCGCCCGCCGATGCCGCGTCGGTGTTCGGCCAGGGCCTGTTCGAGGCGCGGAGTGACCTCGGGCAGCCCCGCTGCGGCGCCGCCGATGCCAAACAGAACACCCAGCTTGGTGGCGTCTGCCTTCGCAACCGACTGGGCGCCGAGCGCAACCAGTCCAGACCCCGAGGAGACCCGGGCGCTCACGTAGATCCGTTCCGGGTGGGGTGGGCACACGAGCAGCGTCGGGGACTTGTTCGGGCGCTCGTCGGAGCCGAGGGACGTCCCGTCGTCGCTGAACGCAAACAGATCGATGTCGTCGACCTCCGCCGACCCCCGCGCAAGCAGCAGCGTGCAGCGATCACCCGGCACGCGCAGGAAGCCGGAGATGCGATCGCCCGCGGCGCCCGCATCGACGGCGATCATCTGGAGCTCGAGGGCCCCGGCCTCTCGAGCGCGCCGGGCGTCGCCGAGCAGCAGCCTCTCGCCGCTGAGCGCCGCGCTGGTCGGCGTGACGTCGACGTCGTGCGCGGGCCTGCCGCCGGGCAAGAGCGCACAGCTGCTCGAGAGCAGCAGAAGCACAGCGAGCGCCCTCATTCTGCGGGCTCTCCTGGTGGCGAGTGTCCCGAGCGAAACAGGGCAAAAAGCCAGGCAAGACCCGGCCCACGCGCCTCGATCGTGAGCTCGGGGGTGGCGTCCCCGTCGACGCAGAATGCGAGGGTCGTCCCGGCGCCGTCCGGGCCGATCTGGTTCTGGAACTGACGACCTGCGAGTGTGAGGGAGAGGGCCACGCCGAGGCTGCGACCCCGCACCGCAGCGACGGCCGCCACGTAACAGGCGCCGGGCTCGAGCTCGACGGGCACGAGCGTGACTCCCGACACACCTCGGGCCGTCATCACGGGTGCATCGACCCGGCGCGCGCCGCGCCGATGCGTGAGGGCCTCGGCGATGGCCGCGCGTTCTGCTCCTGCCCAGCGACCCGGCAGTGCCGCATCGATGGGACGCGTGAAGGTGAGCAGGCTCACTCGACTCGACGCGGGAGCGCCCTGAAACGCCACGCTGGCCTTCGTGCGCTCGGCGATGCAGAGCTGGAAATGTGCGTCCGGAGCCTCGGCGCGGTTGCTGCGCGCGGGTTCGAGCGAAGCGCCAAGGAACAGCTCGGCATCGATATCGAGCTCCGCGCCGTCGACCTCGCTGCCAAGCACGTCGAGCCGGTGGCAGCCAGGCGCCAGCGTAAAACGGAGCACGCCGCGTCCGCCCGGATCTGCGTCCTCAGCGCGGCTGTTTGCGACCGTGAAACCCGCGCGCTTCGCCGTCAGCACCCGCGTCCGCAGTCGCGCTTCGAGGGGACCGGGTCGAGCGCGCGCACCGGTGAACGAGGGCGCCGGCAGGGGACCCGGGTTGCGCGTCGGCAGGACACCCGCCAGGGGCGGAAACGGCCGATCGCCCCTGGCCACGATCACCTCGATTACCCCGCGAGGTGAGCGCATTTCGAGGGCGAGCCTCCCCAGCATGGCCTTGCGCACGCCGCAGCGCACGAGCTGGGCCGCGCCGGCAACGGCGAGCTCTGGATGTTCACCGTCGGGCCAGACCAACGCTCCCCGACCTGGCAGGAAACGCAGCACGAACGTGGCGGTGGGTACGCCGAGCACGGCGACGGTCACGCAGTCCTCGCTCAGTGGATCGACGAACTCCGGCGGCAGGAGCAGCGGCAAGAAACCTCCGCGCTCGACGAAGCGTGGCTCGAGCCGCCGAACGCTGCCGGACTTGGCGAGCTCGGTCCGCAGTCGCTCGGCGTCGGCGTCCAGATCCGCGTGAGCCGGCGCCGCCCGCAGCGTCAAGAACGCGCCGCTCGCCAGCGCGAGCCCGATCGCGATCCGTCGCACGGCGGCGGCCATCAATCCTCGACGACGCTGAACGGGGCCTCGACGAACTTGCGAGTCGGGTCGTCCCACACGAACAGCTTGTGCGCGCTGACCTCACCCTGGTCGACGGCGGTCACGAGATACGCGAGCGCGTGACTAGGAGCCCCGTCGCCTCCCATCGTCATGCTCGCCGCGTCTTCGGCGCTGAAATAGGCGCCGCAGTCGAGGTGTGAGTGGAAGAAGACCTTCACCGCGCGTCCGGTCTGCTCTGCGGCCGTGATGGCCCTCTCGAACTTGAGGGCGTTGATCTTGAAGTACTCGCGCCCGGTCCGCGGGTGGCCGTCAGGATCGACCGCGTGGTATTTGTTGGCCAGGTTCTCGAGCTCGACCGCCCGGTCGACGGCCAGCGGCTCGCTGAGCGGGCCCTCCAGGTAACCACAGGCCTCCTCGTCCCGGGCGTACGCGAGCTTCCCCGCCTGCGCGACGACCTCGAGCACTCGTCTCGGGACTACGACGCCCCCGTGTATCCAAACTGGGTCTACCACCGGTATTTCCTCTCCCATTTCAGCGGCGCGAAGTAGCGATCCCCGCGGTCGCACGCGATGGTGACGACACAACCGCCGCGCCCCTCTGCGTGCATGCGTTCGGCCAGCTTCACCGCACCGAAGATGTTCGCGCCGGAAGAGTGCCCGACGAACAGCCCCTCCTGCTCGGCGACTCGATCCGCCATGTCCCAGCCGTCGTCGGTGGTCACCGGCATGATCTCGTCTGGCAGCTCGCGGTCGTAGATCTCCGGAACCAGGCTCGAGCCCATGTGTTTCATGCCCTCGAGACCGTGCAGCGCCTCCGCTGGCTCCACCGCGACGCAGTGGATCTTTCTTGGGTGTTCGTGCAGGCGCCGGGTGGTCCCCATCATCGTGCCGCTGGTACCGAGGCCGGTCACGAAGCTGGTGATGCGATCGCCGAGCGCGTCGAGGATCTCGGCCGCCGTGCCGTGATAGTGCGCGAGGGGATTCGACGGATTTCCGTACTGATCGGCGTAGAAGTATCGTTCGGGCTGCTCGGTCACGAGCTCGCGCACCTTGCGGATTGCGCCGTCGGATCCTTCCATCGGGCTGGAGTAGATGAGCTCGGCACCGTAGGCCTGCGTGATGTCCTTGCGGGCTCGGCTGACGTTGCTGGGCATCACGAGCGCCACGCGAAATCCGAGCGCCGCGCCGACCATGCTGTACGCCACCCCGGTGTTGCCGCTGGTCGCGTCGATCAGGATCTTGTCCGGGGTCAGGCGCCCGTCGGCGATCGCATCCTTCACGATGCGGAGCGCCGGGCGATCCTTCACGGAGCCGCCCGGATTCAGGTACTCGAGCTTGACGTAGACCTCGACGCTAGGTGCAGACCGGGCGACCTGGTTGAGGCGCATCAGCGGAGTTTGCCCGACGGCGTCGGCCACACCCGCGAGCAACCGGGAGCGAACCAGGCGGGTCGTCATTCGGTCGCCACTCCCAGCGCACGACGGAGCCCACGCAGCGCGCGCCAGGCTCCCGCGCCCAGCTCCCGGGAGGCGCTGAACCGGAAGTTCTCCGCGTGCCGGAACGGCACCGCCTCGAGCTCATCCGAGCGGTGCAGCGTGAGTGCGCCGGCGCGTTCGAGATAGAGCGCCTCGATGTCGCCGTCGCTGCCGGCGGCGATCTCGAAAACGGCGGCGCAGATCTTGGCTTGTCCTTCCGCGCCGACCTCGGGCAAGAGAACCTGGCGAGAGACCGCGGCTTCCGACGACATCATCCACCTGCGATGGCGGGGACGATGCTGATCTCCTGGCCAGCCGTCAGGGCGGTATCGAGGCCATCCAAGAAGCGGATATCCTCTTCGCCGACATAGATGTTCACGAAGCGCCGGACGCCTTTGTCGTCCAGCAAGCGCTCGCGCATTCCGGGATGGGATTTCTCCAGCGCCTCGATGACGTCGCGCACCGTGGCGCCGCTGATCTTTACCGCTTCTTCGCCTCCGGTCAGGGAACGAAGTGGGGTGGGGATACGAACCGTGACTTCCATTCTCTTCTCCTATGAAGCGGTGCAGAGACCGCTGACGTAGCGTGATTCGAGCAGATCCGCGATCTTCCTCTGACCGCAGAGCGGACATTGTTGCCGTGGCCGGACCGCGACGCTTCGCAAGCGGTCGCTCTTGCCGTCGTAGGTCGTGATTTGGCCGGCACCGCTCTCGTCCCCGGACAGGAAGCGGAGCGCCAGATCCGCCATCAAGGCCCCCACCAGGCCCACCACCGGACCCATCACCCCGGCCTCGTTGCAGCTCGCCTGAGCGCCCCGCGGCACGTCCTCGAACAGGCAGCGGTAGCAGGGTTCCCCTCCCGGAAGCACGAGCCAGGCGGTGCCCTGCCAGCGGATGGCGGCGCCGTGCACCGCGGCGCGACGCTCGATGGCGCAGGCGTCGGCGGTCAGGAACTTGGTGGCGAAGTTGTCCGAGCCCTCGACCACGACGTCGACGGAGCGCACCAGCTGCCGGGCGTTGTCCGGCAACAGGCGGCTCGGGTGAAGCTCGATCGTGCTCGCCGGGGCCGCGCGTTCGAGCGCCTCTCTTGCGACCTCGAGCTTGGGCCGCCCCACGTCTTGTTGCCGAAACAGGATCTGTCGATTCAGGTTGGCCTCTTCGATCACGTCGTCATCGGCGAGCACGATGCGGCCGACGCCGGCGCGAGCGAGCGCGAGCGCTGCGGGGCAGCCGAGGCCACCCACGCCCACGACGAGCGCGCTCTTCATGCCGAGCGGGCTGGGTTCAGTCCTGAAAGTACTCATCGAGGCTGAAGTAGCGTTCTCCGGTGTCGCACAGGATGGTGATCACGTTCTTGCCCGGGCCAAGCTCTCGCGCCACGTCGAGGGCCACCGCCACGTTGGCCCCCGCGCTGATGCCGACCAGGAGCCCTTCGCGGCGGGCGAGCTCGAGCTTCACTCGATAAGCGCGCTCGTCCGACACCGTGCGCACGGCGTGGGGCACCTTCGGGTCGTAATTCTTGGGCACAAAGCCCGCGGCGATCCCCTGGATCTTGCTGGGGCCGCGCTCGCCTCGGGAAATCGTGGCCGACGACTCCGGCTCGACGGCGATCACCAGACAGGCGGGGAACTTCTCGCGCAGCGCGCGCCCGACCCCGCTCACCGTGCCGCCGGTGCCGACGGCTGCGACAAAAGCATCGATGCTCTCTCGTCCGATGGCGTGAACGATCTCGCGAAACGTCGCGCCGTAGTGGGCGTCCGGGTTGGCCTCGTTCTCGAACTGCTGCGGCATGAACGCGCCCTCGATGCTGGACGCGAGCTCGCGTGCCTTGTTTATCGCACCCTCCATCTGCTCCGCCTCGGGAGTCAGCACGAGCTCTGCGCCGAGCGCCTTGAGCAGCTGCCTCCGCTCGAGGCTCATGCTCTCGGGCATGGTCAGGATGCAGCGATACCCGCGTCGGTGCGCGACCAGCGCGAGACCAATGCCGGTGTTGCCACTCGTGGGCTCCACCACGGTGCCGCCGCTGCGGAGCAGGCCGTCGGCCTCGGCGCGTTCGATCATCGCGAGGCAGATGCGGTCCTTGACCGAACCACCCGGATTGATGTGCTCCATCTTGGCGAGCACTCGACCGCGGGGTGTCTCGGTCTCGAGCCGGGCCACGTTCACGAGCGGCGTGTCGCCGATCAGCTCGAGCACGCTGCCGTAGACGCGCGGGTGGTCGGGCAGGGGAGGGAGGGACTCAGATGACATAGACATAACGCTGTCCTCGCGGGCGCTGCACACCGAGCTCCTCGGCGCGCCCGCAGATGTCGGCGACGGTCACGGCGTCGAAACACGCCTCGACCCGGGCGGACAGATCGCGGAACACCGCGTCGGTCACGGCGCGGCCGTCCGCCAGTGTCCTGCCTGAACGGGCGCCACGCTCACTCTGATCCGCCAGCGCAATGGGACCCTCGAGGGCGCGCACGATGTCACCCAGGCGGATCTCCGCGGGGCGCTTGGCCAAGCTGTAGCCGCCTTGGGGACCGCGCTTGCTGCCCACGATGGCGGCACGCTTGAGGTCCTGGAAGATCTGCTCCAGAAATCGCGGAGGAATGCCCTGGCGCTCCGCGATGTCCTTGACCTGAGTGGGGCGTCCGTCGTTGTAGAATGCGATGTCGAACAGTGCCCGGACGGCGTAGCGGCTCTTGTTCGAGAGCTTCACGGGGAGTTTTGTGCATTCCCCCATCGGATTTGTCAAGAACCTTCTCGGGCAGCAGAATTCATGTGTGACACGCTGGTAGCCACGCCCGAGACGACCGCCCGAGGGCGCATGCTGTTCGCCAAGAACAGCGACCGCGAGGCGAGCGAACCGGAGGTCGTGGAGCTCGTTCCGGCGGCGGAACACGACCCGAGCGGCAGGACCGCCTGCACCTATCTGAGTGTGCCGGCCGCGCCGACGACGCGCCGCGCGCTCCTGTGTCGTCCGTATTGGATGTGGGGCGCAGAGATGGGGGTGAACGACGCCGGCGTCGCGATCGGCAACGAGGCCGTGTTCACCCGCGCGCCGCACGCTCCGACCGGGTTGACCGGCATGGACCTGGTGCGGCTCGGTCTCGAACGGGCGAGCTCCGCGCGCGGAGCAGTGGAGCTCATCGGTGAGCTGCTCGAGACCCATGGCCAAGGAGGCAACTCCGGTCATCGCCACGTGTTCCGGTATCACAACAGCTTCTTGATCGCCGATCCGTCCGAGGCGTGGGTGCTCGAGACCGCGGCTCGGATCTGGGTTGCAAAACGGGTGCGCGGCGTGCGCGCGATCTCCAATGGGCTCACCCTCGGCGACGACTGGGAGCTCGCGAGCGAAGGGCTCGCGGCGCGCGCTCGGGACTACGGACTTTCGCCGGGCAAATCCCGGCTGAATTTCGCGGAGGTCTTTGCCGATCGCTGGGTGACGCTGGCGGCGGCGGCGGATCGGCGGCGGAGCTGTAGCGAGAGATTTCTCCGGGCCAGGCGAGGGGAGCTCTCTCTGCCCCGAGTCTTCGCGGCACTGCGTCAGCACGGCAGCCCCGATCGCCCGAGCGCCGCGCTCGGCGGCTTGCGACAGACGGTCTGCGCTCACGCGGGCTGGTTGCCGACTCGAGCGCATGGCCAGACGACCGGCTCGTTCGTCGTCGAGCTCGGTGATGATGGTGTGCGCCCGTTCGTCACCGCCACGTCCAGCCCGTGCATATCCCTCTTCAAGCCGCTCTCGCTGGCTGACGCAGTGCCAAACATCGGCGTGCCGTCGCGTCGTTACGATCCGACGTCACTCTGGTGGCGGCATGAGCTCCTGCATCGGGCGGCGCTTACTGATCTGGAGCGCGCGCTCGAGCACCTCCGCCCGGCGCAGGAGGCCTTCGAGCAGGCTCAGGTCGAGGCGTCGCTGAGCGGGCCGGCTGGCGGCGCTCAGGAACGGAGCCGCGCGGCGTTCGAGGTCGCCGATGGGGTCGAGGCCGAGTGGCTACGGGCGCTCGAGCGTCGTCCAAGCTCGAAATTGCCAGGATTCTGGCGTCGCCTGGACGCCGACTCCGGCCTGGCTCGAGCCCGAGCGGCGGCGCCGCCCTTCCGAGCTGACTGAAAAATTCCAGGCTGGTTCCCCAAAATTCTGCACCGGCGCCCGGAGTTGGCGGCTCGTGCGCCCCCGAGCCATGCTCCAATGTCCGCGCTTCGGAGGCTCGATGCTGCGCACCCTTTCCGTTTCTTTTTTCTTGGCGTTCGGGCTGACGGCCCTGGCCTGCGGTTCCTCGGACGGAAACTCCGCGAACCCAAACTGCTCGAACAACTCGTGCAGCGCTTGCACGAGCTGTTACGAGCTCTGCATCTGCACGACCGGCGACACTGCGCAGTGTGCACCGGCCTGCGGGATTGCAAACGTCGGCGGGGCGCCGGGCGGCGGAGGCGCGTCCGGCGGCGGCGGTGGGCCGGTCGGGGGTGCGAGCGGCGCTGGGGGAAGCGGTGGGACTGTCGCTGCCGGAGGTCCCGCAGCTGGGATCTCGATCAGCGAGATCAGTCTGTATCAAGCGGTCAAGGTGCCGCTGATGCAGAACTGGAGCGAGCCGCCGCGCAACGCGCCGGTGGTCGCAGATCGCGAGGCGGTACTCCGCGTGTTCGTCAATCCCGCGGCGGAGTACCAGCCGCGCGAGCTCGTGGCGCGGGTCGAGCTCGCCGGTTCGTCGAGCGGCTCGTTCGATGGCAAGGCCTTCATCGGCGGTCCGTCGTCGGATGCGGATTCCAACTCGACGATTCAGGTGTCGATCCCGCCGAACACGATCAAGCCCAACTCTACCTACACGGTGAGCTTGCTCGAGGCCGCGGCTGGTTCGTTCCCGGGCGCGAGCGACCAGTCCAAGTTCGGCGCGGTCAATCTGGGCGCGCAGAACGCAGGGGTGTTCAACGTCGTGCTCGTGCCCATCGTGGTCAACGGCATCACGCCGCTCACGGGAGCCAACGAGGTTCAGGCCTACCACGACCGGCTCATGCGGCTGTATCCGGCGCCAGACATCAACATTCAGGTGCGCGCGGCCGCGAATTACCCCGGATCGTCGCCCCAAGGGAGCGGCAACGGCTGGAACCAGCTGTTGAATTGGCTCCAGTCGCTGCGAGCGCAGGATAACCCCCCGGCCAACAGCTACTACTACGGAGTCTTCACCCCGACGCAGTCGTTCGGGCAGTTCTGCGGCGGTGCTTGTGTTGCCGGTCTGTCCAACCTTCCGTCCGCCAACGACGTGAAGGGTCGCGTGGGCTCCGGATTGGGATTTTTTCCGGTCGGCGGCAATCCGGGCAGCTCGGACACGATGGCGCACGAGGTGGGTCACACGCTCGGCATGGCGCATGCGCCCTGTGGACCCGTGCAGGGCGCGGATCCGGCGTTCCCCTACGCCGGTGGCGGCATTGGTGCCTGGGGGTGGGATATCTTCACCAAGAACTTCCTGAACCCGAGCGGCTACAAAGACGTCATGGGGTACTGTAACCCCAACTGGATCGCCGACTGGTCGTTCAACAAGATGTACAAACGCATCTCGTACGCCAACGGCGCCGGTGATCTCTTCGTCTCGAACGATCCCAACCGGGCGCCGGGCCTGTTCCAGACCGCCATCATCGACGAGGACGGAACACTCTCCTGGGGTTACCCCATCAACACCCCGTGGCCGGTGACGGACGACGAGCGCACGGTCGAGGTGCTCGATGGCGCCGGCAAGGTCATCGGGAAACTCACCGGCTACGAGTCTTCGGTGGGCCACCATGGCGAGATCAAGTTCCTGTTGATCCGCGGCTCGGCCGTGAACCTGGCGGCCGGCGCGGCGGCCATCCGGCCTTCCGGATCGATGCTGAGTTTGCCGCTCCCATGAGCCGGATCACGCGCGAATCCCTGCTCGTCACCCTGGGCGCGCTGCTCGCGGGCTGCTCCCGGGGCGAACAGCCCAAACCCGAGCCTGCCGGCGAAACCCCAGCGGCGACGGCGACGGCGAACCCGACGACAGCGAGCAGTGCTGCCGCGGCTGAAGCCCCGGCGGCGTCCGTTGCGCCCGCAGCTCCGCAGGCGCCACCGGGCAACGCCTCCAAGTCGGCGACGGTCGCACCCAAGCCGGGGGATCCCAAACAAGTCGTGGCCACCGAGGTCCCGCCGTCGCCGTCGTCGGGGCGCCGCATGCAAGACTCGCCGCTGCCGCCGCCCAACCTGCCCGGTGTGACGGCGCCCGTCGCGCCCGCGAAACCCACGGCCACGCCGACTCCTCCGCCACCACCGCCAGCGACGGCAACCGCCGCCAGGCCGAAGTCGCAAATGAAATGCGCCGCCGGCAAGTGCGGCGCGAGCTGACGTCGAGGGTCGCGCAGGCCGCTCCCGCTCCGCGACTTCAGCCCTTGGCGCCGGCCCCGAGCAACAGCTCCCTGAGCGCCGCCGCCGCCGGGGGCAGGCGCTCGACGCCCCGGTGAAACAGCACGAGCTGCCGCGGGATCGGCGTCGCTGCGTGTCGCAGCACCACCAGGCGGCCGAGGCTGAGATCGCGCGTGATCGCCGCGCGGCTGAGCAGCGCCACTCCGATGCCTTCGGCCACGTGCCCCTTGATGGCAGCGATGCTGCCGAGCTCCATCACGATCTCGGCCTCGGGGAAATGTCGATCGAGCGCCTCCCGCGTCACCGTGCCCTTGGGAAAGGTCAGGAATGACGAGCCGCGGAGCCGCACTCCCGGCGCAGCAACGAGCACGAACGCGTCGTCGCGCCAGGGCTCCCCGCCCGGGCCGGTGAGCACGGCCAGATCGAGCTCGCCGCGCTCGAGCTGATCTTCGGCGTCACCCCGGGTCATCTCCCGGAGCACGATGCGCACTCCGGGATACTTCTTTCTGTACCTGGCGAGCAGCGGCGGCAGCAGATACGTCGCGGTCGTTGCGCCGGCGCCGATCCGCACCTCGCCCTTTGCCAGGCCTTCGAGCTCGGACACCGCACGCCGTGCGTCCTCGATGGTCGAGAGCGCGACGCGCGCGCGCGTCAGCACCTCGCGACCCGCCGCCGTCAGCTCGGCCCCGTGGCGCCCGCGATTCAGCAGCCGTGCACCAAAACTCTGCTCGAGCCGGCGCACCGAGACACTGAGCGCCGGTTGGGTCAGGTGCGCCGCCCGGGCCGCCGCCGTGAACGTGCCGCGCTCGACGATCAGCAGGAAGTTCTTCAGATCATCCATCATGGGAATTTATGGAAAGTAGCAAAACAATCAATTGGCGCAAAGGTTCGGGCGGGCGCAGGGTGTGAGCCATGACGCTCGTATTCGTGGTGTTTGGCCTGGGTCTCGCGGCGGGAGCCCTGACGACCGTGGCCGGCATGGGCGGCGGCCTCATGCTCCTGCTCTCGCTGTCGCTGCTGCTCGGCCCGGCGCCGGCACTTGCGGCCACTGCGCCCGCGCTCCTGGTTGGCAACCTGCATCGCACCTGGATGTTTCGGTCCGAGGTGAACTGGAGTGTGGCGCGCGCCTTTGCGCTGGGCGCCGTGCCCGGTGCGCTCCTGGGTGCGGGCCTCGCCGTGAGTGTGCCGCCCGCGCTGATCAGCGGGTTGATGGTGCTCATCACCTTGCTGAGTGTCGTCAGAGCGCTCGGCAAGTTCCAGCTCCGGGCGCCGCCGGGAGTGATGACCCCCGCAGGGTTTCTCATCGGCGGCCTCACGGGCAGCGCCGGAGGAGCGGCAGTGCTCACGTCGCCGCTCTTCCTGTCGACCGGCCTGGTCGGAGAAGCGTACACGGCGACCACTGCGGTCTCGGCGGTCGCGATGCACCTGGGCCGGATCGCCGGCTATGGCGCGGGCGGTTTGTTCACCCGAGAGGTGTGGCAGTGGGCAGCAGTCCTGGCGCTCGCGGTCGTTGCCGGCAACAACCTGGGTCGGCGTGTACGGAAACTCACCCGACGTGTTCCGGAGGGCATCATCGAACACAGCGTCCTGGTGCTCAGTGTGGTGCTGGCGTTGTCCGGCCTCGCTCACCGCTGAGCGTGTGTTACGCTCGACGAAGTGCGCTTCGCCTCGCTGTTTGCCGTCGTCGCCCTGCTCGGTCTCACGGCTTGTTCGCCCAGTCAGGCCGAGCCGAAGCCGGACGACGGCCCGCGCTGTGAGCCGAGCCTCGCGGCGCCGAGCGCTGCGCCGGCGCTGGAAGTGCTGCGCGAGACGAGCACGCAGGAGTTCGTCCCCGTCGCTGACGACGACATGCTGACCCGACACTGGGGCAATCAGGGCGGCACTCACTTCTGGATCTACCCGCGGGTCTTCACGGAGAGCGGCGAGATCTGGTTCATCGACGCGAAGCTCGTCGGAGCGGATGGGACGACCCTCGCCGCGGGCGGGCAGGGGTTCACTGCGTGCGCGCTGCAATGGACCAAACCGCGGCAGGTGACAGTGTTCCTCGAAGCCAGCGGTGACCTTGCCGGGACGCTCACCGTTTCGGCAAAACCCCAACAAGGTGCACCGCTCACATTCGAGGCGCCGATCAAAGTCGGCAGCCTGTGACCCCCAATCATGGGGTGACCGCTACGCCGGCCAGTTCGCTCGCCTCGGGCTCCGACGCGAGCCGTTCCCGCGACGCCGCGGCGGACTTGCGCCAGCCACCGCGCTCGAGCCGCCACCAGAGCAGACTCGACCCGACCACGATTTCCGCAGCCAATCCCAGCCAGCCGCCGACGGCGCCCCAGCCGAGGTGGATGCCGAGCCACCACGCGAGGGGGGGAGTCGACACCCAGGCAATGAGCACCGCGATCACGGCCGGGTAACGCACGTCACCCGTGCCGCGCAGCACCGAGCGCGCGACGGCGTTGCCGCCGTCGAACACCTGGAACGCTGCCGCCACCCACAGGAGCTTCACGGTCATGGCACGCACCGCGAGATCCGTGGTGAAGACGCCGGCGATCACGTGAGCCAGCCCGACGAAGGCGAGAGCGCAGAGGCCGGTGTAGACACTGGTGACGAGGAGCGCTCGTCGCGCAACGATCTTCACCAGGCCGTCCTCGCCCGCACCCACTGCCTGACCGACCAGCACGCTGGCCGCCTCGCCGACCGCGAGCGCCGGCAAGAATGACAGGTGAGTCACCTGCAGGGCAATCTGGTGCGCTGCGAGATCCACCGCGCCCACCTGCGCGAGCACCGCGACCAGCACGGCGAACGCGCCGACCTCCAGCACGAACTGCAGGCCCAGCGGGACTCCCAGCTTGAAGAGGGCCCGCACGTGGCGGAAACGGATGCGTGCGAAGGCGAAGCCCGGATGCCTCGAGGCGCCGATCAGGAACGCAGCCTCCACCACGTGGCTCAGCGCAGTTGCCGCGCCGGCCCCGCGTACCCCGAGGCCGAGGCCCAGGATGAACAGTGTGTCGAGCGCAACGTTGGTGACGTTGGCGGCCAGCGCCGAGACCAGCGGCGAACGAGAGTCCGAGAGTCCGTAGCGGGCCTCGCGCAGCACGACTGCAACGAGCACGAACGGGGCTCCCAGATTTCTCCACCACAGGTAATCGGCGGCAAAAACCCCGGTTTCCGGGCTGCCCGCAAAGCGTGGCAGGACCGCGGCCAGCCAGCGCCCAGTCGTGACACTGACCAGCCCCAGGGCCAGCGCCAGAAGCACGCCGGTCGCGATGTAGACGCTGAGCTCGCTGCTCCGGCCGGCGCCGGTGGCTTGACTGACCACCACCTTCACCGCTCTGAGCAGACCAAAGCCAAAGACGATCAGCCCGAAGGCCGCGATGCCTCCGAGACCCACACCAGCCAGTGCATTCGCCCCGAGCCGGCCGACGAACAGCGTGCTCACCAGGGTCATGATGCTGTACGAGAGCATCGAGACCGCGATCGGCCACGCCAGTCGCACCAACTCGGGGATGGGTTTCTGTTTCCAGCGCAGCGCTTCTCTTTGTCGTTGTGTGTTCATGACGGTCCTCTTCGGGTTGCAGAAAAAATAAAAAAAGCCGCGGGGCCATTGGGCGCCGCGGCAGGAAATCGAGGTCTTTTTGGGCTATTTCAGCAAATCAGCCGACCTCCTGCCGCGCAGGCAATCTGAACGCACGCGTCGCCGAACGACTTCGTGGTCAGCATGTTGTGGCGCGGGAGGGGGTTCATCAGGTAACTCCGGTTACTCCGACCGTGTCCCACGACTTCGACGCTTGGTCAAGAGTGCGTGCACGGTCGCGAAACCGAAACGCGGGTTTTGCCGAAGGAGCACGTGAGGTTGACTCACTCGGTTTTGTTTGGGCAGCGCACGCGCTCGCGGCTGGGTGCCATGCAGCGTTTGTTCGGCGCGCACGGATAGGTGAGCGTTCGCCAGCAGCTGCCATCGACTTCCCAGCGGTCCACGTGCTCGTCGGCTTCTGCTTCGGGCAAAGCCGGCGCGGAGAGCGCCCGCGGAAACAGCGCGAGCTCGAGGCGCGCGCTCGTCGTGACGTCCTTCGGCAGGTTCACCGCTGAAAACGCCCGCTTGGCGCAGTCCTTCATGGCGTCGTCGCCGGCGCCGGTGATCACGATCGCTGGCTCCGGTAGATCGACCCGCAGGGTCAACGTTCCGCCCGAGCCCGCTTCGCGCGCGAGCCACTCGAGGTAACAGGCGTGGAGCTGGGGCAGCGCGGCGAGCCAACGCGTCGTCACCGGCGGTGCGACGCTGGCGCCGGCCGTCTGTTCCGCCGTCACGCGCAGGAGCGGGCCTTCGGGATCCCCGCTGCGCGTCCAACCGCTGTCGCCGCTCTGGAGTCTGGTGTCCGGCGGCGGCGCCGCGGGAGCGAAGCGAGTTCTTGCGGCCGCAGGGGCACACAAGAGCCAGGCGTCAGCCTGCTCGAAGGCTCGTTCGAGCCACGCCTTCGGAATGCTCGCGAGCGGCTCTTGGAGCGCCATCGCCGCCGCGGTCTTCTGGTCGATGCCGGGGAACGACTTCAGCGGTGTGGGGTGGCCGCGCAGCGCCGCCACCCGATAGAACTTGAAAGCGCGCACGTAGTCGGCTTCGTCCGCGGGCTCGGGCGCGTGGTCGGTGAACAGAAAGCCGAAGACCACGTTGGCGTAGCGGTATTGCCCCTCGAGGTTGCCGTTCTCGGCGGCCTCGAGCAGATCCCGCACGCCGCGCTCGAACAGATCGCTCGGCGGATGTTCTTCCTTGCGGATCAGCTCCAGAAACGCCCGCGCTCGTTCGAAGGCCGCGTCTGCGCGGGCCACGTCGACCGGTCGGCAGTGGGGCGCCGCGGCGTCCGGCTGCTCGGGTAATACCGTGGGCCCTGCGCCGGGAGCTCCGGCGCAGCCGACCACGAAGAGAGCAGCGAACGCGCGCCTCAATTGTACAGGGCGTCGAGGGCGGGCTCGTACTTCGAGAGCACACTCCGCCGCTTCAACTTGAGGGTGGGCGTCAGCATGCCGTTGTCGGTGGTGAAGTCCTCGGCCGTGACCACGAATTTTTCCGGGCGCTCGAAACCCTTGAAGCTCTTGCCGTACTTCTTGAGCTCCTCGGCGATCAGCGCTTTCACGTCCGCGCTCTTCTCGACGTCGTCCAGCTTCTTGCCGCTCTCGCTCGCCCATTTCTCGAGCGCCGCCTTGTCGGGCACGACCAGCGCCACGTTGTACGGTTTGTTCGCGCCGTGGATCATCACGTTCGCGATGTAGGGAGAGAGCTTCAGCTCCTCTTCGAGCGGCGACGGGACCACGTACTTGCCGTTCTCGAGCTTGTACTGCTCCTTGATGCGACCCGTGATGTAGAGGTACCCGTCGTCGTCCACGAAACCCATGTCGCCGCTGCGGAAGGTCCGGTCTTCCATCAGCACGGCGGAGTTCTCGTCCGCGCGGTTGTGGTAGCCCTGCATGATGTTCGGGCCCTTGATCAGGATCTCACCGTTCTTCGGGTCGGAGGTCACCGTCTTGTCGATGATGATGCTGACGCCCGGGATGGGCTTGCCGACGCTGCCGATCTTGCGGTTGCCGGGGAAGTTGGCGGTGGCGATCGGCGAGGTCTCGGTGAGGCCGTAGCCCTCGTAGACCTGGATGCCGAGCGCGTCGATGAACTCGCCGACCTCTTTCGACAAGGCAGCGCTGCCGCTGACGGCGTACTTGAGCCGGCCGCCAAACTTCTGCCGGATCTTGGAGAAGATGATCGAGTCGGCCAGGGAGATCCCCATGCCCGACCAGACGCCGACGTCCTCGCCGCGGGACTTCTTGGTGCGGTTTGCGACGGCGTTGCGGAACAGCGACTGGATGAAGCCCGGCTTCTCCGTCATCTGTTTGTTCACCCCGTCGTAGATGCGATTGAAGATGCGGGGCACGGCGAACAAGATCGTCGGCTGAACCTCGGCCAGGTTCGACACCAGGTTCTCGACCGCGTCGTTGATCCGAGGGAGCAGCCCATGCTGAGCATGGCGTGCAGCTCGCAGGTCTGTCCGAAGGAGTGCGCCCAGGGCAAGAACGACAGCGACCGATCGCTCGCGCTGAACGGGAAGATGGTGTGAATGGCGTTGATGTTGCTGCACAGGTTGTCGTGGCTCAGGATCACGCCCTTGGGATTGCCCGTCGTGCCCGAGGTGTAGATGAAGCCGGCGATGTCACTCGGCGCGGGGTGGATGGCCTTGGCGGGTGACGCCTCGCCCTTCTTCAGGAGCGCTGCGTACGAGTGGTCGTCGCTCTCGTCAGCCTCGAAACCCACCACGTGCTCGAGGGAAGACACCTGGTCCTTCACACCCTTGAGCTTCTCGTAGATGTCGTTGGTCGCCCCGATGGCGACCTTCGCCCCGCAGTCGTCGAGGATGAAGCGCCACTCGTCGGCCTTCTGGGCTTCGTACATGGGCACGAAGGCGGCACCGAGCCCGTAGGTTGCGTAGGCGGCGACCGCCCACTCCACGCGGTTGTTGGCCACGATGCCGACCTTGTCGCCCGCTTTGACTCCGAGGCTGGCGAGCCCGCCGCGGAAGGCGTCGACGAGCTTGCCGAACTCGCCGTAGGTATTCCACTTCCACGCGCCGTCGGTCTTGGTCCCGAACAGCTCGCGGCTGGCGTGTTTTTCGCAGCTCTTTTCACACAAATCGACCAGGTTCTTGAATTGCTCGGTCATGCGTATTTCTCCCCGCGTTGCGGGCTCCCTCGATCACGAGCATGGGTCATGCGCGTGTCTCAAATCGGCGCGCAACATAGGGAAGGCTGGCCACCCGGTCAATGACGGCGGGCCGAGCGGGTGGCATGATTTGCCGGTGTCTCGCCTACTCTTCGTGACTCTGGCGTTCTCAGGGAGTTTTCTCGCCTGCGGCGGCCCGGCTCGTGACGCCTCGCTGCCGCCGCCCCCCGAGCCGATCCCGGTCGTTCCGGCGGAGCCGGAGCCCGAACCGCTCCACATCGTCGAGACGTCGAGCCCGGAGCCGGCGCTCGTGGCGACGGCTCCGACAACTCCCGCACCAGCCCCGTTCATCGCTTGCGGTTTTCCGAGTGGTCCACCGCCGGCGCGCAGTGCGGGCGGGCTCACCGTGCCGACGACCCCGGGCAAACGACGCTTCGAGTTCGCCGGCCGGCTGCGCACACACACCGACGGCTCGCTCGGCGCAAAGAGCAAGCGGGTCTGGGTCGGGCCGCCGGTGCCGGCGTTCGTGCCGCTGAGCAACGGCACGCTGGAGCTGTTCCTGCTCGACCCGTCGCCAGCTGGGTATTTCGCCCTGTATCGTGATCCGTACGATGCGTCGTCGTGCAAGCTGAGCGCGCACGAGAACTGCGCCTTCGAGATCGCGGCCTTCGACTGTGCGGGCAAGACCTTGTTTCGTGTGCCGCTCGCGGGGTTTTTGTCCAAGAAGCAGCGGCTCGAGGTCCAGGACGCACGCTACTTCGCCGGGGTCGTCTACTTCAACGAAGCGTGCCAGAGCTACTCGCGAGAGGCGGGCGGCAAATGCTCGTCTTTGATCGCGCTCGACCCGTTCACGAAGAAGGTGCTCTGGCGCACGAAGGCGTTGACCAGCAACAACCGCATCATGGTGTACGAGAAGTACATCGTGTCCGGCTACGGTTTCACCGCCGAGCCGGATTTTCTGTTCGTGGTTCGGCGCAGCGACGGCAAGGTCATGCAGAAGGTCGATCTGCCCTCGGCGCACGAGGACTTGATCGATGGCCCGGGCTCCATCGTGGCGCAGCTCGAGCGCGGCCGCGGGCTCCTGTTTCGGCGCGACGGGTTCGACGGCGCGACGCCAAAGTTGGTGCTCGAGGGAATGAGCGAGAAGCAGGCGCAGCCGTGAAGGGTGCGGGCCGGGGGTAGGGGAGAAGAAGAAGAAGAGCGGGCACGGGCACGGGCACGGGCACGGGCGAGAAGCGGCACTCGATATAGCGACACGCCCTAGATGCGGTCCACCCAGATTGGCGCGGTCCAGGCCGCGCGGTTCGCATCGAGCTCGAGGACTTCGACGTAGAAGAAGTGCTCCCCCGGGGTGGGGACGTCGAGAGTGAGGGGGTGCCAGCCCGCCGAGAGCCCGCTCTCTTCGACGACGACCTCGACCTTGCCCAGCGCCGTGCCGTGGAAGAGCCGCACCACGAAGGGTCCGCTGTAGTCCGGATCCGCCAGCCACAGGCGCGCCGACAGACTCGCGGCGGGCGTCTGCGTGCTGCCGCCCATCGGCACGCGATCTGCCGCGAAGAACCGCACCGAGAGGTTCTGATCCTCGCTCGCGTACACCTCGCGCTGTTCGATGGCGTCCAAGAGCGCGTCGGCGCTCAATCTGTCTGCCATCACCACGGTGCGACTGGTGTGGCCGGTGCCCCAGTTGGCGTAGTGGTTGTCGTGAGAGGCGGTGGGCGCGAGGCGAAAACCCCGGGTCAGGAAGAAGTCGAGGTCACTCAGCCGCGTGCGGCGCACGATCGCGCCGGGGTTCTGCAGATCGTCGACCAGGCTGGGGTTCGCGGGCGTCTCCCCTCCGAGCTCCGTGCCGCGCCCGAGAGTGACCTCCATCGTGCGCGCGAAGGGAGCGGCGCTCGCCCAGACCGCCGCCAGCGTCTTGTCGACGATGATGGGGTCCGGCAGCGCCTCTCCGGCGATCCACTGGGCCCGCACGTCCTTGAGCGGAGCGAAGTCGTCGATGCCGTAGTCGTTGAACTTGTAACCGCGCTCGCTTGCTTTCGGGATGTCCGTCAGCTTCACACCGAAGATCATGTCCCAGTTGCCTTCCAATCCGGCTTCGTCCGCGCGGAAGGTCTTCGGGTGGTTGAGCATGATCAGCGGTCTGTCCCCGGCGGCCTCCCGCTCCGGCAGGAACTCTCCGTAGAAGGTATCGAAGCGCCCTCGCTCGGTCTTGGCCACCGCCCCCGAGCCCACCACACCGACGTGGTTGCCCAGGCTGTTGGTGCTCCATTCCATGCCCGCCAGCGCCACGAAACTCGCGCTGGTCGTGGCGGCCGCGGCGGCCTTCAGCGCGGCAAAGCCGGCCTCGCTCATGTTGGCGCCGTCGTTCCCCGCGCCGTCGTCGTGGCAGTGGGGTGACAGCGCTTGAAAGTCCAGGCCACCGGCGTCGCGCGAGTACGCGAACGCGTTCTCGGCCGCCGCGCCGACGTCGCCGGGAATGCTCACGGGCAGCGTCTGCCCGTCCGCGCCCTTCTTCTCCGGCTTGCCGTCGTCCAGGGTCACGCCGTCCGCGCTGGCGTGAAAGTGGGCGTGCAGGTTGCCGAAGTAGGAGTGGGTCTCGTCCACGTGTTGCTGGGCCGCGTCTCGGCCCTGATCGAGCGACGCCGCAGTCAGCGACCAGGTCCAGAGCCGGTGGTACAGCTCGCGGATGCGCTGCATCACACGCGGGTGATCGACCACCACGTAGTTCTCGAAGTTATTGAAGAACGCACTGCCCGACCAGTTGCCGGAGCCGTCGATCATCTGGCGCCCGTCGATGATCACGAGCTTGTGGTGCATCAGCTGGTAGGCGGCCTCGTTCACCCGCTTGTAGCGGATCCGGCCGCCTGCAGCGACCAGCTCGTTCCACGCCGTGCCGCTGTGCGCCGCCCGCTCCGGCACGTTCAGCAAGACCCGCACCCGCACGCCGCGCTGAGCGGCGTTTCGCAGCTCCTTCACCAGATCGGTGAAGGTCAGGTGATGCATGAGGACGTCGACGCTCTTTTTTGCGTTATTGAGCCGGTCCTCCAAGAGCTTGATGGGTGCGCTGCTCGGGGTGAACGCCACGCTCGGGTTGGTACAGGCTCCGGCGGCGGCGTGGTCGCTGTCCCAGATCGCCGAAAAGTGACAGGAAAAGCCCGAGATCAGCGGGTGGTCTGGGCTGCCCCGGACCAGGATGGCGTTCTCTTCGTTGAGCGTGGTTCCGGTGGAGGAGAAGTTGTTGCTGCCGTTGAGCAGCGTCTTGCCGTCGACCAACAAGAACTTCGCGTGCAGGAGCCCGGTGCCCTCGGGGCCGCTCGGCTTGCCGCTGACGAAGCGGACGTCGAGACCCTGGTTTGCGAGCGCCGTCGCCTTGGACTCGGGTACTTTCTGGGCCGAGTCGATGGCCAAGCGCACCTTGACCCCGCGCGCGTGAGCCCGCAGCAGTGCGTCGGCGATCTCCGACACGCTGAAGGTGAACTGGGAGACGTCGACGGACTTCTCTGCACCGTCGACCAGCTCGACGATCTTCTTCACCAGTGGGGAGCGCGCCTTGAGTACGGCTTTGTCCTGGTCCGTGCACACGTCGCAGTAGGGCTCGGTCAGGAGCAGCTCGATGTCGTCGCCCGCGCCGGCGCCGGGGCCCAGGCAGCCCTGCTTCGGATCCCCCTTCCAGAGCATGCCCTCCGACTCGGGCGTGTCACCGCAGGCGTCGGGGTCGGGGCCGCAGTCGGGATCGGGATGTGCGCAGTAGCCGTACGGGTCGTCGCAGAAGTTGTTGGCGTCGTCGTACCAGCCGTTTGCCGCGCACGGGTCCGGCGCGTCGGCTTTGCCCGGCGGGTACGCGGGCACACAGCCCTTTCGATGCTCTGGCGCGCCGCACACCGCGCCGGGTGCAGCTTCGGATTCAGCGCTGCAGCCGGGCAGAGCAGAGGGCAGGAAGACCAGCAAGGTCGAGGCGATGAGCAACCACCCACGGGAGCCGAGCGAGAGCTTCATACTACAGAAGCCTACATGTTCTTACATAAGCCCACAATACTGAATTGTGCCTATGATTCCGCCTAGATCAGGCTGATGGTGGAAGAAATGCTAGTTTCCTGCCCCGGTGCGCACCTTCTCCGTCGTCACATTTGGCTGCCAGATGAACGAGCACGACTCGGATCGGATGGCCGAAGTGCTGCGCGCCGCCGGCCTTGCGCAGGTGGCCGAGTACGCCGACGCCGACGTCATCCTCTTGAACACCTGCAGCGTGCGGGACAAGGCAGAGCAGAAGCTGAGGAGTGAGGTGGGGCGGCTGGCGCTGCTCAAGCGCGAGCGGCCCGGTCTCGTGATCGGCGTCGCCGGCTGTGTCGCACAGCAAGAGGGCGAGCGCCTGCTCAAGCGAGTGCCGGAGCTCGATCTCGTCTTCGGCCCCGACAACATTCCGGAGCTGCCTGCGCTGCTGCGTGAGGTGGAGGCGGGCGGACCGCCCCGCGCGCGTACGGTGCACGACGTGGACGAACCACACTTTCTCCGCGCCGCCGCCGAGAGAGGACGGGTCGGGCCCGCGGCTCACGTCACCGTGATGAAGGGTTGCAACGAGCGCTGCTCGTTCTGCATCGTGCCCCACACCCGAGGCCCCGAGCGTTACCGGCCGAGCCACGAGATCATCGACGAGGCGGCGCGGCTCTCCGCCGCCGGGGTCCGCGAGATCATGCTGCTCGGCCAGACCGTGAACAGCTATCGCGATCCGTCGAAGCAGCTCGGGGTGGCGCCCGGGGCCGGCGAGCTGCCCTGGACCCACACCCATCCCACCACCGCTCGAGAGGACGAGAGTGAGTTCGCAGCCCTGGTGCGGGCCATCGCCGCGCGTGTGCCGGAGCTCGGGCGACTGCGCTATGCGAGCCCGCACCCGAGGCACCTGACGATGAGCCTGATCCGTGCGCATCAGGAGTTGCCGGTCCTGGCCCGACACGTACACATGCCCGTGCAGAGCGGCAGCGATCGCGTGCTGAAACGCATGATCCGGCGCTACAGTTTGGACGAGTACCGCGAGCGGGTGGGGGCCCTGGTCGCCGCGGTCCCGGGCATCACCCTGTCCACGGACTTGATCGTGGGATTTCCGGGGGAGACCCGCGAAGACTTCGAGGGCACCCTGGCCATCGTGCGGGAGCTCGACTTCGCCGGAGTGTTTGCCTTCAAGTACTCCGAGCGGCCATTCACGCCGGCGCAGAAGCTCGCCGACGACGTTCCGGAAGCAGAGAAGCGTGCGCGGTTGGCGGAGCTGTTTGCGGTAGCGGATCCGTTGCGGGTGAGGCACCTCGCGGGGCTCGTCGGCTCCACTCAGGACGTGCTCGCGGTCGGGCGCGGCAAGACGGGATACACCGGCCGCACCGAGGCCAACGAGATCGTACACTTTGGTTGCACGGACGATCCCACCGGGCAGATGGTCCGAGTGCGCATCGTGCAGGCCTTCAAGAACTCGCTGGAGGGAGAGCTTGCCGACGTGCGTCGGGTGGCGCCGCTCGAGAACGCGCGCAAGGAACCCGCGCGAGTCAGCCTGCCGGTGGTCGCCTGATGGCCTGGGTGCGTCCGTTCAGGGAGTTTGTGCCGCGCATCGCGGCTGGCTGTTTCCTCGCGGAAAACGCCGTGATCGTCGGCGACGTCGAGCTCGGCCCGGACGTGAACGTCTGGTACGGGGCGGTGCTGCGCGGCGACTGCGGGCGGATCAAGATCGGCGCCCGTACCAACGTGCAGGATCTTTGCATGATCCACATGACGACCGGGATCAGCCACAGTGAGATCGGGGAAGATGTGACCATCGGTCACAGCGTCGTCATCCACGGCGCGCGGGTCGGCAACCGCGTGCTGCTCGGCATGGGCAGCATCATCCTGGACAACGTCGAGATCGGTGACGATTGCCTGATCGCGGCCGGCAGCGTGCTGCCACCGCGCATGAAGATCCCCGCCCGCAGCCTGGTGCGAGGGTCGCCGGCGAAGGTGATCCGCGAGGTGACCCACGACGAATCGCTGCTCGGGATCAACGGAGCCGTGTCGTACCTGGAGCTGGCCCGGGAGCACCAGAAGCTCGTGGGCGGTTGAGCCTCAGCCGCCGCCGACGAAGTGCACGATCTCGATCACGTCGCCGTCCGACAGCGCCGTGGTCTCGTGGGCGGCGCGCGGCACGACCTCTTGGTTCTGCTCCACCGCGACCGGGCCGTCGGTCAGGCCGAGGTGCTCCACCAGCGCGCGCACCGTGAGCCCATCCGGGATCTCGCGGGATTCCCCGTTCAAGGTCAGCTTCATGCGGGGAGGGCTATAGCGCGCCTGGCGCCGGGTCGGCGAGGTCGGGAACACGACCCCGCCATCCGAGCGTAATCCTTGGCAAGCGCTCCTCCGGCCGCCGGCACTTTGCCGGAACCACCGAGAGGCCGCTACCCTTTGTCCTGTGCGCCGTGACGTAGTCTTTGCGACCGTACTCAGTCTGAGCGCAGCTGCGCTCACCGGGGCTGGCAGCTGGGTGTATTTCGACTTCATGGCCTCGGGTCGGGCGTTGCCTGGCACCACCATCGGCGGAGAGCTGCAGCCGGAGGGTGTGGCGCTCGGCGACTGGCTCGAAGCGCGTCGGGTGCGCCTGCTGGATCGCGAGGCGTTCTTCGAGCTGCCGGATCACGACGGCACACTGCCGGTCTCGGCGGGCGAGCTGGGCATCGAGCTCGACGTGGCGGCGACCATGCGGGCCGTGCGCGACGAGCTCGATCGCGGGAACGCCAGCGAGCGGCTGTACCGTGTGCTCAAGGCCCGGCGCGGAGAGATCGACGTTCCGCTCAGCTGGTCGTTCGACACCGAGCGCGCCAAGGTCGCGCTCGCCCGGGTCGCGCCTCACGTCGAGCAGGCCCCGGTCGACGCGCGCCTCGACCTGGTCGAGCACCTGCGCATTGACGAACGCGTGGGCCGGGTGCTCGACGTCGAGGGCACGTTGCAGATGCTCACGGAAGGCGAACGGAACGAGCTGTCGGTCTACGCCATCGCAACCCAACCGGTTGCTGCGAGGGTCACCAGCGCGAGCCTGGCGGCGGTGGACGTGTCCAAGGTTCTGTCGTCGTTCGAGACCAAGTTCGGCGGGACCGGGCATGGCCGCGCCGTCAACATCGAACGGGCCGCAAACAACCTGAACGGCTTCGTCGTGGCCCCCGGTCAGACCGTCAGCTTCAACCAGATCGTCGGGCCCCGGACGCTGGAGCGGGGGTTCGTGTCGGCGCCGGTGATCCGCGACGACGAGCTCGAGCCCGGGCTCGGCGGGGGCACCTGCCAGGTCGCTTCGACGGTGCACGCGGCGGTGGTCTTTGGTGCGCTCGACGTCCTGGCGCGCCGCAGCCACAGTCGCCCGAGCGGGTACGCGCCGCTCGGCCTGGATGCCACCGTGATCTGGGGTGAGGTCGACCTCAAGTTCAGGAACCCCTACGACACGCCGCTCATCATCCACGCGTTCCTGCCGAGCGCGGGCAAGCTGCGGGTCGAGTTCCTGGGACGGGAGCCGACCGGGAAGGTCGAGCACACCTACGCGGTGATCCGGACGCACGATTTCTATCGCCGCGTGTGGACGAAGCCCTTCGTGAAAGAGGGCAAGACCATCAAGCGCCAGCGGGGCATCAAGGGGTACGACGTCGTCAGCAGCGTGCGGCTCGTGCTGCCCGGCGGCGAGGTGCGACCGCTGCGCAGTTACTACAGCGAGTACCGGCCGGTGCCGGAGGTCTTCTGGGTGGGGCCCGGCGCCAACCTGGAGGAGCTGCCCGAGCTGCCGGAGGGCGCAAAACACGTCGAAATCGACGGCAAAGGCCGGGGCGGCGAGCCGGTGAGCGAGGCACCCTCGGACTCCGATCCGGCGGGCTGAGGCGCGTTTGACGTGCGCGTGAGATTCGCTATGAACCGCGACTCGTCGTGAACGCACGCAGCATCAGACAGCTCGCGGCAGTAGCGGGGCTGCTCGTCGGGGCACCGCTCGGCTGCAAGTCAGGGAAGGCCTCGGGCGCTGCACCGAGTGCCTCCGCGCGCGCACAACCGAACCCCGTGTCGAGCCTGAAGGTCGAGCACGGAGAGCTCGATACACAGGCGCCGGACACCGCGCCCAGGCTCGGCGCCACCGTCATCGCAGCCACCGTGTACAAGTTGGCGGACGTCGATTCGCGCAAGCTCGGTTACCTGCGACTCGGCGGTGTGGTGAAGCGCGATGCTGATGCCGTCACCGGCAAGGGGTGCAAGGGCGAGTGGTATCGCGTGTACCCGATGGGGTTTGCCTGCACCGACGAGGTGACGACCGACATGGAAGCGCCGCTCTTGCGCGCGGCGAGTGTGCGGCCGGAGCTCGACAAACCGATGCCGTATCGCTACGGCTTCGTGCGCGCCACGGCGCCTCAGTATCTCCGCGTGCCGACCAAGGCAGAGCAGGAAAAGAGCGAGTTCCAGCTCGCGGAACATCTGGACTGGTACGAAGCGCACAAGAGCGAGGTTCAAGCTGTCGTGACCGGCGCCAACGACGTGCCGCTCGACGCGCGCGGCATCGCATTGCCCGGGCTGAAGCTCCCGGAGGGCGTGAAGCCGAGCACCGAGCTCAGCCAGAACCAGCTCTTCGGTGGCAAGACCCCGAATGACCCGATTCCGTTCTGGCTGGAGGGTAACAAGCGCACGATCCCGAACGTCTCGGGCTTCAACGTGCCCGAGTACGCGGTGTTTGCCGATCGCGTGCGAAGAAAGACAGGCCTCTCGTTCGTCGGGGCCTTCGACGCCGATGACGGCGGATTCAAGCGGCACTTCGCCATCACGGTCGACCTCCGGCTAATCCCCACGACCAAGGTGAAACCCGATACCGGCTCGCCCTTCCACGGCATCGAGCTCGGCAAGGCAGTCGAGATGCCGTTCGCCTGGGTGAATCGTAGCGAGGTCAGCACCTGGAAGCTGATCAGGAACAAGGACCAGGCCAAGGCCGCCGACGAGATCCCCAAACGCGCCATCGTGCTGCTCAGCGGCAACGCGCGCATCAAGGCGGGCAAGCGCTTCTACCAGACGAGCAAGGACAAAACCCGCTGGCTGAGAGCCGAGGACATCTCCGTGGTGACTCCGCCCGCGACCTGGCCGGAGTCGGCCGAGAAGGGTGAGAAGTGGATCGACGTGTCGCTGGCGCAGCAGACGCTCGTGCTCTACGAGGGCAAACGTGCCTGGTACGCCACGCTGGTCTCGACGGGGCGTGACCGCATGGGGGATCCCAAGACCACACTCTCGACCATTCAGGGGCAGTTCAGGCTGCAGAGCAAGCACATCGCGGCGGCGATGGACTCCAACGAGAACTCGACGCTCGCCGGCGGCAGCATCACGCGCGCCGTGGCGGTCAGCGGCGACGCCGCGGCGACCGTGGCACGGCTCAAGGCCGCCGAGGAAGACGGCAAGAGACTCAGCGAAGACGACCAGCGCCGGTTGCTCAACATCAAGAAGGGGCGTGATCCCGAGTACGGCATTACGGTGCGACGGGGAGCGAAGAACTTCGAGCTCCGGGACGTGCCCTGGATCCAGTATTTCGCGGCCGGCTACGCGCTGCACGGCGCCTACTGGCACGACGTGTTTGGCATCCCGCGCAGCCACGGCTGCATCAATCTGGCTCCCGTCGATGCGCGGCTGGTCTTTCGCTGGACCGACCCTCCGCTGCCGGAGGGCTGGCACGGCATCAACGTCGGGCCGGACATGGGGCAGGGGACCGCCGTCTACGTCCACGAGTGACGGGCGCTGGAGGCGGCTCGCGCTTGGGCGACAAATCGCGGCGATTCGCCCTCGGTCACCCTCGGCTCGGGCCACGCCGGGCGGGCGCGCCGGTCGTATGCGGCCGCTAGCACTCGCCCGATCGGAGGAGCTGAGCTATCAGACACGGCGATGGGTGCACTGCGCTTCCGGCTCTTCGGCTTCCCGGTGGAAATCCAGATCGGGTTCTGGCTGCTGGCCCTGATCATCGGCCTGCGCCCCGGGCGGCCTTGGACCGACGCGGTGTTGTGGCTGGTCATCATCTTCGTCTCCATCATGGTCCACGAGCTGGGGCACGCTTTCGCGGCACGGGCCTACGGCCAAACCCCGAGCATCGCCCTGCACATGCTGGGCGGCGTGACGTCCTGGTCGGCCACGCATGACCTGGGCAAGAAACGGCGCATTCTGGTCACCCTCGCCGGGCCGGGCGCCGGCTTCGCCCTCGGGTTCGCGGCGTACGCGGCGCTGGTCGGCGTGACGCGACTGGTGGGCACCGCGCCGAAAGAAGCCCCCTGGGTCGAGGCGCTGGCGCTCCTGGCTTTTGCCAACGTGTTCTGGAGCGTGATCAACCTGCTGCCGGTGCTGCCCTTCGACGGCGGGCAGGTGCTCGCGACCGCGCTCGGACCCGAGCGGCGCAAACTCTTCGCGACGGTCTCGCTGATCTTCGGGGTCGTGACGACCATCGTTCTTTATCGAATGGGTTCGCTGTTCGGGGCGCTGCTCTTTGGCATGGGAGGCATCTCGAACTTCATGTCCGCGATGCAAGAACAACCCGCGGAGGCGGCGGGCCGCTTGCCGCCCGACGCGGTGAAAGAGCTGCTCGACGAGGCCAAGCGCGCGCTCGATGGCTCGGATGGCGCCCGCGCGGCGACGCTGGCGGGCGCCGCGCTCGAGACCAGCCGCGTGCCGGCTGAACGCAAGCTGGCAGTGGAGCTCCTGGCCTGGGCTGCGCTGGCAACTGGCGACGTCGCCCGCGCCCGAGACCTGGTTCGCCTCTCCAAGGGCACCCTCGACCCCTACGTCGAGGCGGCAGTGGCGGAGGCCGACGGGGGGCGGGACCACGCGATCCGGCTACTGACCGCGCTCCGACTGCAGGGCGACGCCCGCGTCGAGGTGGCCGCGACCTTGGTGAGGCTGCAGCTCGAGGCAGGCTCGACCCGGGGAGCCGCGGAGCTCACGCTCGAGATCGCCGAGCACGTCCCGGATGGGGATCTCGAGCGCATGGCGGAGCTGGCTTCCGCGGCGGGACTCGCGGATCTCGTGGAAGGTCTGCGCGCGAAACTGGCCGAGCGCAGCACCGCCTGAGCCGAGCATCGGGTCGAGTTGCGGCGTACTGGTGGGGCGCGAACGAGCGCGGCCGCAGGCCTCGTCGAGAGCGGTAGGCGGAGGCCAGACTCGGCGGCACGACGGATGCACTGGCTCCAATCATGTCCGGGAATTTGGTTGGGTCACCCGAGCGCTGCGACCATGTAGGTGGAGGTCGTATGAGTCGGCATCTCTTGGCGGGGTTCTTGGTGGTGGCGGGAAGCTTCTTGAGCCAAGGGGCTGGAGTCATTGTGGATTCGGCAGCGTATGCCAGCCGCAGCGCGATCCCGAGCTTCGCCGAAGCGGCTCCTCTGGGCACCGCCGACCCCTACCAGGGAGCGATGGACGACCGTCACGCGCCTCGTCACACGCCGCGTAACAGCGTCACCCGTGCGGGGTTCGACGTGAACGTTGCGCCCACCCCTGACAGCCCCGTCGCGGGGGCGCCGCCCGGTGCGGTGGCGCAGAGCGGCAAGGCCTGCCCGCCCGAGATGGTCACCGTGGAAGGCGACTACTGCACCGACGTGCGCCACAACTGCGTGAAGTGGCTCGACGACCCGGCGCTGCCGTACGCGCGCTGCGGCGAATACGAGCCGAAAGCGACGTGTGTTGGCGAGCGCGTGAAGATGAACTTCTGCATGGATCGGCACGAGTACACAAAACCCGGCGAACAGCTGCCGATGAACCAGGCGAGCTTCGTGATCGCCAGTGACACCTGCAAGGGCATCGGCAAGCGGATCTGCACCGAAGACGAGTGGAATTTCGCCTGCGAGGGCGAAGAAATGCGGCCCTATCCCTACGGCTGGACGCGCGAAGCCAAGTGCAACCAGGACCGCCCGAAGGAAGAGCTCTACGACGCGAACAACAAGCAGTACCAGGTGCTCGCCGACCGCCGCATGCCCAACGGCGGCAATCCCGAGTGTGTGAGCCCGTTCGGCGTCTACGACATGGCGGGCAACCTGGACGAGCCGGTTCTGCGCGAGAGCCAGCGCTACAACTACCCCTACCGCAACGGGCTGAAGGGCGGCTGGTGGATGCCGGCCCGCAACCGCTGTCGCCCGGCCACGACCAAACACGACGACCACTACAAGGACATCCAGGTCGGCGTGCGCTGCTGCTCCGACGCCCCAGGCGCCTCGGTGGGCGCGCACGGTTGAGCGGCAGGTGGGTTAGCGCACAGCCTGAGATGTGAAGGCAAAGCGGCCGAAATCGCAGCTTTGTCTGGGATGGGCAGAGATTCCGACCGGGCGGCCGGCGAACAATGCGCTTGACGCACCCGCGTTCCCCTGAGATTCAAAGACGGCGTGAGACGCCTCCCCACCGCCGGCGTGATGGGCGCAGCCTTGCTGCTGCTCGTCGCCTGTAACCGACGCGACGCGGCTCAACCGCAGGCGGTCGACGAGGTGGGCTCCGTCCCGATGCTGGCGCAGTCTCCCACGCTCGCCTCGCTGCTGCCCGCAACGGTCAACTTGGTCGACCTCGCCCGGCCGGCCGAACCGAAAGCCTGTGGCGCGGGCATGGTGCTGGTCGAGGGGGAGTATTGCCCGGAGGTCGAGCAGCGGTGCCTCAAGTACATGGATCCGCCGGGCCGCTTCGAGTTCTTCCGCTGCGCGGAGTACGCACAGCCCGCGAGGTGCCTCTCGCCCAAGAAGAAGATGCGGTTCTGCATGGACCGGTCCGAATACGTGAAGCCCGGTGAGACGCTGCCTGCGAACGACCAGAGCTGGACGGATGGGGACCGGACCTGCCGCGGGCTGGGCAAGCGGATGTGCATGGAGAGCGAGTACAACTTCGCCTGCGAGGGTGAGGAGATGCGCCCGTACCCCTACGGTTTCAAGCGCGACGCCTCCGCCTGCAACGCGGACCACACGGACGTCGTCTCGCCCGAGGGCAAGCTGCGAGACATGCGCGTGACGGCGGACGAGTACCCGCGCTGTGAGAGCCCGTTCGGGGTCAAACACCTCGCCGGTAACCTCGAAGAGTTCGTCAGCATCGACAACTCGACCCCGGTGCGACCGGCCATGAAGGGCGCCTACTGGCAGCCCAGCCGGAACTTCTGCCGCGCCGCTCAGACCGCGCACGACCGCTACTATCACGGGACCGAGACCGGTTTCCGCTGTTGCTCTGACGCCAAGTGACCCGCGGCGCGAGCCCGCCGTCAGGCGACGAGCAGGGTGCCGACGCTGCCGGGTTGGGCCGCGGCCTGCGCCAAGCCGCCGTTCAATAAGTGCACGCGGGGCACGCCGGCCTCGAGCGCGACGACGGACTCCTCCAGCTTGGGGATCATGCCGCCCCGAACCACCCCCTCGGCGATCAGCTGCCGAGCGCGCTCGATACTGAGCTGGGGAAAACGGCTGGCCGGATCGTTCCGGTCCGCGAGCACACCCGGCACGTCCATCAGCGCCATCAGATCCGAGGCGCCGAGCGCGACGGCCACGCGGGTCGCCACGATGTCGGCGTTGATGTTGAAGACGCGCCCGGCGGAGTCGGCGCCGAGGCACGCCAGGACCGGCAGGTAGCCCGCGCCCCCGAGCAGGTCGAGCAACCCGACGTCGAAGCCAGCCACGTCGCCGACGTGACCCAAGTCGATCGGGTCGGGGCCTGCACCGCTGTAAATCCGCGGAGGACGCTGGGTGGCTCGGATGACCGAGCTCGACGCGCCATGCAGGCCGACGGGTTTGGCGCCCGCAGCCAGGAGCGCCGCGCACAAGTCGACGTTCGCTTGCCCTGCCACCGCCATCTTGATGGCTTCTAGGGCGAGCGCATCCGTCACGCGCCGGCCGCCGACGATGTTCGGCGTCTGGCCGAGGCTTTTCTGTAGGGCGGTCGTCTGCGGTCCGCCGCCGTGCACCACGACCACCCGCCGCGAGCGCGCGAGCTCTGCCAGCTCACTGGCGACCGAGCCGAGCTCACTGCCCCGGATGACCTCGCCGCCGAGCTTGACGACGATGCGCTCGGTCACGGATAGCCGCCGGGATCTTCGAGCGAGAGCCGCTCGTCGAGGCCGAGCAGCAGGTTCATGTTCTGAATGGCCTGGCCGGCGCCGCCCTTGATCAGGTTGTCGGTGACGCTGAAACAGGTCAAAAGCCGGGTTGCGCCGTCGACGGGCCCTGCAACGATGGCGACCTCCACGTGGTTCGAGCCGGCCACTGCGACCACCTCGGGCAGGCGCCCGTGGGGAACCCGTACGAAGGGCTCGTCGGCGTAGAAGCGGCTCGCCAGCGTCTCGATTTCGGTCGAGGGAATGGCTGCGTCGACTCGCACGAAGGACGTCGCGAAGATCCCGCGGGTGAGCGGCGCCGACACCGGCACGAAGCGCACGGACAGCTGCTTGGCGCCCGCGGCGGCGAGGGTCTCCTCGATCTCGGGCACGTGCTGGTGTGACAGCGGTTTGTACGTGCGCAGGTTGCCGGCTCGCACCGGGTGATGCGTCCCGGCGCTGGGCACGATGCCGCTTCCGCTCGAGCCGGTGATGGCGACCGTCTCGACCGACCCGCTGAGCCAACCGGCTCTCGCCAGCGGGAGCAGCGAAAGCTCGATGGTCGTGGCAAAACAACCCGGCGAGGCGACGTACCGAGCGCGCCGGATTGCGTCGCGGTTCAGCTCCGGCAGCCCGTAGACGAATTCAGCGAACAGCTCCGGACAGGGGTGCGTCTTGCCGTAGTGTTTGGCGTAGGCATCGGCGCTCTTCAGCCGGAAGTCGCCGCTCATGTCGACGATGCGTACGCCTGTGGGCATCAGCTTCGGCACCACCTCGGCGCTGATCTTGTGGGGCAAGCCGAGCAGCACGACGTCCATGCCCGCGGCGGCGGCCTCGGGGGGCAGCGGCTCGAAGCGGAGCTCGGTCAACCCGTCGAGGTTCGGGTGGGCAGCGCCCAGCGGCTCGCCGATGAAATCGAGGGAGGACACCCGCGCGAGCTCCACCTCGGGGTGGAGCAAGAGCCGGCGGATCATCTCGCCGCCGCCGTAGCCCGAGCCGCCGATGACGGCTGCTTTGAAGCGTTTCACGGGGGCGGAAGTTAGCGTGCGGACCTGGGCTTGGCGAGTGGGGCATTGCCGAGGCGCCCAGGCCGCGGCTAGGCTCCCGCCGCCATGCGCCGACTCGCCTTCGTTCTTGCCGCCGCCGCCTTTGTGTACGCGCTACCCGCCGCCGCCGAAGAGGCAGCCGCCCAGCCCAAGGCGCCCGGCACCGCGGCGCCCGCGGCGGACAAACCCGTCGAGGAAGCCGAGGCGCCGAAGGAGTCTCCGCTGCCGTTCGCGATGTTCATGTCGGGCGCCGGCGTCGGCACCGCGGCGGTCGGGGCGTACCTGGCCTTTGCGACCGACGATCTGGGCTCGAAGCGCCTGGGTGTTCCGCTGATGATCGCCGGCGGTCTCAGCGCCGCCGCGGGCGTGACGCTGATCGTGCTCTCGAGCAAGGAGCCGGCGAAGGTGGGACGGGCGCCGCGCCCGGTGCACACCCTGAGCTTGGGCCCCACGAGCGCGGCCTACAGCTTTCACTTCTGATTCGGCTTTCGCGCTTTCGAGCGAAACACGAAGGCTCAGCCGCGGCCGGCAGCGGTCAGTCTTTTTCCTGGCCGCTCAGCTTGATCGGGATCCACAGCGTGCGGATCTTCACCAGATCACCGCGGCGTGTGTAGCCCGCGAGACCATACAGCACGTTCCACCAGTGACCGTCGGGGGTCTCGCCGTAGCTGAAGGCGGGGAAGACGTGGATCTCCCAGTCCAGGCCGTTCGAGAGCTTCTTCTCGTGGTAATAAACGTTGCCGACCAGCTGAGCCACGCTGTCACGATCGCTGAAGCGCCAGTAGATCGGGAAACCCACCGTCGCGCGGGAGTCCCGCCCGACGAAGTCCCAGAAGAACGGCGCGACGACGGTGTGTGAGCTGTGGCCGTTGCGTCCGAGATACAGAATCGGGTGAATGTTCGTCTCCCAGCCTCGGAGATCGGTCGTGTGCTGGAAGAACGGAGTGATCCAGGTGGTCTCACTCACGCCGTAACGCTTGAAGTGGCCCCAGAACGGGAAGAAGACCTGGTTGGACTCCCGGGGGCTCGTGCGCGAGTACAAAAACGGGAAAAAGAGCTTCTGATCGAGGCCGATGTCCGGGTCTTCGTAGTGCCAGTAGAGCGGCGTGATCATGTCGAGCTTGGTGCGCCCGCGATGGCGCGCGTAGCCCCAGGTCACGAACGTGCTCGCGCCATCCTCCGCCTTGGAGATCAGGTAGAACGGGTTCACGAACAGCGACGAGTTGCCCTTCCACCCGTAGTGGAAGAACGGGAGCAACGTCGTGTGCCGCTCGTTCGGTCCCCAGATGCTCCAGTACAGGGGCATCAAGTGGAAGATCTCCCGCTCCTGAGTGCGCTCGCGATAGTACGGCCCCCAGAGATTGACGTACGTCTCGGTGCGGTCGTTGTACTTGTAGTAGTGGAGCAGCGGCGGGATCAGCTCGTACTTGCTCTGCTCGGTCTGGCCGAAGAAATAGAAGGGCGCCACCCCGAAATCGAGGTCGTAGGCGGTGCGCGGATCGCACGATTTGCCGCCCTTCCAGGTGCAGAACATCGGCCCGACGAGGTTGAAACCACCCTGGCCGTCCGCGTCGGTGCGCGTATACGTGAGCAGCGGCGGGATGATGGTGTAGCCACCGTGTTTGCGCTTGCCCGTGAAGTAGAGCGGCGCCAACCAGTTGTCGCGCTCGCCGGGCGCAACTCGGTTTACATAAGGACCCACCACGGTGGTGCGGCTGCCAACCTTGAGGTCGCGCATGTTCCACACCAGAGGGAACAGCACGTCGTCGGCGCGCTCGGCGCTGCGGCGGTTGTAGTAGAGCCCGCCGTAGAGCGACGCGCGATCCACGACCTTGGGGGCCGTGGCTGACGGTTGGGTGCGCTCGGCCCAGACCGGAAACGCCACGCGGAAGCGGTAGCCGCCGTTCTTTTCCGAGTAATACAGGCCCAGGAACTGGCGCTCGATCTGGCCGGTCTGGCCCTGCGCTTGGTCGTCGAGCTGGGTGCTCGTGCCGATCTTCTGTTTGATCTTCTTGCCGACCTTGAGCGGGTCTTTCGGCAGTCCGGGCTCACTGCCCGGCGGGAGCAGCGAGTCGCCGCCGCCCGCCGCGTGCATCTCGGGTGAGCCGGGCGGTGCCTTCGGCTGTGCGCCCTTCGGCTGCTGACCCGTGCCCATCGGCGCGATGCCGGGGCCGAACGGGTCTTGCGCGTGGGCTGGCCGCGCCAGTGCAACGACCGAAAGCGCGCACAGCACCAGCAACCAGAGGCAGCGGAGTCGGTTCACACGCCTCCGCCGGCCGCGGCGCCTGCGACCTTGGCGACCACGTCGCCGAGAGCGAGCGCCTCTTGGGAGTGCTCGACCAGATCCTTGAGCTGAACGACGCCTTGCTCGAGCTCGGCCTCGCCGATCACGATGCACCAGCGAGCTCCCAGGCCGTCGGCACGGCGCAGCATGCTCTTCAACGAGTTGCCGCGGCCGTCGACGTCGGCCCGCACGCCGGCTTTTCTCAGTGCCCGCCCGACCTTCAGGGCCTCCTCGATGGCGCGACCGCCGAGAGGTGCGACCGCACAGGTCGGGCGCTGGGCCAGGTCTCGCTTGCCGAGCGCCAGGAGGATGCGCTCTAGGCCCATGGCAAAACCAATCGCGGGCACCACCGGACCCCCGAGCTCGCGGATCATGCCGTCGTAACGACCGCCGCCGCACAGGGTGTTTTGGGCGCCGAGCTCGCCCGCGCCGCTCTTCAGCTCGAACAAGGTGCGGGTGTAGTAATCGAGGCCGCGGATCAGCAGCGGATCGACCGTGTACGGGGTCCCGAGGGCGTCCAGCTGGCGTCGCAGCGTGTCCCAGTGAGCCTGGTCGTCGGGCTCGAGCACGTCGAGCACGTTCGGCGCGTCCTCGCAGGCGGCCTGGTCACGGGGATCTTTCGAGTCGAGGATGCGCAGTGGGTTCACCTGCAGGCGAGTCCGCGCGTGGTCACTCAGCTCGTCGGCCTTGGGTTCGAGGAAAGCGAGCAGCGCCTGGCGGTACCGCTCGCGCGTCGCAGCGCCTCCGATGCTGCCGACGCTCGCCACCACGTCGGAGATGCCGAGCTCGCGGAACAGCCCGACGAGCATGTCGATCATCTCGGCGTCACACGCCGGCCCCGGATCGCCGAAGATCTCGCAGCCCGCCTGGTAGAACTGCCGGTAACGTCCACGCTGCGGACGTTCTGCCCGGAACATCGGCCCGAGGTAGTACCAACGGCTGATCGGCTCCTTGCCGTGCAGCTTGTGCTGCACGTAAGCCCGAGCCGCGCCGGCGGTTCCCTCGGGGCGCAAGGTCAGGGACTCGTCGTGCCGAAGGAAGGTGTACATCTCCTTCTCGACCACGTCGGTGGTCTCACCGATGGAGCGCACGAAGAGCTCGGTCCCCTCCACGATGGGGGTCCTGACCTCGCCGTAGCCGTGAAGCTCCGCCGTCTCCCGGAACGCCCGTTCGAGCGCGTGCCAGTGGGCGACTTCATCCGGCAGGATGTCGTTCATCCCCTTGACGGCGCGATAGCTCATGAACGGTTCCTGGGGTGGGCTCCCCCGCGTTTTCGCCTCGCGCTTATGCTCGGATGAGGGGGTAGGGTCAAGGTCTCTGAGCGAAATCGAGCACATGGCGCCGCGCGTGATAGAACCTCCGGCGATGCGCGCGGCTGCCATCGATCTGGGGACCGTCCGGGTCGGCCTCGCCGTGGCGGACGACCTCGGCGTCCTGGCGCACCCCAGGCCGTTCTTGAACGGGCGAGACCGGCCCGCGTTGTTGAAAGAGCTGAGCCGGATGGCGCGCGAGGACGCCATCGAGCACTTCGTGGTTGGGCTGCCCCGGCGCCTGGACGGTCGGGAGGGGCCGGAAGCGCGCCGCGCCCGGCAGTTCGCCGAGAAGCTCCGGGCTGCCTCGGGCGTTAGCGTGGAATTGATGGACGAGTGGCTGAGCACCAAGGAGGCCTCGGCCCGCCTGCGTGAGCGGGGCGTCAAGGCCAAGGAGGCGCGGCAGCTGATCGACAGCGAAGCAGCCGCCGTGCTGCTGCAGAGCTGGCTCGACGGGAGACGCGAGCGCTCGTGACCGCGAAGCGTCCTCGCCCCCGAGCGCCGGCTCGCAAGAAACCTGCGAAGCGTCCGCGGCGTCGAGCTCGCGGCGGGAAGCGGACCTGGGTCGGGATCGCCATCGGGGTCGGTGTCGTGATGCTGCCCTTCTGGTTGTTGTTCGCCTGGGCGACCCTGCCCGGGGCCGGCACTGGCAAGCGCGTCGTGATCGACTGGCCGCGGGACGACGATGCGACGGCTGCGGGCGCGCGGCTCGCTCGTGCGGGCGTCATCACGAGCCCGCGGCTGTTTGCCTTCTACCTGTGGGTGTTTGCCAGTGCTTCGGAGGTCGAGCCGGGCACCCATCTCTTGGACGATCGACTGAGCGCGCGTCGCATCGCGCAGCGCCTGACCCGCGGGCGCTTCCGACCGCGAAAGAAGATCACGCTGCCGGAGGGGTGGACGCACGTGCAACTCGCCCGACGGCTCGAGGACAACGACGTCTGCGGGGCCGACGCGTTCGCGCAAGCCGTCCGGGATCCTGGACTGCGGCGCGAGCTCGGCGTCGATGGTGAGACCGTCGAAGGGCTGCTCTACCCGGCGACCTACGATTTCGGTGTGGACACCGCGCCCGCAGAGATCGTGCGCATGCTGGTCACCACGTTTCGTAAACGCTTCGGTAACCTGGCGGCGAGGCATCCCGGCGCACTCGAGGCCCTCGAGACCAAGCGGGGTTGGGGGGACCACGAGATCGTGACGCTGGCGTCCATCATCGAGCGCGAGGCCGTGGTCGACAGCGAGAAACCCATCATCGCCAGCGTGTACTTGAACCGCCTCGACGACCCCGAGCACAAGCCGGAGAAGATGCTGCAAGCCGATCCGACCGCGGCCTACGGTTGTGTGATCGAGCCCGAGCGGGCGCCGAGCTGCGCCGCGTTCAAGGGCAAGGTGACGCCGGCGCTGCTCAGGGACGCTGCGAATCGCTACAACACGTACAAACATTCCGGCCTGCCCCCCGGACCCATCGCGAGCCCGGGGGATGCGTCGATCGAAGCGGTGCTGGCCCCGGCGACCACCGACTATCTGTATTTCGTGGCGGCTGGCGGGGGCAAACATCGCTTCAGCCGCTCGCTCGCCGATCACAACAAGGCCATCGAGGAGACCCGCTGAGGCTGTCGGCCCCAGGCCGTGAGTTTCTTCTGGGCGAGTGCCCGGTAAAAGCTCGACGCTCCGGCCCGCCCCTTGGCGGCCTGACGCCGCTGGTCTACGGGACGAGGCCATGTCGACCGCCTTCGAGTCCGCCGTAAAGACCGTTCGTTTTCTGTCCGTCGATGCCGTCGAGCAGGCCAATTCTGGCCACCCCGGCACACCGATGGCCCTCGCCGGCATCGGCGTCGAGCTGTTCACTCAGCACCTGCGCTACGTGCCGACCGAGCCCGACTGGCCGAACCGCGATCGCTTCGTGCTCTCGGCGGGGCATGCGTCGATGCTGCTCTACTCACTGCTGCATCTCGCTGGGTACGACGTCTCGCTGGATGACCTGAAGGCGTTTCGGCAGTGGGGCAGCAAGACTCCGGGGCACCCGGAGGTCGGCCACACTGCAGGGGTCGAGACGACCACGGGCCCGTTGGGGCAAGGTGTCGGCAACGCGGTCGGCCTGGCTCTGGCTGGCAAGATGATGGGCGCCCGGGTGAACGAGCCCGGTGACCCCGTGATCGACTATCGGGTGTTCGGCATAGCCGGCGACGGCGACATGATGGAGGGGATCTCCAGCGAAGCTGCCAGTGTTGCGGGCCACCTGGGGCTCGACAATCTCGTTTTGATCTACGACGACAACAAGATCACGATCGACGGCGCGACCAGCCTGTCGTTCAGCGAAGACGTAGGCAAGCGCTTCGAGGCCTACGGTTGGTACGTGCAGCACGTGGACGGGCACGACCCGGACGCCGTGAGGAAAGCCATCGAGAGCGCCATCGCCGAAGACCGCCGACCGAGCCTGATTGCTGCGCGCACCCACATCGCGATCGGGGCGCCGACCAAACAGGACACCTCGGCGGCCCACGGCGCGCCCCTTGGAAAGGAAGAAATTGCCGGTGCAAAGGCCAAAGCCGAGTGGCCCGCGGAGCCGTTCTTCGTGCCCGCCGACGCCACGACCCCGTTCAAGGCCAAGGTCGCCGAAAATACCAAGCTGCTCGCCGCGTGGAAGGCGAAGGTCGAAGCGTTGGCAGGTCCGCGCAAGCAGCTCTTCGCCGCGCTCTCGAGCCGGAGTGTGCCGGCGAACCTGTTGCCGGAGTTGGTCAAGACGCTGGATGGCAAGGCCGACGCCACGCGCTCCCTCGCGGCGAAGATTGAACAGCAGGTCGCGGCGCTCGTGCCTTCACTCGTCGGCGGTTCGGCCGACCTGGACGAGAGCTGCAAGACCCACATCAAGGGCGGCGGCTCGGTGTCGCGTGGCGAGTACGGCGGCAGGAACTTGCACTTCGGTATCCGCGAGCACGCCATGGGTGCCATCACCAACGGCCTGGCACTCTCGGGCTTCTTCGTGCCCTTCGGCTCCACCTTCCTCGTGTTCAGCGACTACATGCGCCCGAGCATTCGTCTCTCGGCGCTGATGGGTCAGCGCGCCATCTGGATCTTCACCCACGACTCGGTGCTGCTCGGGGAGGACGGGCCGACGCACCAGCCGATCGAGCAGGTCGCGGCGCTGCGCCTGATCCCGAACCTGGACGTGGTGCGCCCGGCCGACGGGCTCGAGTGCGCCGCAGCCTGGGCCTACGCGGTCGAGCGAGTGCACGCCCCGACCTCGATCGTGCTCACGCGCCAGAAGACGGCGGCCTTGTCTCGACCCGAGGGTTTTGATCCGGCGCAAATCGCCCGCGGCGCCTACGTGCTCGACGACGCCAAGGATCCCAACGTGATCTTGATCGCCAGCGGCAGCGAGGTGGGCGTGATGGTCGAAGCGAAGAAGCTCCTCGGAGCGGATGGCTACCGCGTGCGGGTGGTGAGCGCTCCGTGCTGGGATGCGTTCGCGCGCCTGCCCGCGGCAGAGCAGGAGGCGGTGATCGGCAAGGGCGTCCCGAGGGTCACCTTGGAAGCCGGACGCACCTCGCTGTGGCAGAGCGTCGCCGGCCCGTCGGGGCTCGCCCTGGGCATCGATCGCTTCGGCGCTTCTTCGCCCGCGGCCCGCATCGCGGACGAGCTCGGCATCACGCCCGCGAAGGTGGCGGCGCAGATCCGCGCGCACCTGGTCCCGCGCTGAACATCGGATCCCGATCCCCGCTGGGGTCGGTCCAGGGTATGAATCTGCGAGCCCCGGGGTGGCACCATGAGCCTACCGATCGTTCTCGTACCGCACCCCCACGTACGCGTGGACGCGAAGACTCTTGGCGGGAGTCCGCATGTGGCGGACACCCGCATCCCCGTGCGCCGTTTGTACACGTTCTACAAGAACGGCGCGCGCGTCGAGACCTTGCTCAAGCGTTACCCGCAGCTCGAGCCGGCGAAGGTCTTCGACGCGCTGGCGTTCGCCCTCGACAACCTGGAGGTGATCGAGGCCGACCTGGAGCGAGAGCGGGAGATGCTCGAGCGCACCGGAGCGCGGCCGGCGCCTGGCTCCGGCAACGCTCGTCAGATCGATCTGCCCTTCGGGGAGTCGGCTCCGAAGACCCTGCCCGCGGCCCGGGCGCGCACGCGCTCACGAAACGCTGGGCCTCGCTCGCGCTGAGCGGGCGCCGGACCGACCCGCGGGCCGGTGTCGCTTGGCAGGGGCTCACTGAACAAAGGTCTTTACAACCCCGGAAAAAGGGGCGATATCGCCGGCGACGTGAGCCGGGATGCGCCCGACGAGCGTCTTCTGCACAGGCCTCTGGCCGGCTTTCGGCCGATGCACGTTACAGACGAGGCGAGTGACTCGAACCCAAGACTGCGCTTCCAAAGCGCGGTGATCCGGGTGTAGCGTCCCCCGCGGCTTTGGATAGTCAGCTTCCGAGGAGGAGATTGAAGATGGTCGTTAATCGTTGGCGGATGATGGGTGGTCCGGTGCTTGGCACCGCGGCTCTGATTGCAGCACCGCTGCTCATGAACTGCGGCGGCATGCCGGGGTTGCCGGGGTTGCCTGGCTCGTGCCCGGCGGACATCAGCGATCCAAGCGCGATCATGAAGGCCAACTTCGGCCTCGAGGCGGGCATGGAAGGCAAGATCAAGGGCGCGCTCGCAGCGGGCGCGAACTTGAAGAACCTCGCGGCTGCGGTCGAAGGCGACGTCACGGTCGCGTGCGGCGACCTCGCGAAGGATCTCGGCGCTTCGGACGAAGACATCACGGCGAAGGAAGAGGGCCCGGGCAAGAAGGCGGAAGCCGCCTGCCAGGCCGCCGTGAAGTTCCTCGGTGTGGTCAAGGCCAAGGCCAAGATCAGCGGCAAGCTCGACGTCAAGGTCGTCCCGCCGAAGTGCTCGGCGTCGATGAACGCGGCGGCCGAGTGCGCTGGCTCCTGCGACGCATCGGTCTCGGGCGGCAAGGCCGAGGTCAAGTGCGAGGGCGGCGACATCAGCGGCTCGTGCGAGGGCGAGTGCAAGGGCGGATGTACCGTCGAAGCCGGCGCGAAGTGCGAGGGCAGCTGCGGCGGCTCCTGTGAGGGCAGCTGCGAGGCTGACTTCAGCGGCACCTGCGGCGGCGCTTGCGAAGGCAAGTGCGACGGCCAGGCCTCCACCGGCAGCGACAAGAACAAGGGCGCATGCAAGGGCAAGTGCGAAGGCAAGTGCTCGGCGAGCGCGAAGGGCAACTGCGGGGGCAAGTGCTCCGGCAAGTGCTCGGCGTCTTGTGAGGTCAAGGGCCAGGCCAAGTGCGAAGGCACTTGCTCGGGCAGCTGCTCGGTCGAGTTCAAGGAGCCCAAGTGCTCCGGTGAAATCGTCCCGCCGAAGGTGAGCGCGGAGTGCAAGGCGAGCTGTGACGCTGAGGTCAGCGCGAAGCTCGAGTGCACGCCGGCCCGCGTCAGCGTGAACTTCTCGGGTGCGGCGGACATGGAAGCGTCGGCCAAGCTCAAGGGCGCGCTGGAGAAGAACCTCCCGGCACTGCTCAAGGTGACCCTCGGAATGAAGGGCCGTATCGAAGGCGCGATCGCCAGCGTGAAGGCCTCGATCGAGGGCGTGCAGGCGGCGGTCAAGGGCGGCGGCAAAGCTGCTCTCAAGGTCGGCGGCTGCCTCGTGGCGTCGCTCAAGGCTCAGGTGGATGCTTCCGCCAGCCTGAACGTGTCGGTCTCGGCGAGCGCTTCTGCAAGCGGCTCGGCTGGCGCCGGCTGAGTCCAGTCTCGACTGGATGAGGACCAGGGCCTCGCGGAAACGCGGGGCCTTTGTCTTTTGTGGGGAGAGGGCTACGGGCGCGGCAGGCGGGCAAGGGAGCCGGGAGCGGCCGCGGGTGCGGGACGCGATCAGCTGAGGCGCTCTGCCAGCTCGGCTTCGAGTGCTTTCACGCTCGGACCACCAATCTTCGACGCATCCGCCGCCGGTCGGGGAGGGAAGCGGCGGCGCGCTGAGAGGCAGCGGCCGACGGCTTGTTCGCAGCGCTCGCGGAACTCCGGTGAGCGCTCGGCTTCCGCGGTGAGGGCGGCGTGAGCGCGCTCTTGCAAAGCGAAGTCACTGCAGATGAGGAGCGCGTCGCAGCCCGCGCGGATCGCGCGCACGGCGCTCTCCTCGACAGGCATGCGATCGGCGAGGGCCTTCATCTCGAGGTCGTCGCTGAAGAGCACGCCCGCGAAACCCAGTTCGCTGCGAAGCATTCGAGTCGCGATGCGCTCGCTGAGCGTCGCTGGCTGGGCGGGGTCGAGCGCGGGGTAGACCACGTGGGCGCTCATGAAGCTGGCGATGCCCAGCCTGGCCAGCGCGCCGAACGGAGGGAGCTCGAGCTCCCGCAGTCGCGCCTCGGAGTGGTCCACGAACGGCAGCGCGAGGTGGCTGTCCAAGAGCGTGTCGCCGTGACCGGGGAAGTGTTTGCCGCAGGCCATCACGCCGGCGGACTCGAGCCCTGCGGCCAGCGCCCCCGCGAGGCGGGAGACTTGCGTGGGATCGGATGAAAACGCTCGGTCACCGATGATGGGGTTGGCCGGGTTCGAGTCGACATCGAGCACGGGGGCAAAATCGAGGTTGTAGCCGAGGGCCGAGAGCTCTTGCCCGAGCATCACACCGATCCGTCGCACGAGCTCCGCGTCGGCAAGTGTGCCCAGGGCGCGCATGGGCGGAAGCTTCAAGAACGGCGCGGGCAGTCGGCCGACACGCCCGCCCTCCTGATCGACCGAGATGAAGGGCGGCAGCGCGGCCGGCGTCGCCTGAATCACCTCGAGGTTGAGCGCGTGGGCTGCCTCGAGACTGGGCAAGTTGCGCTTGAAGACGATCACTCCTCCGCGCCGCCCCGCCGAGAGTACGTCGCGCATCTCGCCCGGCAGGCTCGTGCCACTGAAGCCTCCCACGATCAGCTGACCCGTGAGCTCGAGGGTGGACAGGGTGCTCGGCATCACGTCCGAGATTTACGCGAAAGCCGCGCCGCGGGCGAAAAACGCGCCCGTCACTGGCCGAGCCATCACTTGTCCCGGCTGAGCGCCTCGGCGGGGTCGGTGCGCGACGCTCGCCGCGCAGGGCCGAGGGCGCCGAGCAGCGCAAAGGCGCAGGCAAACGCCACGGCCAGCAGCCAGAGCCAACCCGGGAACACGAAGAACGACTCGGGCTTGAAGGGAAAATCCGGGAGATCTTTGGCGGCGCGCCAGTCGGCCACGAACGCACCGGCGCGGGCGACCAGGGCTCCCGCGAGCCCCGCCAGACTGCCGATGACCAGCGCGATGGAGAGCAGCCAGCTGCGCATGTCCCGGGCGCTGGCCCCGAGCGCGCGATAGAGCCCGATCTCGTGCTGTCGCTCGGTGACCAGCATCCGGAACGTGTGCGCGATGTTCAGCGCGGCAACCGCCAGGATGACCGACGCCACCAGCACCAGCAGCGCGAGCACGCCCGAGATCAAGACACTGACGTCGCGTGCGCGGGTGTCGTGGGGCGTGAGCCCGAGCAGGGCGGCGGAGTTGATCACGCGTCCGGAATCGCTGGGGCTCGCCACGCGCACGACCACACTCGAGTATTTCGAGGCCGCGGACTCCCCGGCGTATTCGCGGTTCCAGCGGCGGACGACCTCGATCGGCAACGTGACCCCGAGATCGATGGCCTTGGGGGAGATGCCAACCACCTTCACCCGCACCTTGCGCTCCTCGCCGTGACGAGCGACCCCGAGCAGGGAATTGCCTAGAGTCATTTCGAAGGCCACGCCTTGGGCGCGTCCGATCAGCGTTGCGGCCACCGGCGGCAGGCCGTGTGCGGGTGCGATGCCGTGGTCGAACAGCTCGACCAGGTAGTGACTGACCAGCGCCGGGACGGGATCGGAGCACTGCCCCCGAGGCACGCCGCTCGGGCGCTCGCAGTACTTGGGCGCCGTGCAATCGGCATTGGTCGTGCACTCGGCGCCGGGGCTGGCGAGTGGATCCGTGAACTCCGGGATCGAGGCTGGCCCCGGTCGCGTGACGAGCGCCGTGTCGATGCCGTCGCCGACCATCTCGTGCGTGCCGATCTCGGTTCCGAGGATTTCCTTGCCCCCGCGGGCCATGCTCGGGAATCGAAAGCGCAGCTTCGGGAAGACCTCGAGCACGCCAGACTCGGCCTTCAGCCTGTCGACACTCGCAGCATCGATGCCCGGGGGTTCGGTGGGGCCGCCCAGGAGCGACAGGAGGCCCGCGCTGGTCTTTTTCGGCTCGAGCTCGATCTGATCGATGGGGAAGACGTCCCCGAGCAGAACCTTGCGCGCGCCGAGGCCCAGCGCCAGGAAGAAGACCAGGGACGCAACGCCGACGGCGATGCCAAAGCCCGCGGTGACGAGGGGCCCGCGGGCGCGACCGAGCTCGGTCTTCACCATCGTGGACAGGGCGTCGAACCTCATGCGCCTTCCGCTTCCTCGGCGTGGATCACGTCCGCGTCCACTGCCTCGTGCTCGCGCCCCATACCCAGCTGGCCATCCACCATGTCGATGGTGCGGTGAGCCAAGCGGGTCAATCGGTCCTCGTGGGTCACGATGACGATCGTGCTCTGAAAATCCTCGTGCAGGCCGGCGAAGAGGTCGATGATCTGCTCTCCGGTCTTGCGATCGAGGTTGCCCGTTGGCTCGTCACACAGGAGCAACGTCGGTTTGTGAAGCAGGGCGCGCGCAATGGCAACACGCTGGCGCTGACCGCCCGAGAGCTCGGCCGGCGTCGAGCCTGCGCGATCCGCGAGCCCGACCCGCTCGAGCACCTCCCGAGCGCGCTCGACCACCGGGCGGCCCGCTTCATCGCGCGCGAACAGTGCGGGTACCATCACGTTCTCGAGCACCGTGAGGTGACCGAGCAAGTGGAAGGCCTGGAACACGAACCCGATCCGCTCACCCCGGAGACGCGAGAGCTCGGCGTCCGAGAGCGCACTGACGTCTTGGCCAAATAGGCTCAATTTCCCCTGAAAACTGCGATCCAGCCCGCCAAGCATCGACAAGAGGGTGCTCTTGCCGCAGCCACTCGGGCCGAAGATGAGCACGACCTCACCCCGCTCGACCGAGAGGCTCACAGCATCCACCGCCTTCCGCGCGGCCTCGCCGGCGCCGAACACACGGGTCAGATCCCGCGCCACGATGACAGGTTCGGCGCGCGTCACTCGGACAAGCCCATGTCGGAGCGCGCGGCCTCGGCCATGGTCTTCACGCTTTGCTCGAGCACGGCCAGATCCGGACCTTCGACCATCAAGCGGAGTTTGGCCTCGGTCCCGCTCCATCGCACGAGCACCCGCCCGTCGCGACCGAGCTCGGCCTCGACCCGGCGGATCTCCCGCGTGAGCGCCGGCATCTCGTCGACCGGTCGCCGGCTCGGCAAGACGACGTTCTCGAGCAGCTGCGGCACCTTGGTCATGACCTGCGCGAGCTCGGACAGCGGTTTGCCCTCCGCGACCATGATCGCGAGGACCTGCAGCGCGCCGATCACGCCGTCTCCCGTCGTAGCGTGGTCGATGAAGACCAGGTGACCACTCTGCTCGCCGCCGAAGCTGAAGCCACCCTTGCGCATGGCCTCGACCACGTAGCGATCGCCGACGGCCGTGCGCAGGACGGTGCCGCCGAGGGGGGTGAGGGCGCGCTCCAGTCCCATGTTGCTCATCACCGTTGCGACCACCGTGCCGTGCGCCAGCTGCCCGGCCCGCAGCATGCGCGTGGCACACAGCGCCATGACCGCATCCCCGTCGACGATCTGCCCGTTCTCGTCGGCCACGATCACCCGGTCAGCGTCGCCGTCCAGCGCGATGCCGATGTGGGCGCCACGCTTGGCCACCTCACGCACCATGGCTCCGGGGTGGAGCGCGCCGCAGGCCTTGTTGATGTTCCTGCCATTCGGGGTGACCCCGATTGCAAACACCTCGGCGCCCAGCTCGGTGAAGACCAGCGGCGCCACGCGATAGGCCGCGCCGTGCCCGGCGTCGACCACGACCTTGAGCCCATTCAGCGTCAGATCCTTGGGGAACGCGCTCTTTGCGTAGACGATGTACCGACCGGTCGCGTCGTCGATGCGCTCGGCCCGACCCACGCGGTCCCCGGTGCATGGCCGCTGATCGAGCGCCGCGTCGTCGAGCAGGCGCTCGATCTCGAGCTCGCTTTCGTCGGCTAGCTTGAAGCCATCCGGGCCGAAGATCTTGATGCCGTTGTCGTCGTAGGGGTTGTGACTGGCGCTGATCACGACGCCGGCGTCGGCGCGCATGCTCTGGGTGAGATTGGCGACGGCTGGCGTGGGCATGGGGCCCGTCAACAGCACCCGCCCGCCCATGGCGCAGATGCCCGCGGCCAGCGCCGTCTCGAGCATGTATCCCGAGAGGCGGGTGTCCTTGCCGATCACGATGCGGGGGGCGCGCCCGCTCTCGCGCCGCGCGACCAGCGTGATGGCGCGCCCGAGCCGCACCACCAGCTCAGGCGTCATCGGCGGGATGTTCGCCTTGCCCCGGATGCCGTCGGTCCCGAAGAGCCTGCGCCCGCTCATCAGTCCCTGAAATTCACGAACTGGAGCTCGATTCCCAGATCTTCTTTTTTCAAGAGCCCGATGACGTCCTGCAGGTCGTCGCGCTTCTTGCCGGTGACCCGGACGGTGTCTTGCTGAATCGACGCCTGGACCTTGGCCTTGCTGTCCTTGATCAGCTTGATGAGCTGCTTCGACTTGTCCTGCTCGATGCCCTCTTTGATCTTGACCAGGATCTTGGCGCCGCCTCGGGGCCCAGGGGTCGGATCACCCACCTCGGTGTGTTTGAGGCTCACCTTGCGCCGGATCAGCTTCTCTTGCAGCACGCCAACCGCGGCCTGCGCACGCTCATCGCTGTTCGCGCGGATGACGATGCCTTCCTCGGTCTTGTCGAGGCTGGTCTCGGTGTCCTTGAAGTCGAAACGCTGGGAGACCTCCCGCGAGGCCTGATCCAGCGCGTTCGTCACCTCGGCCCACTCCACTTTCGAGACGATGTCGAACGACGGCATGTTGACGACGAAGCTCCAGCTGGCGACGAAACGTAAACCTAGAGATCCACCGCCGGATCGGCGGGAAGGTTCAACAAGATGGCGCGGGCTGCGCCCACTAAATAAGTCGAGCCGGTGACCACGACGAGCCCGGTCTGACCCACGCGCGCGCGGGCGAGGCTCAGGGCCTCCGCCACGCTCGCGGCGACGGTGCCGTTGAACGCCGCTGCCATTTCGCTCGGGTCGACGACCTTTGCGGGGTCGAGCGGGGGAGCGACGAAGATCTTGTGGGCCGCAGCCTGATCGAGCCGCCGCACCATGGCCTTCCAGCTCTTCGTGCGCAGGGCGCCGAACACCAGAGCGACGTCGCGCCGGCTCTCGATCTCTCCGAGCACGGAAGGATCGAGCACGTGCGACAGCGCCACCGTGCCGTCGGGATTGTGTGCGCAGTCGAGCAGCGTGAGCTCCTGGCCGTTCCGGTGCAGGAGCTCGTTGCGCCCAGGCCACTGGGCGGACTCGATGCCATCGGCGATGGTGCGGGGCGCGAACCCCAGCTCTTGCGCCGCAGTGACCGCGACGGCGAGGTTCGAGCCGAACATCGCGAAGCGTGGGTACGCGAGCGCGGCGCCGGGGATTGGCTCGGGGCTGCCCAGCGCCACCACGTGTGCGCCCACCTGAGCCGAACGGCGCTCCACCACGTCGCGCGCGTCGGGGTGCAGCTTGCCGACCACGACCGTGGAGCCCTTCTTGATGATGCCTGCCTTCTCGGTGGCGATCTTCGCGAGGCTGTCCCCCAGCTCTGCCATGTGATCGAAGGCGACGCGGGTGAGGACCGCCACCCGCGGTGGGGGGATGACGTTGGTCGCGTCCAGGCGACCGCCGAGCCCGACTTCGAGCACCGCGAGCTCGACCTTCGCCTCCTGAAAGGCCAGGAACGCCGTCAGCGTGGTGACCTCGAAGAAGGTCAGTTCCGGCGCCGCGTCGAGCACCCGGGTGAGGATCCGGAGCAGCGTCTCGTCGTCGAGCGGAACCCCGTCGATCTGGATCCGTTCCGCGAAACGGATCAAATGCGGGGAGGAGTAGAAACCGACGCGTTTGCCGCCGGCGAGGGCGATCGAGGCGAGGAAGGCCGAGACCGTCCCTTTGCCGTTGGTGCCCGCGATGTGCACGGCCTCGAAAGACCGCTCCGGGTTTCCGAGCGCGTCACACGCGGCCTGCATGCGCTCGAGGCCGAGCTGCCGGCCCCGCGGAACGAGGGCGTACAGGCGCTCGAGCGTCGTCTTGAGGTCGTCGCTCACGCGCGCCCCCCGGTCAGGTGCCCGATCAGGACACTCAGCGTGGATTTCATGTCTGCTCGCGGGACGATGCGGTCGACCATGCCATGACTCTTCAGGAACTCCGACCGCTGGAAGCCTTCGGGCAACGTGGTGTGCAGGGTGCTCTCGATCACGCGTGGGCCTGCGAAACCGATCAGCGCGTTCGGCTCGACGATGTTCAGATCACCGAGCAGCGCGGTGCTGGCCGCGACGCCTCCGGTGGTCGGGTGCAGACACAGGCTGATATACGGCAGTTTCACGCTGCGAAACTGCGCCAGCGCCGCCACGGTCTTGGCCATCTGCATCAGGCTGAGGATGCCCTCTTGCATGCGCGCGCCGCCCGAGGCGTGGAGCAGCACGACGGGCAGGCGTTCCGCGGTCGCACGCTCGAACAGACGTGTGACCCGCTCGCCGACGACGGAGCCCATGCTGCCGCCCATGAACGAGAACACGTAACAGCCGTACGCGATGGCGCGGCCGGCCAAGAGCCCGCGTCCGGTCTCGACCGCCTCGGAGTGGCTGCTCTGCTTCTTCGCGCGATCCAGCCGATCGCGATAACTCTTGCCGTCGTTGAAGCGCAGCGGGTCGGCGGGGGCAACGTGGTCATCCCAGCGCTCCAGCGCGCCGCCGTCCAGGAGCAGGTTCCGCCACTCCGCGGGTGACATGCGGTGGTGGTAACCGCAGTCCGAACACACGTGCCACGAGGCGCTGAGCGCCTCGGAGGTCAGGACCGTGCCGCAGCCCCCGCACTTCCTGAACACACCTTCACCGAGTGAGCGTTTCTCGTTCGAGAAGCTCTGAGCCGGGGTCTTGTCGGGGAGGCGGGACACGAGCGGAAGGCTAATCTATCAGAGGGAATAAATAGGGCCGAATGCCCAGCCGGCTTTGACCGCGGAGGGTCGTACAGGCCGGGCGTGAGCGCAAGGCCGGCCTGGGCGTCGGGGCTGAAAACGCCGGGAAAAACCCGAGGTCGGCGTCGATGTCGTACCAGGATTTGGCCCAACCCGCCCGGGGCCGATAGCAATCTTCGTCATGCGCCGGCTCCTACCGACGCTCGTGCTCTTGTCGAGTGTGGCGATCCTGTCGCCGGCGCTCGCGCGCGAGCCTGCCACCGCCAAACAAGCCAAGCGGGGCGCCGCGGCGGGCAAGGCCGCTCGCCGGGTGGCGCGGGCGCGGGCCCGGAGCATCGGCTCGCCCACCGACGGCAAGCTCGAGGGCGCCGTGCCGCTCGAGCCGAGCGCCGAGATCCGGCTGCGCCATGCCAACGGCGCCCACTATGGGCTGCCCGCGCTGATCAACATGCTGGAGCGCTCCGGCCGCCGCCTGGCGGCGCGTTTTGTGGGGCTCACTTTGCACGTGGGCGACATTTCACTGCGCGACGGCGGCGATCTGCCCGGTCACAAAAGCCACGAGAGCGGGCGGGACGCCGACGTGGCCTTCCTGTTCGTCGGGCCCGACGGTGAGAGCATCTCGCCGCCGGAGTTCTACAGCGTCGATGACAAGGGTCTCGCGCTGGAGAACCGGGCTCACCGCTTCGACGACGCTCGGAACTGGGCGCTGGTAGAGAGCTGGGTGACCGACCCCGGAGCGCGAGTCGAGCACATCTTCGTCGCCGACCCCATTCGCCGCCGCCTGCTGGCGCACGCGCGCAGCAAGGGGGTCTACCTGCCGGTCTTGCACCGCGCGGCAATGGCGATGAAACAACCGTCGGCCGGGCAACCCCACGACGACCACTTTCACATCCGCATTGCGTGCCCCAGCGCACAGCGCCGAGTCTGTGTCGCAGCGCCGTCTCGGGCCGCGCCGGAGACCACCCCAGCCGGGATCCGTCGCACATTTCCGCTGCCGCGCGCCCTTGTGAAGCAGAAGAAAGAGCGCGAAACTACGCGGCGATGACCGACCCGCCGCCCCCGCAGATCCCCTTCGGAATCAACGACCTGCGGGCGCCCATCGTGGGGCGCGACGGAGAGCTCGCGTTTCTCCGGACCCAGGCCGAGAAGTCCCGCACGAACGCTAGCGCCGAGGTCGTCAGCCTGGTCGGACCGGGCGGCGTGGGCAAGAGCCGCATCATCCACGAGTTCCTGGTCGGGCTGCGCACCGCTGGCGGGCGCATCCCCCGGGTGTATCGCGGCAGCGCCCGCAACCTGCAGACCTCCAACGGTGTGTTTGCGCGCTTGCTGCGGACGCGCTTCGGCCTGGTCGAGGGCATGGACGCCGAAGCGGCCAAGGCGCAGGTCCGGGCCCAGGTGTCGACCGTGCTCGAGGACCGCAAGGTCGGCGACGTTTGTTATTTTCTCGGTCAGCTGATCGAGCTCGACTTCCTCGGCAGCCCGCTGACCAAGGCCGTCGAGGACGACGCGATTCAGGCGCGGCTCTTGCGGCGCTCGATCGTCAAGGCGTTCTTCGAGGGGGACGCAGCCCAGGGGCCGATCTGCCTGGTGTTCGAAGATCTGCATTTTGCCGACGACGACTCCATCGAGTTGCTCCGTTACCTGATCGAGAACCTCACCGGCCCCATCCTGTTGGTCTGTGCGATGCGCCCCGAGCTCATGACGCGGCACGAAGACTGGTTCTCGTTTGGCAAGGATCGGCACTCGAAGCTGGAGATCGGCACGCTTGCCGAAGAGCAGGCGGTCACGCTCGCCAAGGCCCTGCTCGCCCCGTGTCAGGGTGGGGCGCCAGACCCGCTGGTTGCGGCGGCCGTGCGCATGGCCGGCGGGAACGCCGGGTCGCTCGAGCAAATGGTGCGAATTTTTCACGATTCGGGCGTGCTCGAGGAGCGTGACGCCCTGTCTCGGGATCCGGTCTGGAAGGTCGATCTCGAGAAGCTGGCCGGTGCTCGGTTGCCGATGAACGTCGCCGACGCGGTGGCGGCTCGCATCTCGTCGCTCAACCCGGGTGAGCGCGAGCTGCTGGAGCGCGCCGCGGCCATTGGCAGCGTGTTCTGGCTCGGCGCGCTGGTTGCGCTGTCTCGCATGGACAAACCCGCGCCCGAGCTGTGGACCGCGGGGGACATGAAGGACTGGGAGGAGCACCAGACCACGCTCGAGTCGCTGATTGCCCGCGACTACGTGCTGAAGCTGCCGGACTCGTCGTTCGCCGGAGAGCTCGAGTACGTGTTCAAACACAACCTCGAGCGCGAGCGCATCACCCAGCTGACCAGTGGGGCCGCAGCGCGCCGCTACCACCAGACCATCGCTGATTGGCTGGCGCAGAAAGCCGGCGTGCGCTCCCAGGAGGAGTACTGCGCGATGCTCGCGCAACATCTCGAGAAGGGCGGCGCGCTGGGTCGAGCCGGCCTCACGTTCCTGGAGGCAGGCGATCTGGCCCGGGGCAGCTACGCCGCCAAGAAGGCCAACGAGTACTATCAGAAGGGCCTCGAGCTCCTGGGCGATTCGGACGCTCGCCGGCGCATCGATGCGCTGCACGATCACGGCGACGTCCTGACTCTGCTCGGCAAGCCGGACGAGGCGCTGGCGGCCTTCCGCGAGATGCTGACCCTGTCGTACCGGCTCGCGCGCCGCGCCAAGGGCGGCGCGGCTCACAACCGCATCGGGCGGCTGCACCGGGACACGGGCATGCTGGCCCTCGCGCAAAAACACCTGGAAACGGCCCTGAACTTGTTCGAACTGGCGGAGGACCGCCGCGGCATCGCCTCGTGCCGGGACGACATTGGCAAGCTGCTCTGGATGAAGGGGGACTACGACGAGGCGCTGAGCGAGATGAAGATCGCCCTGGAGATCCGCAAGGAGCTCCAGGACATGCGCAGCATCGCCCTCAGCTTCAACAACATCGGTCTGGTGTGGATGGACCACGGCAAACCGGAGAGCGCGACGGAGGCCCTCGAGGCATCGCTCAAGCTACGGCGGGAGATCAACGACCCGTTGGGCATCGTGCAGAGCCTGAACAACCTGGGCAAGCTGGCCCAGGATCGCAACGACAACGCCGAGGCGCTGCGGCTCTTCCGCGAGTCCCTGGAGGTCGCGCGGGAGATCGGTGAGCGGAACCGCTTGGCGGTCGTGCTGACGAACATAGGCGAGACCCACTACCGGCTGGGGGACACGACCGAGGCCATCCGCGTGCTGAAACAAGCAGAGGAGCTGTGTGACGAGCTGGGGGACAACCTGCACCTGGCCGAGGCCAAACGTGGCCTGGCGAAGGCGTATTTGCTGCAGAAAGATCTGCGCAAGGCCCGCGAGGCGATCAAACACGCGGTCGATCTGTTCGGTCAGGTGCGGAGCAAATCTCACCTGGCGGTTGCGCTGCGCACGCTGGGAGAGATCACCGCAGCAGGCGCATGGGGCGCGGGACACGAGGGCAAGGCCATCGACTACTTCCTGCGGGCCATTGCCCTGTCGAAGGAGATCGGCAACGAAATCGAGGTTGCCCGAAGTTATTACGCCTTCGCCGAGTACGTGATGGGCAGCGACCACTACAAGAACAACACCGACATTCAGCGGGAAGCGCTCAAGCTCAAGGGCATGGCGGACGAGGTCTTCGAGAAACACCGGCAGGCCCGGGCCGCCTCCCAATGAGCGAGCGCTCGCGCTCCGGCAGTCGAGCAGGTAAAAGGCACTGAGCATGGCCGCCGATCTGTCGTCTCGCCTCGGGCGAGTAGCGGAGACCCTCGACGCGCAGTTCCTGGGCAAGAGCGAGGTCATCCGACTGCTCCTGATCGCCGTCGTCGCGCGCGAGCACGCGGTCCTGATCGGGCCGCCCGGCACGGCGAAGAGCGCCCTCATCCGCAGCCTGGCCGAGCTGATTCAAGCGCGTTACTTCGAGTACCTGCTGACCCGCTTCACGGAGCCGAACGAGATCTTCGGGCCGGTCGACATCGCGGCGTTCCGGGACGGGCAGTACCGCCGCAAGACCGACGGCATGCTGCCGGAGAGCGAGATCGTCTTTTTGGACGAGGTGTTCAAGGCCAACAGCGCCATCCTGAACTCCCTCCTCAGCCTGCTCAACGAGCGCCGCTACACCTCGGGCGGGCAGGTGCTCGAGTGCCCGCTGATCAGCGCCTTCGGGGCCAGTAACGAGGTGCCCAGCGACGAGTCGCTGTCCGCGATGTTCGATCGTTTCCTGTTGCGCATTCGCTCGGACAACCTCGACGCTTACCACTTCAACGAGCTGCTCCAGCTCGGGGTGCGCCACGAGGTGCAGAAGCTACGGCGCGAGAAGGCGCAGCCGCTGCTCAGCGCCGCGGACATTCACAACATGACCGAGGATCTGGCGCGTCGGCTCAAGTTCTCGGACGCGTTTTTGTCCAGCTACAAGGGGCTGATCTTCCAGATCCGCGCCGAGGGCGTGACGATCAGCGATCGGCGCGTGGTCAAGATGCTCAAGCTGTTTGCGGCCAGTGCCTACATCGACGGGCGCAGCGAGGCAGACACCAGCGACCTGTTCGTGCTCAAACACATCTGGAACGCGGAGGACCAGGGCCCGATCCTCGAGCAGATCGTGCAGCCGGTGCTGGAGGCCTTTTATCGCGACCACCCGGATCGGCGCCGGGTGGGGGCGCTGGGTGTCGGCGTGGAGGCTCTGTCCGCCGAGATCGAGCGCATCCGCCAGGTCCTGACCGGGGCCGCTCCGCCCAGCGATCTGCAGCTCTTCAGTCAGCTAAAGGCCCTCGGTGAGATCAAGACGGCGCTCTCCCAGATCCCGGACCAGCAGGCCCGCGCGCTCGAACAGCGCGTGAGACAGCTGCTCGACGCGGCGCTCAAGAGCGGGAGATTCGCCGAGCTGTGAAGCCGGTGGTGGAGGTGAAGCGGGTGGGTGCGGTGGAGGTGCCGCTGCCGAGTTATCAGACCGATGGCTCCGCCGGCCTCGACCTCGCGGCCGCGCTGAGCGAGCCGGTCGAGCTCGGCCCGGGACAGCGACGTTTGATCCCGACCGGCCTCGCGCTGGCGATCCCGCCGGGTTTCGAGGGGCAAATCCGGCCTCGCTCGGGGCTCGCGCTGCGCCACGGTGTCGGCATGGTCAACAGCCCCGGCACGATCGACGCGGACTATCGCGGCGAGGTCGGCGTCATCCTGGTCAACCACGGGAGCGAGGCGTTCGTCGTGCAACCCCTGGCGCGGATCGCGCAGCTGGTCATCGCGCCGGTGGCGCACGCGGAGCTTCGCTCGGTCACCGAGCTCACACCCACCGAGCGCGGTGCCGGTGGCTTCGGCTCCACCGGGCGCTGACGCTGCGCGCCCGGTGGCGAGCGCTCGGAGTGTCGCGGGCGCGCGCCCGTCATCCCGCGTGCTGCTCGAAGAACTGGCGCAGCTCGACCAAGACCTGCGCTCGTTCGAGGTCCCGCGTCAGGATGTGGCGGGAGCGGGGCAGGATCACGACCCGAACGTCCTTGGTCCCGAGCCGCGAGGCGACGGCCTGGGCGTTTTTCGCCGGACACACCCGGTCCCGCGCGCCGTGCAGAATCAAGGTCGGGACACGGACCTCGGACAGCCGCGCGCGCAGGGCGCGGCCCGCTCGCTCAACCTCGACCGCAGCGTGAACGGGGTGCTGGCCGTAGGTGAGGTGAGTGCGTCGCGCCTCGGGATCGGCGAGGTCCGCGGCGACCTTTGGCATGCGGAAATCGGGGATCTTCAGCAGATCGACGGCGCGTAACGCCCAGGCGGGGAAGGGGGAGGTCAGCCAGAACGCGTTGCCGAGCAGGACCAGCGCCTTCACTCGGCTGCTTCGAGTCACGGCCAGATGCGTCGCCAGGAGCGAGCCGAGCGACAACCCCACCACGATGGCGGGCTCGCCTTCGGGTGCGGCTCGCTCGAGGGCGCTCTCGACGGCTTGAGCCCAGTCGGGCCAGCGAACTTTCGCGAGGTCGTCGGCGTGCGTGCCGTGGCCCGGCAAGAGCGGCAGGTGCACACGGCGACCGATGGCCTGCGCTGCATCCGCGACGACCCCGACCTCGAGCGGAGTCCCCCCGAAACCGTGAATGCCGAGGATTGGCGGTCCTCGGCCGTCGTGCAGGATCGCCGCAGGATCACCCGGACCGATCAGACGGCCGCGGCTCTGGGTGTCAGCCGGCATTGGTTCGCCGCAGCGTGGGAGCGGGGCCGCCGCCTTGGGCGAAGGCGCTGGCGGGTCCGGCCCGCACGGCTCAGCCCTCTCCGCGCTTGATGCCGTAGGCGCGGATCTTCTTGTGCAGGTTCGTGCGCTCCACTCCGAGCACGACCGATGCCTTCGAGATGTTCCACTCGAACGCCTTGAGCGTGTCGACGATGTACGAGCGCTCGGAGGCCTCGCGGTACTCCCGCAGGGTCAGGCGTTCGCCGCCCTCCTTGACGGGGAAGGGTCCGCCGAGCGCCGCCACGGAGGTCTTGGACTCGGACCCGTCGTCCGCGTCGTCTTCGAAGGGGCTCTGGTGGGGATCCTCGGGCAGATCCGCGATCGTGATCACGTCGGCGGACAAGATCGCCGCGCGCTCGACCACGTTCTTCAGCTCGCGCACGTTGCCAGGCCATTTGCGCCCGGACAGCGCCTCTTTGACCACGGCGTCCATGGCCTTCGCCTTCAGGCCGTTGTCCTTGCAGAAGGCCTCGACGAACGACTGGGCGAGCAGCGGGATGTCCTCTGGGCGCTCCCGCAGAGCGGGCACACGGATCGGGAACACGTCCAGGCGGAAGAAGAGATCCTCGCGGAAACCCCCGGCCGCCACCGCCTTCGAGAGATCTTTGTTCGTCGCCGCCAGCACCCGCACATCGACGTGGATCACGTGCTCGCTGCCGACGCGAACCACCTCGCCATTCTGGAGCGCCCGGAGGACCTTGGCCTGCGCGGTCAGATCCATGTCGCCGATCTCGTCGAGGAACAGCGTGCCGCCGTGGGCCTGCTCGACCCGCCCCCGCTTGCGGGCCTGGGCGCCGGTGAACGCGCCCTTCTCGTGGCCGAACAGCTCACTCTCGATCAGCTCGCGGGGAATGGCGGCGCAGTTCACCTTGATGAAGGGTGCGTCCTTGCGCGGCGAGAGCCGGTGAATGGCGCGACTGACCAGCTCTTTGCCGGTGCCACTCTCCCCCGTGATCAACACACTGGCCTTGGTCGGCGCGACCTTGTCGATCTTGCCGTAGAGCTCCTGCATCACAGGGCTCGTGCCGATCATCTCGTAGCGAGCCTCGAGCTCGCCGCGCATCTGGGCGACGGTGCGCGACAGGCGCGCGGTGCGGATGCAGTTCTCGACGCTGACGAGCACGCGCTCGCGGTTCAGCGGCTTCTCGAAGAAGTCGCTGGCGCCGAGCTTGATGGCATTGACCGCGTCGTGCACCGTGGCGTGCCCGCTGATCACGATCACCGGCAGATCCCGGGTCGCCTCGTCGAGGCGCATCTTCTCGAGGGCCTCGAGCCCTGTCATGCCGGGCAGCTTCAGGTCGAAGATCGCGAGATCCACCGGCTGCGCGGGGTTGTTCAGGGTGGCCAGGGCCTCTTCGGCACTGCCAGCCTCGACCACCCGGTAGCCCTCGCCGGTGAGCACCATCTCGACGGTGCGCCGGATGTTCTTTTCGTCGTCGACGATCAGAACCGTCGGGGAGACGGTGGAGAGCGGCGACGGATCGGCCATGGTCAGTTGAGCGGGGCGAGGGGGATCGCCGCGTCATCCTGCATCAGCTTGAGGAAGTTGCGGGCAGGGATGCCGAAGGCGCTGTCGGGGTGCAGCGAGAGCATCTGCCTGAGCACGGCGCGAGCGCGCTTGCGCTTGTGCATCTTCATGTACGTCTCACCCAAGAGCAGCATGGCCTCGGGCTCGAGCCCGGAGCCCTCGTAGGTGCGGAGGGCGTGCTGGCAGCGCGCCACGGCCGCATCGAAGTTGCCACGGGTCAGGTAGAACCGGGCCACGTAGAGCTCGTGGCGGGCCAGCAGCCCCGCCACCATCTCCAGCATGTAGCTGAGCTCGCGCGCTTGTTTGTAGTTGGGAAAGTCTCCCAGGAAGGCGCGGATCGAGTCGTACGCGTCATGCACGCTGGCGAGATCGCGCTCCTCGAGCGGCGGCAAGAGCAGTGTTGGCCCCGATTGCTCGAACAGCGCCTTGGCCACGCGGTAGCGCGCGTAGGGCACCTCGGGATCGTTCGGGTAGTCGTGGACGAACGCCTTGTAAGAGCTGATCGACTCCGCGAACTTCTCTTGTTTGAACTCGATGTCGGCGAGCCGCAGATCGGCGAGGCGCGCGTAGCGGCTGTAGCCGTACTTGCGCTTCACCTCCTTGAACAGCAGGGTCGCCTCCTCCCAGTCCTTGTCGAAGTAGGCCTTGAGCGCGTCCTCGTACTCGATCCTCGCGTTCTCCGAGTACTGGAGCGGGCTCACGGGGGGCTTCTTGGCGCCGCACGCCGAAACGGAAGCCCCGACCGCCAGGAGCAGGGCAAATGTTGGCAAGAGCCGCATGAGGCGGACGCCTGAGTAGCGGCTTGGCCGAGCGGCGGCAAGCTCCGGCACACGCCGGGCGAGCCTTGGGGCTTGATTAGGCGTGCACCTGAGGTAGATCGGGGGTCGGTATGGTCGAGAAGGTCCCCATGACCCCCCGCGGGGCGGAGAAGCTCAAGGAAGAGCTGCACCGCCTCAAGGAGGAGCGCCCGAAGATCTCCCGCGAGATCGGCGTCGCGCGCGAGCACGGCGACCTCAGCGAAAACGCCGAGTACCACGCGGCCAAGGAGCGCCAGGGTCTGGTCGAGGCCCGGATCAAGGACCTCGAGGACAAGATCTCCCGGGCCGAGGTCATCGACCCGACCACGTTCTCCGGGGACCGGGTGCGGTTCGGGGCCACGGTCACTTTGCTCAACGTCCAGAGCGAAGAGGAGGCCACTTACCGGATCATCGGCGCCGACGAGGCGGATCTGAAAGACGGGAGCATCTCGGTCTCGGCTCCGCTGGCCCGGGCGCTGATCGGCAAAGAGGTCGGCGACGAGGTCAAAGTGGAGCTGCCAGGCGGCGCCCGGCACTACGAGATCGTCAGCGTCGAGTTTCGCTGAGATCTTTGCGCCCGCCCGCCGAGAGTTCGATGAGCGAGCGCATCACGAAGGCGATCGGCGTTGCCATCGCCGTGGCCGCGCTCGAGCTCGGGCTGGTGCTCGTGCTGCGGCGTGAGCTGATCGCCAGCGTCTGGGAGACCCAATCGGGGCTGCTGTTCCTGGGGCCGACGCTGTTTTTTTCGGCGGCCGTCCTGGGTCTGGTCGGTGGTGCGTGTTCGTACCTGATTGAACGCGGCGAGCGGCGGGACGCGCGCCTTACGCTGACGTTGATCGTCGCGGCTGTGGCAGGCGCCGTGGCGCACGGGGTCGGGGGAGGGCGCCTGCTCGGGAGCGCGAGCGTGCGCCTGGCGTTTGCGGGCAGTTTTGCGCTCTTGATGGGAGCACTCAGCCATTTTGCGGCGCCGCGTCTGGCGTCGCTTTCCAGGCGCAGGCCGAAGGCTCTGGCCGTGGCCGCGCTGCTCGTGGTCGTGGGCTGCGAGGCCTTGAACCGGTTCGTGCTCGTTCGCCTGTACCCGGTGTTCCACCTGGCGCTGGCGGGTCTCTCGCTGGTGATAGCCGCCAGCTTCGTTCCGCTTGCCTTCGCGGCCCCGCGCCCGGGCAGGCCCGGCCCACTCACCCTCGCGCTGGCCCTGGGCCTCGTGGGACTGGGTGCCGCCGCGCGCCCCGGAGCGGAGCGCCTGGCACGCTTCGATAACTTCCGCTTGCTCTTGCTCGATGACGCCCCGGTTGCCGGCCAGGCCGTGCGACTCGCGGCGTTGCTGTCGCCGCCGCCGCCGCTCGTCGATCCCGAGGCGTCACCCGCCACAGAGAGCTCCGGGCTGAATGGGATTCGCCTCGAGGGCCGCGACATCTTGCTCGTGAGCATCGATGCGCTCCGCGCGGACCACGTGGGGGCGTACGGCTACCCGCGCAAGACCACACCGCACATCGACGCGCTCGCCGCGAGCGGCGCGCTCTTCACTCACGCGTACGCGCCGACCCCGCACACCAGCTACTCCGTCACGTCGTTGATGACGGGAAAGTACCTGCGCCCGCTCCTGCTCCAGGGGGCTGGGGCGGACTCCGACACCTGGGCCTCGCTGCTCAGGACGTACGCGTATCGAACTGCAGCGTTCTATCCGCCTGCGGTGTTCTTCATCGACCCGGAGCGGTTTGCAGCGTTTCGCGATTCGTTCCTCGGCTTCGAGTACAGCAAGGTCGAGTTTCTGGAGGGGCAGAAGCGCGTTGACCAGGTCGCGGCGTACCTCGATCTCGAGGCCAAACAGCGCACTTTCGTCTGGGTTCACCTGTTTGGTCCTCACGAACCCTACGAAGCCCATGCCGAGTTCGATTTCGGCGCACGAGACGTCGATCGTTACGACTCGGAGATCCGCGCGGCGGACGAGACGGTCGGGGCCTTGGTCGCAAACTTCCGCGCAAAGCGTCCCGAGGGTGTGGTGATCGTCACCGCCGACCACGGGGAAGAGTTTGGCGACCACGGGGGGCGCTATCACGGCACCACCGTGTACGAGGAGCAGGTGCGCGTGCCGCTGGTCATCTCGGCGCCCGGCGCCATCGCAACCCAGCGCGTGAGCGAGGTGGTGCAAACGATCGATCTGCTGCCGACGCTGCTTGGTGCCTTGTCGATCCCGATCCCGCCCCGAGTCCGGGGTCGGGATCTGGGCCCGCTGCTCTCGGGCGCGAGACCGAGCGGGAAGGGGCTCGCGCTGGCCGAGACCGAGGAACAGGCGCTGCTCGCGGAAGGCGAACTGCGGGTCGTCTGCCAGCGCAAGCTCGGCGCTTGTCAGATGTTCGACGTCGCCAAAGATCCGGGACAAACCCGGGATTGCTCCGGGGAAGAGGCGACCCGCTTCCGCGAGCTCCGGCTGAAGCTGCGAGAGCTCGGCGCATCGCACGGGCGATTCGAGGTGAAGGGACTGCGAGCGGAGGGCAAGGGCTGGCCCGCGGCGATCTTGCGTGGCATTTCGGGAGACGGGGACGCCGCAGAGGATCTCGTTGCGCTGCTCGACGACGCGGATCTCGCGATCCGACGCAAGGCCGCCGAGCTCCTGTTCGAGCTGAGGCGGCCCGAGACCGCCGCCGGACTGCGTCTGGCGCTGGCGCGGGACGACGATGAAGAGGTGCGGCGCTGGTCGGCGCTGGCGTTGACCCGGCTCGATCAGGGTGCGCCGCTGGTCTACGAGCTCGAGCGCGTCGACGACCCGCGCTGGAAACGCCTGGCGTCATTGGCGCTGGCTGAGGCCGGTGACCGACGCGGTGAGGCCGCGCTGGTCGCGTGGTGGAAGGACACTCCAGCGCGGGACTACTCACGCTCTCGGGAGCTGCTCGAAGCCCTGGCGAAGATCCGTAGCAAGGACGCGGTCTGGCCCTTGGTGCAGAGCCTCGACGATGTCCGGCTGAGGCCCTTCATCGCGGACGCCCTGGCTCGCATCGGCGACGAGGCAGGCCGGGTGCCGCTCGCCCGAGCCTTTGCCAAGGAGCGCTACCAGGGCGCACGTGCGGCCATCGCTCGAGCTCTGGTCAGCCTGGGCGCCGAGGCCGAGATGGCGGAGCCTCTGGTGAGGTTCCTCGGGGTGCCCGATCCCCTGCCAGAGGGCCTCGACACGGCGCGGCGGGCGGGGATCCTGCAGAACGTCGGCGGCCCGGACCAACGCGAGCTGGGGCGTTTGGCCAAGCAGAGCGCGCTCGGGATCCGACTGCAGCTCATCGTGCCCCGGGGCGGCAATGGGGCAGGGGTGCGGGTGCTCGTCCGCGCTGGCGCGCAGGGCCGCGCGGGGAAGGTCCGGGTGGGAGCCCCCTTCGAGAGCCTCAAGTACGATCGCAAAGGTATGCCCATAAAGGAGCGAAAATTACCGCAAATTCACCCGACCAACGTCGTCACGCTGGAGTTCCCTCCGGGTCCGTCCCGGGAGCTCCATGCGCTGCTGCCGAAGAGCATGGGCGCCGCGGCAGGGCGTCCCGTGGTGCTGGTCGTGTTCTCGGACGAGAACGTGGCGGTGGAGTCCTTGGCCGTCGTGCCGCTCGCGGACGAGCTGCCCCCGCCGGCCCCGAAGCCCTGGAAGCCGGGGGACGACAGCGGAGATTGATAGAACCCTCGCGGTGGCTGGGGAGGGTGGTATAGAGGCGCCGGTGGCTGACCAAGAGGATCAGAAACAGCTCTCTCGACGCGCACGCCGACGTGCTGCCGCGGCCGAGACGGACGCCGACCGCGACAACGAGTCGGAGGTCGACGAGACCCCGCCGGACTCGGACGAGGCGGCGGACGAACGAGCGCCGGACTCCGCTGACTCGGACGACGAAGATCTGACGGAAGCCGAGGCGGGTGCCGACGCCGACGACGAAGCGCCAGCGAAGCTCAGCAAGAGCGAGAAGAAGCGCGCCAAACAAGAGGAGAAGAGCGCGACCAGCGCGGTGCGCGATCGCAACAAACGCCTGCGAGCCGAGGGCGCACAGACCCGTCGCAAGAAGTCGCAGAAGCGTGGCAAGGAGCGGCAGGCGGCCGTGGCGCGGGGGCTCGATGCCTCCGAGATGATGGACGACGCGTTCGCCCGTGGAACCCACGCGGCCTCGCAGTTCATTCGCAAGAATTTCAGCGCGATCCAGTGGGTGATCGTGCTCGGCATCGCGGGTGGTATCGGCTGGCAGATCTACTCGTGGCGCAGCCACAAGACGGCCGGCAAGACCTCCGACGGCTTGATGGCCGGGGTCGACGACGAGCTCTCCAAGGTGGGGACCGAGGCCGCGAATACCGAAGACAAGACGCTGACCGGGCGCAGCTCATTTCCCACGGAAGAGGCGCGCCTCGAGGCGGCGTACAAGGCCTTCGAAGCGGCGGAGAAGGCCCAGCCCGGCTCCGGCACCTCGTTGCTCGCAACACTCGGTCGGGCCGGCGTTCTGTACGATCAAGGCAAGTACGACGAGGCCAAGACGGCCTACGAAAAGGTCCAAGCTTCCGAGCTTGCCAAGCACGATGCTGACGTGCGCCTGCGCTCGCTCGAAGGGGTTGGCCTGTGCCTCGAGGCGAAGGGTGATTCCGACGCCGCCATCAAGGTGTTCCAGGAACTGGAGAAGTCCGATGAACCGGGCTTTGGCTCGCTCGGCATGTATCACCAAGCGCGAGTCCTGGTGACCAAGGGCGAAAAGGACAAAGCCAAGGAGCTGCTCGGCAAGGTCAGCGAGAAGCTCGTCAAAGAGAAGTCGCCGTATCAGACCGCGAGCTACGTCGAGAAGGCGTCACGCGACCTCATGGCCATCATCGATCCGACGACCGCACCGGCGAGCGGCTCCAGCTACTCCGCCGATCAGCTCGATCAGATGCGGGAAGCCATCCTCAAAGATCCGACCAAGCTGAAGAAGATGCTCGAGGACATGGGGAAGATGAAGGTCCCGCAGATGCCTGATCCGGGCGGGGCACCCATGCCGCTGCCCGAGGAGCCGGAACCCACACCGGAGCCCGCGCCGCCAGCGAGCGGAGCGCCGTGAGCCGAGCCCGCTCGCTCGCTGTCGGGCTGTGCGTGACGCTCGGAGCGGCCGGAGCCTTCGGGTGTGAGGCGCTGCGCGCCGGGGCAAGCCCCGAGCTGCCGCTCTGGAAGTACCGCCCGAGCGGCTCGCTCTCGCTGGTATATAAGCGGCAGATCGTCGCGGAATCTCGCAAGGTGGGTGAACCTTACGAGCGGGGTCAGCCGGAGCTGGACGTCAAGCGTCGGCGCATCTTCGTGGGCTCGAGCGATCGCGGGCTCTACTCAATCAATGCGGTCAACGGTGAGGTGCAGTGGCGGTTCGAGACCTTGGGTTTCGTGCAGTGCGCGCCGCTCTACGACGCCGGCGAGGACGTCGTCTACTTTGGCTCGAACGACGGGGCGCTGTATCGGATCAAGGCGAGCACCGGCGAGCTCGAGTAACGCTTCTCGACGAACGCCAAGGTGTCTCGGCGCCCCGTGCTCACGAACGGCGTGATCTTCGCGGTCAACGCCAACGACACGGTGATCGCCCTCGAGGCCAAGACGGGCAAACTCATCTGGAGCCAGCACCGGACCCCGGCGCTGGGGATGGAGGTTGCCGGATACTCGGGGCCGCTGGTGTGGCGCGGCAAGGTCTTCGCCGGTTTCAGCGACGGAACGGTCACGGCGTTTGATGCGCGCTCGGGGGACGAGATCTGGCAGCCGGTCGATCTCGCGGCCGAGGCGGAGCAGGGCCTGGGAGAAATTCCGACCTATCTGGACGTCGACACCACGCCCGTGGCTGATACGCTCGACACCGGCCCGGTGGTGTTCGTGGGCAGCTACGCCGGCGGGGTCTGGGCGCTCGACGCCGACAGCGGCACGCCGGTCTGGTCGAATCCTGGAGTGGAAGGCGTGAGCGAGCTGACCCTCTGGACGCAGCCCGCGCACGCGCCACGGGACGGCAAAGGCCCGATGATCCCGGAAAAGAAGCTGCTGCTCGCTGCGACCGGCACGACCGGACTCTGGGCGCTCGATCCAGAGACGGGGCGCGACGAGTGGCGCCGGGCGCTGCCGGACGGCGGAATTTCGGCCCCGGTTGCCATCAACGGTGCGCTCCTGGTGAACACCACCAAGCTCGGGGTGTTTCTGCTTTCGCCGCTCGACGGCAGCGTCATCGACGGCATCCACCTGGTCGACGGTTCGTCCCACACGCCGGCGGCCCACGGCAATCGAGCGTTCGTGGTCTCGAACCACGGCGATCTGATCAGCCTCCAGGTCGCACGACCCAACTGAGCGCCCAGAGCTGGCTGGCCGCTGAGACGGCGCGGGCGCGGGCACGTTTACGGGAAGAAACGCGGCCGGCGGGCACGGGTACGTTTACGGGAAGAAACGCGGCCGGCGCTCAATGCCCGCGGAGGCAGCGGCTGCAAAGAGGTCGCGCCAGGCGTGTACGGGAAGAAACGCGGCCGGGGCGCTCAATGCCCGCGGAAAACCCACTCATAAAAGATCGCATAAGATAGATTATGTTAACTTTTTGAAACGGGGTCGCTCAGGGGCTGGGCGCCTGGCGCGACAGCCCGCGTGCTCGCGCCCGTGCCCCTACGACCCCCGTGCCCATAACGGCACGTAGTGGTTTGCAGCCCGCGTGCTCGTGCCCTTGCCCTTACAGCACGTAGTGGTCGCCGATGCCCATCACGCCGAGGTTCACACCCTTCAGCCGCGCGCACTCCTGCTCGACCTCACCCTGGAACACGGGCTTGATGTGATAGAGCAGCGTCGGCAGGTCCTTCGGATTGCCGAACTTCTTCAGGTCCTTCTGGAGCGTGCGCGGTGTGTGGTGGCCGCTCACCGTCGCGAGCTTCTGCTCTCGGTTCGGGAAGCTGACCTCCATCAAGAGCGCCTTCAGGTTCGGTGTTTCCTTGAGCAGCTTCCAGATGCGGTCCGTTGGCCCGGTGTCGCCGCTGTAGCCGATGGCGGTGTCGGCGGTCTCCACGATGAAACCAGCTGATTCGATGGTGTGATTCACCATCACGCTGCGAACCGTGTAGCCGGCCACCAGCGTCGGTTTCTCCGGGGTGAGCGGCACGAAACGGATCGTCGGATTGGCCTTGCTCGGGATCTCGGAAAAATCCGGCCAGATCAGGTTATTGAAGAAGTGCTTCTTCAGCACCCGGATGGTCGCCGTGCTCGCCGCGACCAACAGCGGCTCGCACTCCGCCTGGCAGCGGTTGTCGGCGATGGTGGCCAGATCTCGGACGTGGTCGAGATGGGCGTGGCTGACGAGCACCGCCTGCAGCCGGAACTGGAGCTTGAGGTCGAGCCCGCTCGTCAACGAGCCCGCATCAATGGCCAGCCGCTCGTCCACGACGAAGGCGCTGGTGCGATGCTTCGGCGTTTCCCCGCCGTGGCAGCCGACTACGCGAAGCTCCATGAGGCTCCGAAATTCCAAGGCCAGTCTATCCCGCGGATCTCCAAGCGGTCAAAAGCGCCTCGTGTTGTGCAGGAAACGAGCGGTGTCATCACTGATTGGGGTCGGGCCTCGAAGCCCGACGGCCGGTTCACATATCGAAGCCGCCCATGCCGCCCATGCCGCCCATGCCGCCCATGCCGCCCATGCCGCCCATGCCACCCATGCCGCCCATGCCACCCATGCCGCCCATGCCGCCGCCCGGCATGCCGCCAGCGTCTGCTTCGGGCTGCGGTGCGTCGGTGACCGTGCACTCCGTGGTCAGCATCAGACCGGCCACGCTGGCTGCGTTCAGCAGTGCCACACGCACGACCTTCACCGGATCGATGATGCCCGCTTCGACGAGATCACAGTAGCGCTCGGCGTGCGCGTCGAAGCCGTGATTGCCCTTGCCCGCTTTCACGGTCTGCACGACGACGGCGGGCTCGAGCCCAGCGTTGGCGGCGATCTGCGCCAGCGGCGCCGAACAGGCGCGCGCGACGAGCGCCGCTCCGAACGCCTGATCGTCCGAGAGCTTCAGGCCGTCGAGGGCTGCCCCCGCACGGATCAGCGCGACGCCGCCACCGGCCACGATGCCTTCGGCGATGGCGGCACGGGTCGCCGCCAGAGCGTCGTCCACTCGGAACTTGAGCTCCTTCATCTCTGTCTCGGTCGCGCCGCCGACGCGGATCACCGCGACGCCGCCCGACAGCTTCGCCAGGCGCTCCTCGATCTTCTCCCGGTCGTAGTCGCTGGTGGTCTCCGCGACCTGCCGCTTCAGGAGCTCGATGCGGCCTGCGATCTCTTTCTTGTCGCCGAGGCCGTCGATGATCGTCGTGTTGTCCTTGTCGAGGGTGACCCGGCCGGCGCGACCGAGGTCCGCGAGAGAGATGTTTTCGAAGGAGCGCCCCGCCTCTTCCATGATCAGCGTCGCGCCGGTCAGAATCGCGATGTCTTTCAGCATCTCCTTGCGGCGATCCCCGAATCCGGGCGCCTTGCAGGCCGCGACCTTGAGCACGCCGCGGAGTTTGTTGACCACCAGCGCGGCAAGCGCCTCGGCGTCGACGTCCTCGGCGATGATCATCAGCGAAGCCCCGCCCTTGACCGCCTCTTCGAGCAGAGGGACGAGGTCCATCATCGCGGAGATCTTCTTGTCCGTGACGAGGATGTGCGGGCTCTCCAGCTCCACGCTGAGCGTCTCGGCGTTGGTCACGAAGTACGGCGACAGATAGCCGCGATCGAACTGCATGCCCTCGACCACGTCGACCTCGGTCTCGAGGCCCTTGGCTTCCTCTACGGTCACGATGCCGTCCCGGGTCACCTTCTCCATGGCGTCGGCCAAGATCTTGCCGATGGCCGCGTCGCCGTTGGCGCTCACCGTCGCGACGCGCTGGATGTCCTCGGCTCCCCCGACCGCGACCGCAGCTTTCTTCAGCTCGGCGGCCACGACCTCGACCGCAGCGTCGATACCGCGCTTGATTTCCATGGCAGGGTGGCCGGCTTCGACCAGCTTGATCCCGCCGGCGTAGATGGCCTGGGCGAGCACCGTGGCGGTCGTCGTGCCATCTCCGGTGTCGTCGTTGGTGCGCGACGCGACCTCACGCAACAGCTGTGCGCCGAGGTTCTCGCTCTTGCAGTCGAGCTCGATCTCCTTGGCGACGGTCACGCCGTCCTTGGTCACCACCGGTCCGCCCCAGCTCTTCTCCAGCGCCACGTTGCGTCCGCCGGGGCCGAGCGTGATCTTCACCACGTTGGCGAGCGCGTCGGCTCCGAGGCCGATGGCTTTGCGGGCGTTGCGGGAGTAGAGAATTTCTTTCGGGCTCATCGAGGGGCTCCTTGTGCGCGCAAGTGCGCGGGGCGGGATCTCTAAGCGCGGAGCGGCCCGACGGGAAGCGGAACATGCCGATTTCTCCGGTTCTCTCCCCGCTCCCGCCCGCTTTGTCCTTGCCTAGGCCGGAAGATAGAGCTAGGTAGCCGGCCCCCACCCCGTTCTCGGGGGGTTGCCCCATCCAAGCTTAACTTTGCACGGGTCCTCGGCTCTGCCGCGGACACCCCTTGGGGGATCGTCTAAAGGCAGGACACAAGGCTCTGGTCCTTGTTATCTAGGTTCGAATCCTGGTCCCCCAGCTCATCATCGGCCCCATCGTCTAGCGGTTAGGACATCGGCCTCTCACGCCGGTAACGCGAGTTCGATTCTCGCTGGGGTCACCGAGACTTAGCTCTTTCAAGGCAGGCCAGCAGCCAGACCGCCACTGGCCGGTGCAAGGTCAGTAGACCAAGTCCACGGGCGGGAGTTGATGCACGAGGGTCGGTTCGTTGATCTGCAACGTCTGGGCGTGCTGTTTCGGCCCACCACCGACCGACCAGGATATCTCCACCGCACCGTAGGTTGGCGAGACCTCCATCGTGCCGGCCTCGCAGTTGACACCGCCGCTACTCGAGCCGGTGTAGTTGGGATATTTGGCGCTGGCTGCTTGGGTCGTGTTCCAGTGCAGGTCGACCTGAAAGATCTGCTGGCAGAGCGCGGGGGTGGGTTTCGCGCCGTTGATGGTGAAGCTACCTCGCAGATAGAAATCGCCGTGCCACGCCGCCGTGCCGCAGGTCCCGTCCGTCGGCACCTCGACAATGCCGCGCTGCACTGTTCCGATGGCCTTGAGCCGATAGGTCGTGCCCGCCAGCAATGTGTTCAGGGTGAACTCGCTGCTCCCGATCACCGTCCCAGCCAGCAATCCCGGCTGCCACACCGAGCAGCTGGTTTTTACGACCGTCAGCGCGACCACCTGACTCATGGTCTTGTCATCCAGGAAGCTGTCTGCACAGCCCGACGCGCACGACGGAGGGATCGGCTGGTCGCAGTTCCACGGGGTGAAGTGGCTCACCTTGCCAACGTAGGTGTTGCCTACCCGCGTGGCGGTGCCCTCCTCGACCCACTCCTTCTTCCCGGCGGGCAGGTACCAAAGCGGTAGGGTCTGTGGCCCCGCCGCAAGGGCGGGGATCGTGATCTGAGCGGTCTTCCCCTTGACCAGGTTGACCGGGTTGTCAGAAGCATCCTTCAACACCACGTCGATCACGCCGTAGGAGATCAGCTGGACCGCGCCGCCGCTTGCGTCGATGGCCGCAAAGCTACCGGGCATGTCTTCCGGGCCGCTGTCGGCCGTCACGGCGTGGGTCACTGTCGCGGTGACGTTCCCGACGACCGCGGCGCCAGAGGCCGTCTCGAGGCTATTGGCGTCGAGCTGGACGCGCGCGCCGCTGATGGTGCTCACGTCGGCCGGCGTCTGGGGGTCGAATGTCACGCTCGCTTGCGTCGTGCTCGAGCTGCCACCCGCGGCGCCGCCCGTACCCCCGCTCTCGCCGCCGCCCGTGTTGCCCGCGCCGCCCGCGTTGCCCACGTTGCCCGCGCCGCCCGCGCCGCCCGCGCCCGCGGCGCCGCTGCTGTCGCTCGAACCGCACGCAAACAGACAACCCGCCGCTACGCAGATGGCTCCCGAAAGCATTCTCGCCCGCATTCCTTGAGTTTCGGGCAAATCGCGACGCCAAACAAGCAGCGCAATGCCCCCCTGCGGGTTGTTCGTGATCAACCCCTGACCAACCGCCCCAACCACACCAGCAGCACCACGGCCGAGCGCCCTTCCGCCCCGAGCTGGGCCCGCGTTGAGCCGCGATGCTTCCGGTGCGGCGAGGGACATGGCCCCCCTGATGCCCCGTTTCAGCTCGCGGGCGGCGGGCGTCGACTGAACGAGAACCCTTCCACGGCGAAGACGTTCACCGCGTCCTTGCGCCCCTTCACGACGACGGGCCCCAGTGCTTTGTATGTAAAACCGTTCCTGGCCGCTGCGTGGGTGAAGTCGCTCACGAGGATGTCGACACCGAACTCCTTGGTCGCCGATTCCAGACGCGAAGCAAGATTCACACAGTCGCCGATCGCCGTGTACTCCATGCGGCGCTGGGAACCCACGCTGCCGACAACGGCATAACCCGAGTGGATTCCGATCCCGATGCGCACTTCCTTCCGGCCGAGCTCCTGCCACGCGGCGCTGAGCGCCCGCATCTCGGCCTGCATCTCGAGCGCGGCGCGGATGGCGTTCTCTTCCTGGTGGTCGTCGTGCTCGGGAGCACCGAAGATGACCATCAGCCCGTCGCCGAGGAACTTGTCGAGCGTTCCATGATTGCGAAAGATGACCTCGATCATCCGTTCGAAATACTCGTTGAGCAGGGCTACCACGTCCTCGGGGCGCATGTTCTCGGAGAGGGACGTGAAGCCTCGGATGTCAGCAAAGAGCAGAGTGACTTTCCTTCGCTCGCTGTCGGGCGTGACCGCACGCTCAGCCTGGAGAATGTGATCCATCACCTGGCCCCACGGTGAGTAGTTTCCCCCGGTAGGTCATGGCGGCGAGGATACGTCGATCCCACCCGCTGCTCTAGGCGTTGAAGCGTCCCGGCATGAGCGCCGGGACGCTCGAACACGCCGCGGAAGGGCTCAGCCGTGAGTGACGCCAGCACGCCCCGTCAGATACTGTCGCAGCGCATCGGGGACCGGGACTGGAGTGAAGGTTCGGGCGTTCACCCAGACGTGGACGGTCTGGCCCAGCGCCGCGACCTTGTTGTCATCGGCGCGCCGGATCCGATACCCGTAGCCGGTGCTGGCACCGCCGATGCGCGCGAGGACGACCTCGACCACCACCGCGTCACCGAAGCGGAGCGGCGCCAGGTAGTCGGCCTCGGCGTGGATCAGCGGTGCCGCGGCCTCCCGGCGCTCGAGCAGCCCGGGCACGTCGAGCCCCGCTGCGAGCAAGAGCTCGAGGTACGCGTCCGACATGTACTCGAGGACCTTGGGAAAGAAGACCGTCCCCGCGGCGTCCACGTCCTGGAACCGCACCCGCCGAGTCTGCGCGACGAGGCTCTGGGCTGCTCCCTGGATCAGGTCGTTGGCAAATCGCTCGCTTCGGCTCATGCCCGCCGCATACCACTTCCCGCCCCTGGCGAACCCGGGACAAAGGTGACAAATAGCGAGCTCCGCCATGAGTGACAGTGAGCTCGATACCGGCTGGGCACGCTATCAGCTGCCCGTGCTGCTCACGGGCGGGCTCGTGCTCTACGGCGCGTCCCGCTTCGACGGCACCCGCGCGGTCGCGGGCATGCTGCTCACCTACGGCTTCCCGCTCCTGGCCCTCTTCATCGCGAGCGCCCCGCTCAGGGAGAGCTCGCTCTTTCCCAGTGCGCTGACCGTCGGGGGGATCGCCGCCGGCGCCGCAGAGCTCGCCATCGGGCACGCACTCATGCCAAAAAGTGAGCTCTTTGCCCTCGTGCCAGGCCCGATCTTGGCGGGCACCTCGGTGGTGGCGTTGCTGCTCGCGGCGGTCGTGCAGGCGCGGGCGGCGGGGCGCGGCATGCGCAACACCTTCGCCGCGTGGATGGGCATGGTCACGATGGTGGCGCTGTATCTCCCGGGCCACGCCCGGGCAGGCAAAGACTCCCTCGACGCGTTCGTCGCGGCGCTCTTGGTGTCGCTCTTCGTGGGCGGTGGCGCGGGGCTGATGCTCGGCGGTGTCGCGACTCGCCTGCTCAAGAAGAACCCGCCGCCCGAGCGCAAACGCTCCGGCTCGACCTGAGCGACTCCCCTCACCCACCCTCACCCAAGCGTTGCTCACTCCGGCGCGAGCGCCCAGGGTTTGCCTTCGGTCGGGCGTCGCTCCTTCAAGAGCCACGCGACCACGCGCTTCGCCCACTCTTTCCGGGCGCCGATGGTCGGATGGATCTTGTCGTTCAAGCGCGGCATCTCCGGATACACGAGCTCCGTGTCCATGTAACGGCACGGTGCGAGGTTGTCGCGAATCACCTGGTAGAGGCCCTTTTCCACGGTCCATACCGGCGGCGCGATCCACACACACGGGCGATCGCCGATCATCTTCACGATCTTCCTCACCAGCGGCGCGCGTTGAGTTGGATCAGGCATCTTCACCTCGTTCGTGCCGAGCGTGATGAGCACCAGATCCGGCTTGAGCTGGGAGAGGTGTAACGGCAGCTCGAGCCCACCCGCCCAGCCAGGGATGTAACTTGCCACCTTGAAGCGGAGCATGCCGCGGACGTTGTGTTGCTTGAGCTCGGCGTTCAGTGCAACGCCGAGGGCGCCCGCCATCGAGTCCCCGATGTGCAACACCACCGTACCCTCCGGGAGCGGAGGCGGCTCGGGCAGAGGTGGCGGCGTTGGCGGCGTCTCCGGCGGCGCGGCGTCCTTCGTGAGCTCGGCGCCCGCGTCCACTTCCGTGGGTGGTGCGGTTGCCACCGGCATCACACTCGGCACAGCACTGGGCGTCGCAGCGCTCGGCGGCGCAGCGCTCGGCGTCGCGGTCGGGCCCGTTGCAACCGCAGCTCCGCCGCCCGCGCAGGCAGCTCCCGCGATGGCGGCGCTCAGCACCAGCGCGCGTTTCAAGGACAGCAGGTCGAGTTCCATCCGACTCCGACGTCACGATTGGCACATCCCGCAGCTCCGCTCACCTGGTTTCGCGCGTGGTGGGTGCCCCCGCTGTATCGGTAGGCGTTTGGCCGACCGGGTTTGTTCTGCTGGCAGTCAGCGTCGAACTCCGGGGTGCGCACGCGGCCCACCGGCGATGCGCCGACCTCCGGCGCGGGGCCCGTGACGTCGAGCGCGAGGACACAGCCGTGCCCAGCTCGTTTTTCCGTCCCCGCCGGGCACTCGGGCTCACCGGGCAGCGCGCAGCGCAGACCGTTCCACTTCAGGCGCCCAACACACGACGCGGTCCTGACTCCGCCTTCACAGCGGGTCCCATCGGGGGTCTTGCCGAAGGGACAATGCGCGTCGGTGGGCGTCAGCGCACAACGAAACCCGAGGTGTGAGCCGAGCTGTCCCGGCGGCCAGCGGTTGCGAAGCTTCGGGCTCATCCACTTCTCGAAGCGCCGGCTCCAGCTGCCCCCGCGATACACCTTGTTCGTGCCATGGGTCGCCGGCCACGGGTAGTCGCCAAACCAATCCTCCGTCCACTCCCAGACGTTGCCGATCATGTCGTAGAGGCCAAACGCCCCCGCCGGAAACTGCTTCACCTGGCAAGAGCCACCCACGTGTTTCCAGCACGTGCGCCCTTCGGGCGGTTCGTTGCCCCAGGAATAAGCTCGATAGTCGTCGCCCCCGCGAGCGGCGTACTCCCACTCGAGCTCGGTGGGCAGTCGGCGGCCTCGGGCCTCGCAGTACGCGCGGCTCTGTCTCCAGTCGACGCAGTTGATCGGATGCTGCCCGCGGTCGGGAAACCGCACGTTGCAGAAGCGACCCTCCGGGTGGGACGGCGTGCACTTCTCGCTCTTCACACAGGCGGCGTAGGCGTCCACCGTCACCTCGGTGAGATCGAGGCAGAACGTACCGAGCTCGGTCTCGAAGCGCGGCGTCTCCTCGGGCGCCGCTCCCGGTGAATCGGTGCCGGACTTGAAGGAACCGCCGGCGATCCGAGCCATGTCGTCGGGACAGCCAGCGGCGCGTGCGGGAACTCCACCTGCGTCGCCAGCGTCCGCGACCTCGGCGGCTCCCGTCGACGGCGGGGGCGCAGCAGTCGAGGCCGGAGCCACGCTGCCCGGGCTCTGGCTCGCGCCGACCGGCGCCGGTGAGCTCTTGTCGGCCGACCTGCACGCGAGGGCCGTTACGCCGAGGAGCACGGAGCAGGTTGCATGGCGAGACCGTCTCCCGCCGAGCCGCTGAAACAAACGCAACATCCGTCGGCGGGCAGCCTAGGGCGACTCTGCCCCCACGCCAACGCGGGTTTCAGTGGGAAGACGTCGCCTTCGGCACCAGCTTCATCTTGCACTTCGGGCAGTGCCCCGGCTTGTCCGAGGTGATCTCCGGGTGCATCGGGCAGGTGAACACCTTCAACTCGTCCGCACCCTCCGCCGACACCGCAGGCCCCCGGTTCGCGCCGCTCAGCGCAGCGCCCGAGAGCAGACCGATTCCGAGGATGAGCAGGGCTTTGTGGAGCATTGCCCTGAAGTCTGCCGCACGAGAGCCGGTGTCGCACTGACGGTCGTCATCGTTCGAGCTCGTCGCCGCCGTCGCGGGGATCTGCGCGAGGCGGAGCCGCCGACCGCCCTCGAATTTCTGAAGCCGGGAGTTTTCCCGTATATCAGCGGCAGGCCCCCTCGCTAGGGCCGGACCGCCCATGGCCACTGACGTCGTCCTCGAGCACCTGTCACGCCGCTTCGCAGGCAGCGAGCGCCCGGCCGTCGATGACGTGAGCCTCACGGTCGAGGCAGGCGAGGTCGTCAGTCTGGTCGGGCCGAGCGGCTGCGGCAAGAGCACGACGTTGCGCATGGTCGCGGGTCTGGACTTCCCCGACAGCGGTCGGGTGTCGATCGGCGGCAAGGACATGACCCGGGTCCCACCGCAGGCCCGAGACGTCGCGATGGTGTTCCAGGGTTTTGCCCTCTACCCACACATGCGCGTGCGTGAGATCATGGCGTTCCCGCTCAAGATGCGCGGGGTGCGCGCGGCGGAGCGCGAGGCGACGGTGCAAAAGACCGCCGACCTGCTCGGCATCGGTGGACTGCTCGAGCGTCGCCCGGGCCAACTCTCGGGAGGCGAACAGCAGCGGGTCGCCATGGGTCGCGCGATCGTGCGCAAACCCGCCGTGTTTCTGTTCGACGAACCGCTCTCCAATCTGGACGCGGCGCTCAGAGCCGAGCTGCGCGTCGAGCTCGGCAAGCTGTTGCGACGCCTCGAGGCAACGGCGCTGTACGTGACCCACGATCAGGCCGAGGCCATGACGCTGTCGAGTCGCATCGCCGTCGTGCGCGCGGGGCGGCTCGAGCAGGTGGACACTCCACGACGGATCTACGAAGCGCCTGCCACCGCGTTCGTTGCGGGGTTCTTCGGCGCTCCGCCCATGAACCTGATCGACGCCACCCGCACCGGCGAGCGGCTTCGGGCGGGTGCCTTCGAGCTCGCCGCCCCGGCCGACGCCCCGGCCAAGTTGATCTTGGGGATCCGCCCCGAACACATCCGGGTCGGAGTCGAGGCAGAGGCCCTGACAATGCGCGCTCCCGGCAAGATTTCCCTGTCGGAGCCCCATGGCAGCGAGACCCATCTCGAGGTGCTCTCCGAGTCGGTGGCGTTGCGCGTGAAGGTCAGCGGTTTCGAGGCACCGGCGGTCGGCAGCAGCGTGACGATCGGGTTCGATCGAAAGCACGTGCACTGGTTCGATCGCGAGACCGGGAAAGCCACGTGAGGCGGTCCCGCGGCCTCAGTCGACGCGACTTCTTGCGCGCAACGGCCCTCGCCGCGACGGCGAGCAGCCTCGGCTGTTCCGTCTCGGACGGGCCTCCGGGTCGCAAGTCAGCCGCGCTCTGGTTCACCTACGGCGGCAAGAATCGCGAGGTGCTCGAGGCACTGGTGAAGCGCTTCAACGAGTCGCAGAGCGAACACTTCATCCGCGCAATCTACCAGGGCGACTACTTCGAGGGGCTCGCCAAGCTGCGCACCGCGATCGCCGCGCGCCGGGCGCCCGCGCTCTCCCACGTCGTGGGCGAGGTCGTGCCGTATCTGGCGGAGGCCAACGTGCTCGAGCCGCTGGACGACTACCCGGGGGCGCACGACTTCGGGATCGTCGATGCGCTCGGGCAGCGCGGTTCGTGGGTCGGCGGCGCTGACCGCCCGCTCGTCACCCTGCCCTTCAATCGCTCGACCCCGATTGCATACTTGAACGGCACGCTGTTCGCTGAGCGCAAACTCGAGGCGCCCAAGACCTGGAGCGAGCTGAGAGAGACCGCTCGCGCCTTCAGCGAGACGAGCGCGGGGCGCACCATCCGTTATGGCTTCGGCTGTCCCATCGACTGGTGGTTCTGGGCCGCGCTGGTCGGGCAGGCGGGTGGCAACGTGGTCGAGGACGACGGCCGGGTGACTCTCGGGGGTGAGGCCGGGGAGCGGGCCCTCGACTTCTGGAAGACGCTCGCCCTCGAGGACCGCAGCATGAAGCCGCCGCCCGGGCGCGACTACAACGCCTGGGAGCAGACCAATCAGGATTTCCTGGCGGGTCGCGTTGCGATGATCTGGACGAGCACGGCGTTCCTCAAATACCTCGAGCAGAATGCGCCGTTTCCTGTCGTGGCCGCGGCGCTGCCGGCCGAGCAGCGCCGCTCGGTGCCGACCGGTGGCACCCACTGGGTGATGCTCCGGAGCGCGCCCCGAGAGAAGAAACAGACCGCCTGGGCCTTCCTCAGGTTCATGCACGAGACCGAGAGCGCCATCACCTGGGCAACCCGCACGGGATATCTGCCGGTGACAAAAGCCGCCGTGGCGAAGCTCGAGGCCGACGGTCATTACCGGCAACATCCCAACGACCGCGTTGCGCTCGATCAGCTCGACGTCGCGCGACCCTGGCCCTGGTCCCCGCAGCTGTTCCGCGTGCAGCGTGAGATCGTACAACCGCGGCTCGAAGGGGCGGTGCTCGGCGGACGCGACTCCCACTCGGCCCTCGACGAGGCGCGCAGCCTGGCCGCGAGGTGGCGCTGATGCGACCGAGTCGACGCTTCGACCCCTGGTGGATGCTCGCGCCGACCCTCTTGCTGCTGGTGCTGTTCTTCTTCTTGCCGCTGCTGCAGGCGGCCAAGAGCAGCCTCTACGAGTGGGATCTGCTGACGGAGCCGCGCTACGTCGGTCTGGACAACTACCGCGCGCTGGTTGCATCGGGCGAGCTGCAGAACGCCCTCGGCACCACCCTCGTCATGAGCCTGATCGTGGTGACCGGTTCGATGGGCCTCGGGCTCGGGCTGGCCCTCGCGCTCAACCGCCCGACGCGATTTGCCGACTTCGTCCGCAGCGCGATCTTCAGCGCCTACGTCGTGTCTTGGGTCAGCGTCGCGCTGCTCTGGTTGTGGGTGCTCGACGCCGATGCCGGCGCGTTCACCGCGCTCTGCCGCGCGCTCGGCGTGCCCACGACCAACTGGCTCGGCAATCCGAAATCGGCGCTGTACGCGCTATCTGGCGTGACAATCTGGAAGATAGCCGGCTACTCGATGGTGCTGTTTCTGGCCGGCCTGCAGGACATTCCCCAGGCGCTCTACGAGGCCGCTGCGCTCGATGGCGCCGGCGCTTGGCAGCGTTTTCGCAACGTGACATGGCCGCTCTTGCGGCCGACGGCGGCGTTCGTCGGAACGACCAGCTTGATCATCAGCTTCCAGGTCTTCGACGTGGTGCGGGTGATGACCCAGGGCGGGCCGGTGCGCTCGACCAGTGTGTTCGTGTACGCCATCTACGAGCAGGTCTTTCTCAACCTGCGGGTCGGCCGCGCCAGCGCGTTGACCGTGGTCTTCTTCGTGCTGTTGCTCGGGCTGACGGCGCTCCAGCTGTGGGCGTGGCGCAAGCGAGGTGCGGCGTGAACGCGCGCGAGACACGCCGGCTAAGCAATCCGATCACGGACGCGCTGATCAACCTGGGGCTCGGACTCGTGGCGCTGATCTGGCTGCTCCCCTACCTGTGGATGCTCTCGACCAGCTTCAAGACCTTGCCGGAGATCGTGCGCGCGCCGACGGCGCCGCTGCCGGCCGGCCTCTCTTTCGAGGCCTACCGCGCCGTGCTCGAATCGATGCCACTCGACCGTTACTTCTTCAACACGACCGTGATGGCGCTCGGCATCGCGCTGCTCCAGATCGTGGTGGCGTTGCCGGCGGGGTATGCACTCGCCAAGCTCGAGTTCACCGGGCGGGGCGTGGCTTTTGCGCTGGTGGTCGCCACGCTCTTGATCCCGGCGCAGGTGCGCTTCGTCCCGGTGTTCGCTCTCCTGGCGGACGTGGGGCTGGTCAACACCATGTCGGCGTTGATCCTGCCGTTCGGCGTCAGCGCCTTTGGCACCTTTCTGATCCGACAGGCGCTGGCCAGCGTGCCCAATTCGTTGATCGAGGCGGCACGCATGGATGGCGCGAGCGAGCTCCGGATCGTGTTCGGTCTCCTGGCCCCGATGCTGAAACCGACGCTGGTGTCGTTCTTCCTGTTCAGCTTCGTCTATCACTGGAACGACTACTTCTGGCCGCTCGTGATGACGACGGACGATCAGGTCCGGACGTTACCGCTCGGCATTGCGCTGTTGCGCGAACAAGGCACCGGCGTCCGCTGGCACATCGTGATGGCGGGCAACGTCGCGCTCTCGGCCCCCGCGCTCTTGGTGTTTGCTCTGGCGCAGCGGCACCTGCTGCGGGCCGTCGCGTCCAAGGGGCCGTGACTCATGCGAGCGGGCGCCGCTCGGTAACGGCCGGGTTGAACTCGATCGACTTCAGTACCCGAAGTCGTCCGGTTTCGGCTTGGTCGTCGGTTTGGTGACGGGTTTCTCGACCGGCTTGGTGACGGGTTTCTCGAGCGGTTTTTCCACTGGCTTGGTCACGGGCTGGGTCACGGGTTTACCCACGACCGGCTTCGCGCCCGTCTTGCCCGGCTCGGGCTTGTCGGGCTCCGCGACCGTCTCGGGCTCCGCGGAGGCGACGGGCGCTGGATCCGGCGCGGCCGCCGACTCCTCCGGCTTGGCGCTCTCGACCTCCGGCAGCTGAGCCGCGATGTCGACGTCGGTGCTTGCGGAGGTTGCGAGCTCCGGCTCACCACCCCCGCGGGTCGCGAGCTTGAACGCGGCAAAGGCGCCGCCCGCCACGAGCACGAACGCGACCGCTCCGAGCGCGGCGAACAGCGGGACCTTGCTGCTCTGCATCGGCGGCTTGAAATCGTCACTGCTGCTGGACCAGACGGCCCCGTTGGCGGTGCCACCGTGGCCCGGCGGCGGCATACCGGCCGCGGGCAGAGGGGCAGCCGGGGGGATCACGACGTCGGGCGAGGGACCGTGGCCGATCTCCGGGGGAATCGTGACCGGACTCCCGCCCTGAGCCCAGGCATCGATGGCGGCGACCAGATCGTCCGCCGACTGGAAACGGTGGGCGACGTCCCGGGCCATCGCCTTGTACACGATGGACTCGAACGCGCGATCGATGTCCGGCACGACCTCGGTCAAGGGCGGGGGCGTCGACAGCACGATCTTGAACAGCAGCTCGTTGAACGTCTCGGCGTCGAACGGCTTCGCTCCGGAGAGGGCCTCGTACATGATGACGCCCATGGCGTAGACGTCACTCCGGACGTCGATGTCGCGGCTGCCCTTGGCCTGCTCCGGCGACATGTAATACGGCGTGCCCATCACCGCGCCGGTGCGCGTCATGCTCATGTCGCCGGTGAGCGCGTGAAACTTCGAGATCCCGAAGTCGATGATCTTGACGAAGTCTGGTGTGCCCGCCTTCTCGCGCAGGATGAACAGGTTGTCAGGCTTCAGATCGCGATGGATGATGCCGGCGCCATGCGCAGCCCTGAGGCCCAGGAGCGCCTGACGGATCAGCGGCGCGACCTGCCCGGGCGTCAGGCGCCCGCAGCGTTCGATGCGCGCGCCCAGCGTCTCGCCGTCCAGGTACTCCATGACGATGAAGCGCTCACCGCCATCGAGCGTCCCCAGGTCGAGGATCTCCAGGATGTTGTCACTGCCGATGCGGCCGGCGGCCTGCGCCTCTCGCTCGAAGCGAGCCACGGCGTCTTCGTTCTGCGCGGCGGCGGCGTGCAGCACCTTGATGGCCACACGGCGACTGATGCGGGTGTTCTCGCCTTCGTAGACCTCGCCCATCCCGCCGACCCCGATGGGCCGGACGATCTTGTATTTCCCCTCGATGATCGTGCCGGGTTCGAACACTCGGATCCTCCGCCTGAGAGCCCCGGAGTCTACACCGCCGCCCGGCGCCGGGCACGAAAGGCTCGCCCGGGCAGGGTGAAAGTCGCGGAATCCTCGGCAGGCGGCCGCCCCCGGTCACAGCTCTTTGTCGATGATCGAGCGCAGAATGGAGGCGGCATGCGACTGCGCGGCGTCCTTCCAGCCGAGCAGCTCGACGCTCCCTTCGACGATCGCGACCCAGGCGTTGGGCTGTTGGCTCAAGTAGTGAACCACCCGGCGTACGCGATCGTAAGGCACGGTCGAGCGGACGATGGACGGCAGCCCGTTATAGATGAGCAACGCACAGTCCTCGATGGCCATGTGCAGGCGATCCGGCGGTGTCTTGGCGATGGCGCCGTGGGCGTGCCCGACCAGGCGGACGACCCGCATCACCTGGCGCGGGGACACGCCGCCCATGGTGTACGCATACCAGGCTCGTTCAATGGCGGCCCGCTCGAACGCATCGGCTTCTCCGCGCTGGATGCAGGCATCGAAGGCGTTGGACATGGCGCGGGCGGCCCGCATCCACTCCGGCGCGTCCCCCTGCATGGCGGCCAGCGGGACGGTCTGGGATCGCCCGCGCAGCGACTCGGCGCCGCTCGACTCCGGGATCTCGTAGCGCGCCAGCTCGAGGAGCTCCTCGTTCGGCGGCGCGTAGGCCGTCATCAGGTTGGACGGATCGGCCGGCAGCACGGGGCGCTCGGAGGGGCGCATCACCAGCGTGGCCTGGTTGTCGTCGTGGATCACCGGCCCGCGCCGGCCCGGATTGGACACGAGGCCATGGTAGCCGATCGCCCCTGACCTGTCGGGCGCAAATCCTGAGAAGTGGCCGGGCGCTGACCCCGTTTGTTCCACTCTACCCCCACGCCTGCGCGTTGATGTAGGCTGCCGCCCATCATGATGGTGAAAACGCGGAGTACGTGGCGCGCTCGGATGACTGCCGGGCTCGTGGCAACGGTGATGGCGGCGCAATCCAGCCTGGCGTTCGGCCAGACCGACGAGGAGCGCGCGGGCGCTCGCGCCGCCGCCAGCGAAGGTTCGAAGGCGTTCGGCGAGGCCCGCTGGGCCGATGCCATCGATCTCTTCACCCGAGCTCAGACCCTGGTCAAAGCGCCGCCGCACCTGCTCTACATCGCGCGGGCGCACGAGAAGCTCGGGCAGCTGGTCAAGGCGCGGGAAGCGTACCTGCAGATCAAACGCATGAAGCTGGCGGATGACGCGCCGGGGGCCTTCAAGGAGGCGCAGCAGTCGGCGGAGACGGAGCTCACAGCCCTCGAACCTCGGCTGCCGTATGTGACGGTGAACGTGCAAGGTGCCGGTGGGGCTCAGGTCCGGGTGACCATGGACGGAGTGCAGATCCCGGCGGCGCTGGTCGGCGTTCCGCGGCCGGTCGATCCGGGGGCGCACAAATTTCAGGCGTTTGCGAAGGACATGGAGTCGCCCGTCGCAGAGGTCACGGTGGCCGAGGCTGCGAAGGAGAACGTGGCTCTGACCCTCGAGGCCAAGCCCGGGGCGAGCGCGGGCGCCGCCGCTGGCCCGGACGCGGCAGCGGGGGGCGACGACGCGAAGAAGGACGGCGGCGGCGGGTCGAACGCGATGAAGATCGGCGGCTACGTCGGGCTGGGAGTCGGTGTGGTCGGGCTCGGACTCGGCACGATCTTCCTGCTGCAAGCGTCGAGCAAACGCAAAGACGCGGACGCTTTGTGCGACCTTCCCGGCGGGAAATGCCCCGACAACAAGGCTGGCGAAATCGACTCCCTGGACAAGGACGCCAACAGCGCCTCGACCCTGGGAGTGGTGAGCATGGTCGTCGGTGGCATCGGGGTTGCCGCGGGGGTGACGCTGCTGGTCTTGAGCTCTTCCAAGGGCTCGAGCTCGGCAAAGGCCCACAAGGCACCCACAGTGGTGCCCTGGGTCGGATACAAGAGCGCGGGCGTCCTCGGGCGCTTCTGAGTCGAGCCCCGGGCGAAAACCTCGGACCTGGCGAGCTGCTGATATGGTAGCTTCCGGAACAGTGGGCAGGCTGGAGGTCTCCGGACCGAGGCGTGTCTCCGTGCTTCGCGTCTCAGTATTCGTACCGAACTCACCGTGCTCTCCGCAGCCCGAGGTCGCTCATGAAAATCAAACTAGCGTTCAACGTGATGTTCATCGCCGGAGTCACGCTGCTGGCGAGCGCGGCGACTCCTGGCTGCAGCGGCGACAGCCGGAAGTTCTCCGACTCCACCGGTGCCACGGGCGGAGCGGACGCATCGGTGGGCGGAGGCGGCACGGGCGGCAGCGGCGGAGCGACGGGCGGCGCCTCGGGCAGCGGTGGCGTGTCCGGCAGCGGTGGCGCGGCGGGTAGCGGTGGCGCGGCCGGCGCATCGGGCAGCGGCGGCGCAGCGGGTAGCGGTGGCGCGGCGGGCAGCGGCGGTACCGCGGGCAACGACGCCGGCGACGGTGCGGCGGGCTCCGATGGCGGCTCGCTGTGCGGCAACGGCGTGGTCGACTCGGGTGAAACCTGTGACGACGGTGGCACCAACGATTGCGGCAAGTGCAACAAGGATTGCACTGGCCCGGGCACCGGCTCGGTGTGCGGTGATGGCCTCGTGTGTCCGGACACCGAGAAGTGCGATGACGGCGGGACGAATGACTGCGGCGCGTGTCTGGCCGACTGCTCCGGTCCCGGTACGGGCTCGACCTGCGGTGACGGTCAGGTCTGTCCCGAGACCGAGAAGTGTGACGACGGCAACAAGACCGCGTGCGGCTCTTGCGACGCGACCTGTACGGGTCCGGGTACCGGCTCGATCTGCGGCGACAACATCGTGTGTCCCGACACGGAAAAGTGCGACGACGGGCAGACCAACGACTGCGGAGCCTGTAATGCCAGCTGTTCCGCCGCCGGCACCGGCGTGAGCTGCATCTGCGGCAACGGCAAGATCGACCCGGGCGAGACCTGCGACGACGGGGGCTCCAACGACTGCGGGCCCTGTAACGCGACCTGCACGGGCCCCGGCACGGGGTCCAAGTGCGGTGACGGCACGGTCTGCCCCGAGGTCGAGAAGTGCGACGACGGCTTCACCTCTGCTTGCGGCACTTGCAACGCGACCTGCAGCGGCCCCGGCACGGGCTCGATCTGCGGGGACGCTCAAGTTTGCCCTGACACCGAGACCTGCGACGACGGCGGCACCAACTCGTGTGGTGCATGCAACAACAACTGCACCGGGCCCGGCACCGGCTCGAAGTGCGGCGACAGCGTGGTCTGCCCGGACACCGAGAAGTGCGACGACGGCTTCACCACGGCGTGCGGAGCCTGCAACGCCGACTGCAGCGGGGCCGGCAGCGGTGCTGCGTGTGGTGACGGCGTGCTGTGTACCGACTCCGAGAAGTGCGACGACGGGTTCAAGACGGACTGCGGCGTGTGCAACAAAGATTGCTCGGGCGCCGGCACCGGCTCGACCTGCGGCGACAACGTGGTGTGTCCGGACTCCGAGAAGTGCGATGACGGGCAGACCAACGATTGCGGAGCCTGCAACGCGAAGTGCTCGGGTGCGGGCACCGGAGTCAGCTGCATCTGTGGCAACGGAGTGATCGACGCCCTCGAGACCTGCGACGACGGTGGCACCGACGACTGCGGACCGTGCAATGCCACCTGCACCGGACCGGGCAAGGGCTCGGTCTGCGGCGACGGGGTGGTCTGCCCGGAGACCGAGAAGTGCGACGACAAGAACACCACGGCTTGCGGCGCTTGCAACGCCACCTGCAGCGGTCCGGGCACGGGCTCGGTATGTGGCGACGGCCAACTCTGCCCCGACACCGAAGCGTGTGACGACGGCGGGACCAACGACTGCGGACCCTGCAACTCGAAGTGCACTGGCGCGGGCACCGGCTCGAAGTGCGGTGACAAGGTGGTCTGCCCGGACACCGAGGTGTGCGACGACGGGTACAACACCGCCTGCGGCGCGTGTAACGCGACCTGCACGGCCAACGGCAGCGGTTCGTACTGCGGCGATGGCTCGCTCTGCCCCGACACCGAGATCTGCGACGACGGCTTCGTCGACAGCTGCGGTGCGTGCAACGCGACCTGCACGGGTGCCGGTACGGGGCAGGCCGCAAGCGTCTGCAACCGCGGCTGCGCCGATGGCACGCCGGAGAACGGCTACATGGGTGGCATGGTTGGTTGCGGGGGGACGCTCGACTTCAGCAGCCGGGCCAAGGCCTGCGCCGGAGGCTACGTCGCCTGCTCCTCGGCCCAGTGGAACAACCAACACGGCGAAGCCGGAGCGTCGCACCACTACTGGACGAACAACCATCTGAACTACGACAACGGGCCAAACTTCGCTTGCGTGGTCACGACCAAAACGACCGCGAACCTGTGCACGACGGCGCCGGCCCACGTCTGCCACAGCGTCAAATCCGGCACGAGCGTCGACCCCTTGGGTAACAAGTGTGACAACTACGGTTGTGGCTACGGCAACGCGACGGACAACGACTACCTGGGCGGGTGCAACAACACCACCGCCGGAACCCTGTGCTGCCCGGTCATCACCTGCGCCGATAACACCGTCGAGCAGGCCTTCATCGACGGCATGATCGGCTGCTCGGGGCAGGTCACCTTCGACCAGCGGGCCACCCTCTGCGGCGCGGGTAGCCACGTCTGCACTGGTGCCGAGTGGGTCGCAAGGTTCGGGGCCCAGGCGCCGACCTACCACTACTGGACCAATGACAACCTGAAGTGGAGCGGGGCGAACCAGAGCTGCACGGCGTCGACGACAGTTGGCGCTGACTGTGGAGCCACCACGCCGATGCGGATCTGCGCGCCGACCAACAACGGTGGCGTGGCCTACGACCCCCTGAACAACGCCTGCAACTGGACCAACTGCGGGCTCGATTCGGCAGCCCCGAACGAGTTCTTCGGCGGCTGCGCCGGCAACACGACCGCCGGCACGCTCTGCTGCCACAACTGAGCTGGCTTCGAGGAGGGGCGGCCGCACGTCGGGTGCGCCGCCCGGACTGCCCAGCCGGGACCGGCGGCGGAAGCGTCGCGTGGCGTTCGCGGGAAGACAGAGCGTCGGCGACACGCTCTAGAGCGCCGAACAGGTTGAACGTCGTTTGTTTTCCGGGACTTGCAAGGTGTTCGGCGCTCGCGCGCGGAGCGCGCACGGCCGAAGGGCCGGGGGTTTGGGGCGCAGCCCCAACGTAAAGGTCCTAGAACACGAGCAGCGCAAGCTGATCGGTGTTCTAGAGCAGCGTCTCGTTCAGCACACGGGCGGACACGACGCGGCTTGCGCGAGCGCCGATGTCCGCGACGTCGAACTCGGCGCCGGGGCCCTTGGCGCGCACGCTGTCGCCGGGTCGCGAGCCGCTCGGGAGCTGCACCTTGGCCTCGACGCGGATGCTGACTCGAAGACCCCGAGCGCCCCGAGGGACACGCAGCCGCCGCGTCGCGAGCGCACGGGTCAGCGCAGCTCGAACTCGGGTCCACGACGCTCCGCCGCGGGCTTCACTCAGCGTCACTGCTTGCACCTTGCCGTCCGCGTCCGTGTCCACGACGAAGGTCGCGGTCCCCTCGGCAGGCCCGAGAGAAATTGCGGCGCTGCGGGCGTGCGTGGCAATCAGACCGCCGCGGGCTAGGCCTCTCTCGCGGTCCCGAGCCTCGAGCTCCGCACCGAGCCCCCCTGCGGTCTCCGCACCGCTCTTCCAGCCCTGCGTGCGCGGGCGATCGGGGAGCGCGGGGCGCATCCACAGGCCCCCCAAGCCGAGCTCGAGGGGCCGCGCGGCCCTGGGGTTTGGCTCGCCGGAGGTGTCCGTCGTCTGCGCGACCGCGGGGCCCTCGCCGCTCGATGACCCAGCATCGCCAGCGCTCGACCGCGAGCTCAGCGCGACCTGAGGCGAGCCGGCCGTCCGCGGTACGTCGGCAGTCTCCGGCACTCGAAGGGGCGCGGCCGTCACCGTGGGTCGGGGCAGCGCGGGGGATGCTTCCGGGGTCGGCTCGAAGGACAGCTCGTAGACCACCGGTGCGGGCGGCGCGGGCGGTAGCGGTCCGGGTGGGGCCGACCGGACCGCAACCGCCACCAGCGTGTGGAGCCCCGCCGCGAGGGCAAGGCAGGTCGTGAGCGGGCGGTCCATCGGCAGCTTCGTCTTGGTTGCGCCGGCGACCGCGCGGATCATTGGGCGCCGCAGCGCCGCGCCAAGCGCCCGAGACCCTCGCGGGCGGTGGGTGCAATCCCTGGGAGAGCCCGATACCGCGCCAGCGCCTCCCGCGCCCGAGCGCGGTCCTCCAGCACACAGGCGACCATCAGGCGCATGCGCAGCGCCTCCGCCTCGACCCGCGGCAACGTGAGCTTCTTCGACAGCGCGGCGTCCAGGCGTCGCGCTGCTTCGGGGTAACGGCCACCCTGATAGAAGTTTCGTCCGAGCAGATACTCCGGCAGGCCGTTGTCTGGCTCGGCCACCGCCCACTCACCGAGGCGCGCCGCCGCTTCGCCGAAGTCGCGACCGAAGCGCAGATCTCCGACCAGGAGCGCGGCGATCGCAGCGCGGCCCCGCTCACTCATGGCAAGGGCCTTCACATCGAGCGTTCGCAGGTGGTCCTCGTCGGCGACCGAGCGCTCGATGCGCCGGTAGCGTTCGGCTGCCGCGGGCGCGTCTCCAGCCTGCAGATCGAGATCGGCGATCGACTCGTCGGCGGTCATGCGGAGCACGCTGTGCAGCTTCTCGTCGTTCGCCAGCTCGGCAAAACGACGACGTGCGTCGCTCAGGTCCCCTGCCCGTGCGGAGCAGCTGCCGAGCCCGACGCGCGCGCCGAAGTGTGCGGGGTCCAGCGAGAGCACGCGTTCGAAGCGTTCGCGCGCCCCGGTCACGTCCCCTTGCCCGAGGTGCCCATGCGCCTCGCCGAATACGCTGTCCACGACGTGCGGGCACTTGCGTCCAAAGATGGCGGGGCGATCGAAGCGCGCTCGCGCTGCCTCGCGGGCGGGGCCCGACAGCTCGAGCCCCGCGAGGGACGCCTGCCAGTCTCGCTCGAGTGCGCCGAGATCCCTGCCGCCGGTCACCGCTTCGAGGGGTTCTCCCGCATACCAGCGACGGACCGCCGACGCGCCGTGGGCCTGCCTCAGCCACTCGACGAACGCGCCGGCAACCGTGTACGCCTTGCTGCTGTTCTCCCCCAGGAAGCTCAGCCGAAATACCGAGGCCAGGGGGGGCAAGAGCCCGAGATCTTGCATGGCACGCGACCACTCTTGCAGCGACAGCTCCGGATCGTCCGAAGGCGTCGCGGCGGTGGCCACGCCTTCGATACGACCGGGGTCCGGGATCCAACCGCCGGCAGGGCCGCTGACCAGAAACGGTCCGGCGCCAAACCCGCCAGCGATCACGTGCGCGAGCTCGTGTCCCAGCACCGGGTGCGGGTAACGCGCGAACTGCAGGTAGATCTCTCGGCGCCAGGGCTTGGCAATGTAGGTGCTCGCCGCGCCCATCAAGCGGCCCTTTTGCTCCTCCGACTCGAACAAGAGCACGCTGATTCGGTCGGGGCCGCGCGCCTCGAACCAGGCTTCGATCTCCCTGACCTGTGCGTCACAGTCCCGACCGAGCACGGCGGCCTCGCGCTCGGGGATGCTGGGCGCGTAGATGATCTCACAGCGCTCGGTCGTGAGGGAGCGCTCGAGCTGGAGGCGAATGCTGCGCGCGGTGCTCCAGTGTCCGAGTGTGGGTCCCGAGAGTGAGATGAAGATCGACCCCGCGAGGGCGGCGACTCCCGCCAACGCGAGTCCCGGTCGCCCACGCCCGACGAGTCGGACGCGGGCCTCGTCCGCGTCGAGATGGAAGAACAACGCAGCGGCGGAGAGCAGCGAGAACAACGAGCCGAGGCGATAGCTCTCGAGGCGGTCGACGGGCTCGATCACGGTGTCGTAGAGCGGTCCGGCGAAAAAACCGAAGAACGGGTCGAAGGCAAAGACCATCGGGCTCGACCAGAAACGCCAGAGACTGATGCCAATGCTGGCGATGGGTGCGCCCAAACTGAGGCTGAGCGCACAGAGCAGGCGGCTCTGCCGCCGTGATACCTGGCGCGCGAACAACCCGGCCGCCGCCCCCCAGGCACCGCCAACCAACGTGCCGACCCCGGGCCCGAGGGCAAACACCGCGACGCCTCCGGGCAGATCACAGAACCCCACCCGGACGCCGTGCAGAACACTGAGCACGAGCCCGAGCCCCGCCAGCAAGAGCCCGGTGACCAGACCGCGACTGAAGGCTTCGAACGGAGCGCTGCGCGTCCCGGACACCTCGAGCGCCGTCGCGACGGCAGCGGTGCTCGGCAGGACGACGCCGGCTAGCAGCGCGGCCTCGTACCCCGGGCCGCCGAACAGGGGCAACCAGCCGCTCAGCAGGCACACGCCGCCGCCGACGCCGAGAGCGACGACGCGCGCTTTGGACTTGTGCACGTCGACCCCCGTGCGCGAAACGGGCTCGCGGCTCAGGGCCTCGCCTCGCCGCTATCCGCCGGCGGGATCGAACGATCGGAGAGCGGGCCTCGCTCCTCCGGGGGGGCGAGCACCAGCGCCAGGACCTCGTCCACGCGGTGCACGAAGTGGATCTGGAGATCACTCTTGATCTCGTCGGGGACCTCTTCCATGTCGCGCTCGTTCTTGGCGGGCAACACCAGCGAGCGCATGCCCGCGCGGTGCGCGGCGAGCACGGTCGACTTGATGCCGGAGACGGGAAGAATGCTGCCGCGCAGTGTGAGCTCGCCGCTCATGGCGACGTCGGGTTTCACCGGCACGTCCAGCAAGAGCGACGCCACCGCCACGAAGATCGGGACGCCGGCGCTGGCCCCATCGCGGGAGGAGGCGGCCCGGGGCAGGTGCACGTGGAGATCGATCGTCTTCAAGAACTCCGGGTCGAGCTTCAAGAGCTCCGCCTTCGAGCGCACGAACGACAGCGCGGTCGCCGCGGCCTCTTTCATCACCGCCCGCAGCCCGCCGGTGACCGTGATCTCACCCTTGCCCGGCATGCGCGTGACCTCGACCAACAGCAGCTCACCGCCGCTCGCGGTGACCGCGAGCCCCGTTGCGGCTCCCGGCGCCAGGCGGCGTTCGGCGATCTCGGGATCGTACTTGTGCGCACCCAGCACCGTCTCGACCCACTCGCGGTTGACGTCGACGTTCTCGACGGGACGTCCCTCGGCCAGGCGCACCGCCGCGTCCCGGCAGACCGCGGCGATCTCGCGCTCGAGGCCCCGGACTCCGGCCTCGCGGGTGTAAAAATCGACGATCGTCTCGACGCCCTCTCGGCTGAACGCCAGGGTCTCCGGCTTCAGGGCGTGTTCCTTGAGCTGCTTCGGGACCAGGAATTTCTCGGCGATTGCCCGCTTCTCACTGCGTGTATAGCCCGGAACCTCGATCACCTCCATGCGGTCACGGAGCGCCGCGGGAATGTTGTCGAAGTAGTTCGCCGTCGCCAGGAACATGACCTCGGAGAGGTCGAAGGCCACGTCGATGTAGTGGTCGACGAAGGTGTTGTTCTGTTCCGGATCGAGTACCTCGAGCAGGGCCGCGGCTGGATCGCCGCGCATGTCGACGCCCATCTTGTCGACCTCGTCGAGCACCAGGACCGGGTTGCGGGTGCCCGCCTTCTTCAGGGCCTGAATGATGCGTCCGGGGAGCGCTCCGACGTAGGTGCGGCGATGTCCACGCACCTCGGCTTCGTCACGCACGCCGCCCAGGGCGATGCGCCCGTAGCGCCGTCCCATGGCCCGGGCGATGGAGCGGCCAAGGCTGGTCTTGCCGACACCAGGTGGGCCGACGAACAGCAAGATCGGCCCCTTCTTGTCCCGGCGCAGCTGCCGAATGGCGGAGAACTCGACGACGCGTTTCTTGACGCGGTCGAGCCCGAAGTGATCCTCGTCGAGGCAGCGGCGCACCTCGCGCACGTCGAAGCGGTCGCTGGTGGTGCGATTCCAGGGCAAGTCCGCCAGCCACTCGACGTAGGTCCGGGTGACCTGGAATTCGGCCCCTTGCGGCTGCATGCCGGAAAGGCGTGAGAGCTGTTTGCGCGCGACTTTGTCGGCCTCCGGCGGCAGCTCCGCCCGCGCGACTCGCTCCCGCAGCTCGTCGATTTCGTCGTCGTCGCCCGCCTCGCCGAGCTCTTCGCGGATGGTGCGCATCTGCTGCCTCAGCACCAGATCGCGCTGCGAGCGGCTCAGCTCTTCCTGCACCATCGCGGTGATCTCACCCTTGACCCGCAGCACGTCGAGGTGGCGCTCCACGACGCCGAGCACGATCTCGATGCGGCGCCGCACGTCGACGGCCTCCAGCACCCGCTGCCGGAAGCTGATCTCCGCCTGGTCCTCCGGCAGGTTCGACGCGATCAGATCGGCGAGCGCACCGGCGTCCTTCACGTTGTCGAGGATGCCGGCCGTCTCCTTGGGCAAATTGGGCAAGAGCGCGAGCATGCGGCGGGTGGCGTCGCGCAGGCGGTTCGGAAGCTCACCGAGCGTGGCCTCGTCCGCATTCTCGTCGCCCAGCCGCACGATGTCGGCGCGCATGTAGGGCTCGAGCCCCAAGCTCTGATCGACCCGGAAGCGCCCGATGCCGTTCAGGACCACGCTGTAGTTGTTGGGCCCCAGCCGGATGACCTTCACCAGCCGCGCCAGGGTGCCGACCTCGTACAGATCTTCGAAGCCGGGCTCCACGGTGTCCGCGTCCCGCTGGGTGAGCACACCGACCAGGGCGCTCTCCCTGCCGACGAGCTCTTCGACCAGGCGGACGCTGCGCGGCCGGCCGACGTTGATGGGAACCACCGACATCGGGAACAGGACCGAGTTGCGCAGTGGAACCACCGCGATGCGCTCGGTACCCTGGGGCTGCGGCGGGACGGGCGCCATACCCCGCACACTAGTACGCCTCGGGGGCTAGTCCAGCTCGCTGACGTGCGGCCCGGCCTGTGGTATCCCCGCGGCGTGTCCGTCAGCGCCATCCGCCGCATGGGCCTGCTCGCCTCCGCCTCGCTGCTCGCATGGGGCTGTGCGTCGCAGCGCCCCGCCCAGGGACCCAAAGAGACACTCGACGCCTACGCCCGCGCGCTCTCCGCGGGACACATCGACGAGGCCTACTCGCTGCTCAGCGGCGAGGCGAAAAAGCAGCTTCCGTTCGAGGCGTTCGCCCGCATGGTGAAGGAGAACCCCGAAGAGGTGAAGGACATCGCCTCGGCCCTCGGGCGGCCATCGGGGCCACCGCTGGTCACCGCCACCGTGACGGCGCCGAACGGCGAGTCGTTGCTCTTGGTGTACGAGTCGGGAAGCTGGCGCGTGGATGGTTCCGCCATCGATCTCTACAGCCAGGCCTCGCCCGAGGCGGCCGTCCGCGCGTTCATCCGCGCCTTCGAGAACCGACGCTGGGACGTGCTCTTGCGCTTCGTCCCCGACGGCAAGAAGGAGGGGCTCGACGCCGCCAAGCTGAAGAAGGCGTGGGAAGGTGAGCAGAAGGACGAGCTCTTGCGCCTCACTCAGGCGCTCGGAGCCGCGCTGCCGACGGCCAAGTTCGAGCGCATCGGCGAACGGGCCACGATGTCCTACGGAGCCGGCGGCACGGTCGAGCTGTTGCGCGAGCACGGCGCGTGGAAGATCGAGGAATTCCGGTGAGCGCCCGCCGCGCGAGCTCGGAGCGCACGACCAAAGAGACGTCGGTGACCGTCGAGCTCACCCTCGACGGAAGCGGCCAGAGCCGCATCGAAACCCCGCTGCCGTTCCTCTCGCACATGCTCGAGCAGATCGCGCGGCATGGGGCGTTCGACCTGGTGGTGAAGGCCAAGGGCGACGTCGAGATCGATGGGCACCACACCACCGAAGACATCGGCATCGTGCTCGGCAAGACGCTGCTCGACGCGCTGGGGGACCGCGCCGGCATCCGCCGCTACGGCTCCGCCACGCTGCCCATGGATGAAGCGCTGGTCACCGCCGCGCTGGACCTATCTGGCAGGCCCTATTTCGTCTGGCGGGTGCCGATGCCGAAGGCCAAGATCGGCGAGTTCGACAGCGAGCTGGCAGAGGTTTTCTTCGAGGCCTTCGCTCGCAGCGCCCAGGCCAACCTGCACCTTCACCTGCACAGCGGCGAGAACCTGCACCACATCGTCGAGATCTGCTTCAAGGCATTTGCTCGGGCGCTGCGCTCGGCCGTCGAGCTCGATCCACGCGGGGCCGGCATTCCTTCGACCAAGGGCGTGCTCTGAGCGCCGAGGCAGTCCCGTGCAGCTGACCGTCATCGACACCGGCCTGGGCAACCTGCGCTCGGTGGAAAAGGCCATCGTGGCCGCCGGTTCCCAGGCCGGGCGCGGCGAACTGAGCGTGCTGCGCACGGCCGATCCCGAGCGTGTCCGGCGCGCCGATCGACTGGTCTTCCCCGGCCAAGGCGCATTTCGCGATTGCATGCGGGGGCTCGCCGGCGGGCTTGGCGAGGCGCTCGCTGAACGGCTCCACGCCGGCACGCCCTACCTGGGAATTTGCCTGGGTCTGCAAGTGCTGTTCGAAGCGAGCGACGAGGCCCCCGGAGTGCCGGGCCTCGGCCTCTACTCCGGTCACGTCGAGCGCCTCTCGGGGCGTGGCGTGAAGATCCCTCACATGGGCTGGAATCAGCTCGAGCTGGTCGGCTCGGGGCATCCGTTTCTCGAAGCGGCCGGTGGTGAAGGGACGTGGGTCTACTACGTGCACTCGTTCGCCGCGGTGCCCGTCGATGAATCCGTCGTCGTGGCAGTCTCGCAGCACGGGGACAACTCGGTGACCGCCGCCATCGCCAAAGACAACGTGTTCGCCGTGCAGTTTCACCCCGAAAAGAGCCAGGACGCGGGCCTCCAATTGCTCGCGGCATTTCTTCGGACCTGAGGCATGGACGTCATCCCGGCCATCGATCTGTTGCACGGCAAGGCGGTGCGCCTGCGGCGTGGCCGCTACGACGACGCCACGTTCTACGAACATGACCCGGCCCAGCTCGCGGCGCAGTGGAAGGGGCAAGTGCCCCGGCTTCACGTGGTCGATCTCGAGGGCGCCCGCGCCGGGCGGGCGGTGCAGACCGAGCTGGTGCGCAGGGTGGTTGCGGCGTTCGGCGGCGGAGTCCAGGTGGGCGGGGGCGTGCGCACTCTGGAGGCCGCCCAGAGTTATCTGGAGCTCGGGGTCGAGCGCGTGGTGCTCGGAACCGCGGCGGTGAAAGATCAAGCGCTGGTGCGCGCGCTCGCCTTGGCAAACCCCGGACGTGTGATTATCGCCCTCGACGCCAACGACGGCTGGGTGGCGACCGATGGCTGGGAGCAGACGAGCGATCGCCGCGTCGCGGACCTCGTACACGAGCTCGAGGCACTGCCGCTCGCGGGCGTGCTCTACACCGACATCGAGCGCGACGGGACCGAGGTCGGACCCAACGTCCGGGCAACGGCCGAGCTGGCCTTGGCCACCCACCTCGAGGTCATCGCCAGTGGCGGCGTGGGCACCCTCGGACACCTCACGGAGCTCGCGCGAGCCGGAGGGCCGATCCGCGCGGCGATCGTCGGGCGGGCGCTGCACGAAGGGCGCTTCAGCCTGGCAGAAGCGGTCCTGGCGGCCGGCTGAACGCCGAAGCGGGGAAACACCCGGGCCAACGGTGTAGGATCGGCTCGACATGGCTTCGCGACAGCCCAGCGCCCTCCCCTCGCTCGAAGAAGCCAGCGCGCGCGCCGGGGGCAGCAACGAGAGCCCGGAGCCTGCAACGGATGACGGACCGCGGGAGTCCGAGCTTCCTCCGAGCAGCACGTTCGAGGCCGAAGACTTCCTGTTTCACCTCTATCGCGGCAGTGAGCTGCTCCAGGACAACCGGGTTGGTGAGGCCAAGGAGGAGCTGGAGCGAGCGCTCTCGTTCCAGCCCGAAGACATCGAGGGCCAGGGGCTGCTCGGCGTCGTTTATTTTCGCCTGGGGCTCTACCCGCGCGCCATCAACATCTTCGAAGAGATCGTGCGTCTGCGCCCCGAGGCGCTGACTCCGCGGTTGAACCTCGGGCTGTGTTTCTTGAAGACCGGCCAGCTACTGCGCGCGCGCGACACGCTCGATGCGCTGCTGGAGCTGGAACCCACGCACAAACGCGCCGCCGGTTACCTTGGCCTCGCTCATCAGCGGCTGGGTGACTTCGAGCGGGCAGCCCAGGCCTTCGAGCGCGCCGGACAACCGCACCTCGCACGGCGCATGGAGCAAGCGCTCAACGACTTGATCGAACCCGGGCCCCGCCCCGAGATGCAGGCCGTGCGCGCGGTTGCAGCCGACGCGGTCCACGAGCTGGAGGCGGATGCTCACGCATTCACGCGGGCAGAGTCCGGCGCGGGCGAACCCGTGCTCGGTGGCCGCTGGCACTCCCTCGAACCCGGCGGCGATGCCGGGCCGCCGGCGTCACGCCCGTTCCGACCGCGAGCCTCGGTGCCGCCCCCAGCAGCCTCGGACGTGGGGCAGCCTCTGGATCGCCCCGCGGCGCTGCGACCCGACGCACCGACCTCCCCGCGACGCCTGGCCGAGGGGCTCGTGCTCTCGCTGCCGGAGGGCCGGCGCGCCGTTCAGCTCAGCCACGGCGTGGCGCGCATTCGCCTCGATGGTGCGTTCGTCGTGCGCCTGGACCGGGTGCGGGCGCTGTTGCCGGAGGCCGGCCCCTTCCGCGAGAGCGTCATCCATCGCCGCTCCCGCGGGCGCGCGCTCGACGAGCCGCTCGGCGGCATGCGCACTCCCCTCATCGTGCTCGATGGGCTCGGTTCGCTGGTGCTCGACGCAGAGCCCCGGGTGGTCCTGACGCACCTCGATCGCGAGCTGTTCTACGTGCGCGAAGATCGCCTGCTGGGTTTCGACCTCGCGCTCCGCTTCGAGAGCGGGCGGCTCAGCGTCGGCACGATGGAGCACGTCCCGATGCTGCAACTGTCCGGCGAAGGCTTGGTCGCGCTCCGCGCGAGCGCGAGCTTGGTGGCCGTGGAGGTGGGCCCCGAGCGACCCGCGATGCTGCGCGGCCATCACATCGTCGGCTGGGTCGGACGCATCCTGCCCCAGCCAGTTCCGGCGACGACCGCCCCCGCGGCGGCCGCAGGCCTCGTCAGCATGACGGGTGACGGTGCAGTATTCGTCGACGCGCCCTGACGCGATCGATTCCTTGTATGCTCGAGCCCCGATGTCCGCCTCGGAGACACCGCCCACCTCGCGCCGCCCGCGCCGCCCGCGTCGGCGCAAACCCAAGTTGGATCCGACCGTGCGCGCGGCACGTCGTCGCTCACTGAGGCAGGATGCGGTCAACCTCCCCAACCTGCTGACCTTCGGTCGCATCGCGGTGATCCCGCTGGTCTTGTGGTTGCTCTCGAGCGGCACACCCACCGACTGCACCTGGGCGGCCATCGTGTACGGCGCTGCCGCCATCACCGATCTGCTGGACGGTTACCTGGCGCGCAAGCTCGGAGTGGTGAGCGTGCTCGGCAAGTTCCTGGACCCGCTGGCCGACAAGTTGATCGTGATGGCCACCCTCGTCTGGATGGTCCCCATGGGTCGCATCCCCGAGTGGGCGGTCGCGTTGCTCCTGGCCCGCGAGCTGAGCATCACGGGGCTGCGCTCGATCGCCAGTAGCGAGGGTGTGGTGATCGCGGCGGGCGAAGGCGGCAAGAGCAAGACGGCGCTGCAGATGATTGGCATCATCGCCCTGATCGTGGGCTACCCGTATCACCTGTCCCTCGGACCCTGGGACCTCGGCGTCGTCGATCTGGTCGTGGTCGGTCGTGTCCTGGTCTACGTCTCGCTCGTATTTTCCCTGACCAGCGCCTTCCAATACGTCGGGCTTTTCGCCGAGGCGGTCGAGGCCAAGGAGCGTCGCCCGAGCTGAAGAGCGTGGACAGAACCCCGGAAAAACGTGCTAGGACATGCCCCACATGACCTCTTCCCCGCGCCGCTTCCTGCGTTACCTCTGCGCCCTGCCGCTGTCCCTCGTCTTGTGGGTGCCCGGCTGTGCCAAGCAGGCCGAGGGTGAGCGCTGCGACTTCAACCGCAACGGCCATCAGGACTGCGAGACGCCGCTGGTCTGCGTCCCCGCGACGGAGCTGATCGACGACTCGACGGATCGCTGCTGCCCCGAGGAGGGCCAGTCCATCGGTGACGATCGCTGTCTGCGCAGCACGGGCAGCGGTGGCACCGGTGGCACGGGCGGAAGCGGCGGCAAAGATACCGGCACGAACGGAACCGACAGCGGCTCCGGCGGCGTATCCGGTGGCGGCGGCGCATCGGGCAGCGGCGGCGCATCCGGTGGCGGTGGCGCATCCGGAAGCGGCGGCGCGTCCGGCGGCACCTCCGGTGGCGGTGGCGCATCGGGAAGCGGCGGCGCGGCGGGCTCCGACGGAAGCGCCGGCACCGGGGCTTCTGCCGGCGACGCGGGGACTGATTGATGGCGAGGCGCGCCGTTCACGCGGGTCTGCTGCTCGGAGCGCTGCTCGCGTTCGGCGCTTGTAGCGACGCGGCGGAGGGTGAGAGCTGCGATCTCGCCAACGGCAACGACGACTGTGCAGAGGGTTTGATCTGCCGGGGCGCATGGGAAATTCGCTCCAAGGACGCGGTCTGTTGCCCTGCCCCTCCAGCCGAGCCGGCCGCCAGCGCCTGTAAACCGAAGCTCGAAAACGTCGAACCCGACCCATCGGTGGATGCGTCTGCCATTCCGCCCGGAACCGGCGGGGGCTCCGGGGCTGGGGGCAGCGGCGGCGCCGCGGGCAGTGGCAGGCGCTGCCGGAGCTGCCGGCAGCGGCGGCGTAGCGGGCAGCGACGGCGCCGCGGGTGGCGACGCGGCCGACGCTGCCCCGAACGACGACGCGGGCGACGCGCCGAGCGAAACGAGTGGGGACTGAGTCGGTGCCGGACGTCTCGCTCTTGGCCGCCAACGCTCAGGAAGCGCTGCTGCTCGCGGTCGCCGTTTCCCTGCCGGTGGTGGGCGCCGCGGCCATCATTGGGCTCCTGGTGGCGGTGATGCAGGCTGCAACTCAAGTACAGGACGTCACACTCGCCCATTTGCCACGACTGGTCGTGGTCGCGGTGGTGTTGGCGGTGGCCGGACCGTGGATGGGCAGTCAGATCGCCGCCTTCGCCGAACGCGTCTTCGCGGGCGGCTGAGCTCGGTTCGCGCGCCAAGCGATCTGCTCGCGCTCGACCCCTCGTCGCGCCAGGGCCGCGGACCGGTAGCCGTCGGCGGCCGGGTTCAGCTCGTGGAGGGAACCCGCGTGAGGCTGAGCGATGCGCTCGGAGTGATCGACGTCGTGCTGGACGATGCCAGCGGATTGCAGGCCGGCGATCTGATCGTCGCCGTCGGGCGACAGGTCGGTCAGCGCCTGCTGAATGCGACGCTCGAAGCGCGCTTCCCCTGCCCCACCCCTCGCGGAGACGGCGACATCGCGCGCTTCACGTGGCGGGGCGTCGGCCGCAATTTGCAGGCGCGCGCCGCGGCCTTCGCAACCATCCGCGCGTACTTCGCCGAGCAGGCCTTCATCGAGGTCGACACCCCGCAACGTGTGGGGACTCCGGGGCTCGATTTTCACATCGACGCGCTGAGGGCGGAGGCGGGTTTTCTCGTCACTTCGCCGGAGTTTCAGCTGAAACGCCTGCTGGTGGGCGGCGTGCCGCGCGTGTATCAGCTGGCGCACTGTTTCCGCGCCGACGAGAGCGGCCCGTTGCACGAGCCGGAGTTCGCGATGCTCGAATGGTATCGCGCGTTCTCCGGGCAAGAGGCCGTCATGGCGGACACCGAGGCCATCGTCTCCCGCGTCGTGGAGCGCGTGGCCGGCAAGCTCACGCTGAAGCGGCCGGATGGAACTCGTCTGGAGCTGCGCCCGCCGTTCCGCCGCTCGACCGTACGCGAAGCGTTCAAGCGCCACGCTGGCGTCGCGGACGCGGTGGATCTCGCCGAGAGCGACGAGGCTCGCTTCTTCGAGCTCCTGGTCGAGCGTGTCGAACCGGCCTTGGCCCGGGCGCGCCGCCCCGTGTTTCTGTGCGACTACCCGGCGACCCAGGCCTCGCTGGCTCGCCGGAGCCCTGAGGATCCTCGCGTCGCGGAGCGCTTCGAGCTCTACGCCGGGGGTATCGAGTTATGCAACGGGTTCGGTGAGCTCACCGACCCCAAGGAGCAGCGTCGCCGCTTTGTTGCCGAGCGCCGTGCGCGCAAATTGGCGGGGCGCCCCGCCTATCGCGTCGATGCCCGGTTCCTCTCTGCCCTCGATGCCGGCATGCCTCCCTCGGGCGGCAACGCCCTCGGCGTCGACCGCCTGGTCGCGCTCGCGCTCGGCTCCGCAGACATCGGCGCCGTCATGCCGTTCCCGCGCCGAGAGCTGTGAGCCCGCCGCTCAGTCAGCGGGCGCTCACTGCCAGCGGGCGGTCACTGCGCTCGTCCGCATCAAGGGCCGACCTGGGGCACTGCGCCTTCGGCGACCATGCCCAGGAAGCGTGTGATGTCACTGGTTGCGTTCGCCACGTCGAGGGCAACGAAGTGCCCGTCCTTGCCGCTCGGAGGGCCGTATTCCCGCACGACCAGCGTCACCTTTGCGCCAGCGACGGTCTTGTTGCCGGCGAGCGGCAGCGCCTTCTCCGCCAGGCCTGGATCCCCGATGGGCTCCGGCTTGGTGGCGCTGGCGTCGTGGGTGCCCAGATCGAAGCCACCCGCGAGGGCGAACGCCGCCATCGTCGTGCCGGGGCTGTAGTTGTCGCCGGTGCCGTAGGTCTGGAAGACGTGCTTGGGCAGGCTGCCGGTCTCGGGCTGTGTGCCGATGGCCCGCGCGTGGTTCAGGGGATCCGCCGGATCGATCCAGATCTGCAACAACGTCAGGACCGGGTGCATGTCACCCCCGTTGAGCTTGCCGCTGGAGTCCATGTCGGCGAGCACGAAGGGCAGCGCGCCCGCGATGTTCACCGGCTGTTTCTTGGCGAGCAGCGCGTGGATCAGGCTGGCTCCGTTGCCGCTCAGCACCGAGCCCTTGTAGACGTCGGTGTACGGCAGGGCCAGGCTGCCGGCCGTCGAGCCCTGGGAGTGGCCATAGAACACGATGGCGTTCGGATCGACCTTGATGTCCGCGCCCTTGCTGGTCGCCGCGTCGACGTTCAGCGTCGAGGCGAAACGAGCGAGCGCCAGCTGATCGACGCCGCCCTGGAGCGGGTTACCGCGCGCCGCGGCCGGATTCTTGAAGTTGTAGAACAGATCGTTCGGTGACGCGCTGGACGCCCCGCGCCTGGGTCCGTGCTCGGCCTGATCGATACCGAGCACCGCAAAACCAACGCTGCCGGCCGGCGTCTTGGCCTTGGAGAGCGCCCCGGCAATTTCCGGTCGCACGTGGCTGCGGAACGAGCCGCCGGTGCCGTGAGCGAACACCGTCAGCGGCCAACCCGCCGCCGGCATCGCTCCCTTCGGCACGGTCAGCGCCATGCACACGTCCTCGGAGCGCTCCGGCTGATCGAAGCGCAGGTCTCCGCCCGCATCCGTGTACGGCGGCGTCCCCTTCTGGAACACCGGCAGCGAAAGCAGGGCGTGGTACTCGTCGAAGTCCGGCGAAGCGCCGTCTCCACACGCGCGGTCGCCGTCTGCCTGGGGGCACGGCGACTTGGCTCCGCCGCCGCACTTGACCCAACCCTTCGCAGCCGGCACCCCCGCGGACAGCACCGCGGTCGCCAGCTGTTTCATCGGCTCCCGCACCTTGCCGGCTGTGATCACCGACGCGTTCAAGACCAGCGCCGAGTCGATCAGTTTGTCCTTCAGGTAGTCGCGGAACGGCTTGAACGCCGCGTGGGCCAGCGCGAGCTCGCCGTCGGCGGGAGCCGCATCGGCGAGCACCGCGGTCAGGTGCTCGGAGCGATCGATGCCCACTCCGCTCTTCGCCTTGCCCGCAGTCGTCAGGTAGACCGCGTACTGGTGGCCCGGTGTCATTGGCGCACCGGTGGGCCGCCGGACCGACAGGTTGTTCTCGCAGACGTAGTGGGTCTTGTTGGGATTCCAGGCCCAGAACAGGCCCGCGCTGGAGCCGTACTCCGGCGTCCCGGTGGTGATGTCGACCCACTGCACCGGATACTTTCCGGCCGCCTCGGTCGAGAACGAATCGAAGTCGATCTCACCCGAGAAGCGGAAGATGACCGTCGGGCTGGTGCCCCACGCGCTCTCGTTCTTCTCGAGCGCGTCGATGTATCCCTTCACCGGGTCAAAACCCAAGAGCTCCGGACCAGGCGTCGGAAAGCCGTAGAGATCGAGCCAGCCGCCCTTGATGCGCACGTCGTTGGGGAACGGCAGGCGGAAGAAGTCCGCCTCTTGCCCCTTCGGCGCCTTGACCCCCGGCACCTCGAAGTACGCCCGAACGCTGCCGGCGCTCGCGGCGTCGCAGGCCACACCCTGCCAGGTCGGGAGCCCGAAGGTTGGCGCGCCCGGCAGTGGTTGGTTGCACTTGCCGAGGGTGCAGGTGAGTCCCCCGTAACAGTCTCCGCTGGTCGTGCAGAGTGCGCCGACGTCCCCGGTGCCCTCGGGCGCACACTGGGTCGAGAAACCTGCGAGCACACAGCGCAGTCCGCTCTCACAGTCCGCGTCGCTGGTGCAGCCATCGCCGTTCGTCCCGCTCCCGGCCTTTGCACACTTGCTGGTGATGCACTGCAGGCCGTCCGCGCACTCGCCGGCGATCACGCAGATTTGCCCCTCCAGCGTCGAGTGGCCGAGCTCACACAGCCCGTTCTTGCACGCCAGACCTTGGCGACAGGGTTTGATGCCGCTGCACTCCTGCCCGACTCCGGCGCCGGTGATCGGCGCGCCGCCGCCACCCCCGCTGCCTCCGAGCCCATCGTCGCCGGCGTAGGCGCCGTCGTCACAACCCTGCGTTGCCAGCGGCAGCGCGCAACAAAGCCCCAAAAGCGTCCAGCCCCGAAGAGTCATCGGACGATCTTTGCCTCACTCGGGCCGGAGGGCAACCCGAACCGCTCGCCCGGTCGCAAGCCGACGTTCCGTCTCGCTCGGCGCGGCCGCCACGCGGGCTCTCCCGACCCTTCAGTCGTAGCGTAGAAACGAGATCGCCGGCACGGGCAAGAGGCGCTCGCGCCCGCCGAGGGACTCGAGCTCCACGACGAAGGCAAACGCCACGACGTCCGCACCCTGCCGGTGAACCAGCTCCCCTGCGGCGGCCGCCGTGCCGCCGGTCGCCAGGAGGTCGTCCACGACGAGCACCCGCGCGCCCTCGGCCAGCGAGTCGCGGTGCATCTCGAGCTCACTCTCCCCGTACTCGAGCGAGTAGCTCACCTTGTCGGTGCGGTACGGCAGCTTGCCGGGTTTGCGCACTGGCACGAAGCTAGCGTTGAGCCGCGCCGCCAGTGCTCCACCGAAGATGAAGCCGCGGGACTCGATACCAACGACGGCATCGATGTGCTCTCCGACGAACCGCTCCGCGATCGCGTCGAGCACGATGTGGAACGCCTTGGGGTCAGCCAAGAGCGGCGTGATGTCCTTGAAGAGGATCCCGGCCTGCGGAAAATTCGGGATCTCCCGGATCAGCTCGCGGACGTAGGAGAGCCCGTCGACCAGCTCCGGAGCAATGTGCGGCAGCGAGCGCTTCTGGGGCTTCGCGGCGGGGACTGCCTTGCCTCCTCGTGGAGTCAAGCCGGGCCGGGACGGCGCGCGGGTCTTCGGGCTCGGGGCGGAACGCTTGCGGGCAGCCATGCGCGCTTCAATAGTTCATTTCGCGTCACCGCCCAAGCGCTCATCTCCGGAGCCGGTGTGGCGCTCGACGACCAGCTCGGCGTGCTCCTGGTCCGGGCGCGCCCAGAGATCCAACACCAAGGGTGTGACCCCAACGACTCCTTGGTCGAACGCCTCGGTGTCCGAACCGGGCACGTGGCGGTGTTCGAGCAAGGGTCCACCGATCCACAAGTACTCGCGCCCGCGGGGATCACGCCGAAACTCGATGCTCTCTTCGTACTCACGACGGCCCAGGCGTGTGGCCCGGACCTGCCAGCCAGCGCCCGCCGGGAAGTTCACGTTGAGCAGGGTCCCGCGCCCGCGCGGCTCTCCGAGCAAGGCCAGGAGCAGACTCGCCGAGACCTGCGCGGCGGCGGAGAAATCCGCTCCGGCGCCGGCGGATACAGCCAGCGTCGGCAGGCCCTTCAGCGCACCCTCCCGCGCCGCTGCCACCGTCCCGCTGTAGAAGACGTCGTCACCCAGGTTCAGTCCATGGTTCAGTCCGCTGACCACGGCGTCGGGTTTCCGCGCCAGCACCCGGTCTCCCGCCGCGAGCGCCACGTACACACAGTCGGCGGGCGTCCCGTCCACCGAGAAGACTCCGGGCTCATGGCGATACAGCCGCAGCGGGCGATGCAGGCTGAGAGCGTGGCTCGCAGCGCTCTGTTCCACCTCCGGCGCACAGACGACGACGTCGGCGACCTCCATCAGAGCCGCGCGCAGGCTGGAGATCCCGCGGGAGCGGTAGCCGTCGTCATTGGATAGGAGCACCAGGGGGCGATCGGTCATTTTTTCACCAGTCGAGGGACGCCGCAGCATTTTCGCTGCCGGCGCCGGCGTCCAGTCGGAAAACGGATCAGACCAAAAAGTCCACGCACGCTCCCGAAGCGTCGACTACCCTCGACGCTTCGGGATGAGTTCCGCCGGGCCGCTGGAGAAGATCGGACGCTACGAGGTCGTTGCTCACCTGGCGACCGGCGGCATGGCGGAAATCCTGCTGGCGCGCCTGGTCGGGCCGGCGGGTTTCGAACGGGCGGTGGTGCTGAAGCGCATCCTCCCGCACTTCGCCCAGAAGCAGAGCTTCGTCGACATGTTCCTCGACGAGGCGCGCATCGTCGCCGGCATTCAGCACAAGAACGTGGTGCACGTCACGGATCTCGGTCACACGGGCGAGCACCTCTACCTGGTGATGGAGTACCTGGAGGGTGAGAACGTCGCTGGGATCATTCGGCGGAGCCTCTCCCAGAAACGGAGACTGCCGACGTGGGTCCCCGCATTCGTCATTGCCGAGGTCTGCGCCGGGCTGCACGCTGCCCACGAGCTCACGGACGACACGGGCCGGTCACTCGGGCTGGTCCACCGGGACGTGTCCCCGCAGAACGTACTGGTCACGTACTCCGGTGAAGTGAAGTTGCTCGACTTCGGCATCGCCAAGGTGGGCGCGCGTGCCTCACCCGAGACGGAGCCGGGTCAGCTCAAAGGCAAGGTCGAGTACATGTCGCCAGAGCAGGCGCGCGGCAGACCGCTCGACCGCCGCAGCGACATCTTCGCCACTGGAATCGTGCTCTACGAGCTGGTCAGTCGACGGCGGCTCTTCAATCGTCCCAGCGTGCTCTCGGCGCTGGAGGCAATCTGCCATGAGACCGTGCTCGCCCCTTCGCAGGCGGCGCCGGATTGCCCCGCGTCGCTGGAGCGCGTGATCTCGAGGGCAATCAACAAAGATCCCGGCGAGCGCTACCCCACCGCAGCTGCGATGCGCCAGGACCTGCTCAGCGTCACCCACGAGCTGATCGGCGCCTCCGATCCAGGTCAGGGTCTGGCGAGTCTGATGCAGGAGATGTTTCGGGATCGCCTGCTCGAGAAGCGCGAAATGCTCCGCCAGGTCCGCGCGGGTGACCGGCAGCTGACGGTACCCAATCCCGAACCCGACTCGTCCGTCGACGTGCCCGATCTGATCGTGCCGCAATCCGCTGCGCCGGGGCTCCCGCCTGCGCCTGCCTTCCCCGGCTCTACGCCTGCCTTCCCCAGCTCCGCGCGTGCCTTCCCCAGCTCCGCGCCGGAGCCGACCTTGCCGTCGGTCGCCGGGCTCGAGAGGCCAGGTCAGGTCCGCGTGCCCCCGCCCGCGCCCGATCACTACGATGGCAGCTTCGCGGATCTCGAGATCTTGGTGGGCGAAGCCATCGCTCGGTTTGGCATGGCGGGCGACGCCATCGTCGAGGGGAATCGGATCCGGCTGGTCGGGGCGGGGCCCGAGGTCGCAACCGAGCTCGCGAACGTGGTGGAGCATTGGGAGACCCTCGCGCCGGAGCTTCGACAGCGTCGCGCGGGGGAGCTCGCGCGGCGTCTGGTACAGGCTCGCCGGGCCGCCCTCGAGGGTGGCGGGCAGCGGACTCGAGTCGGCATCCCTCGCTGGCTGCCCCCGCTCTTGATCCTCGCCGTGGGCGCTGCCGCGATCTTCGCCGCGTTCAACTACCTCGCGCCCGGCTCTCGCTGGTCGTTTGGTGCGCCGGCCCCGACGGCCACGGCGATCAGCAGCGACGAGTACGAACGCCAGCGCGTCGAACGCGCGGAGCGAGTGTGCCAGGCGACTCGCGCACGCATCATGCGCGGCGCCACCATCGGCCCCACCGACGTCGAGGGTTGGGTGGTCGAGCTGGTGCTCGCGCGGCCAACGGAGGCGCTCACCAGCGACGCCAAGCTTGCCCAGTTCGTCAGCGGGACTCCCGCGCGGTTCGTCTGGAAGGAGGCGCCGGAGATCGAAAAACAAGAGGGCATCGGCACCTCGGTCAGCGTGGCCACCGAGGCCCTGCCCGGGGCCGTTGCGCTGCACGGCGTGCGGCTGACGTTCAGCGGCAAGTACGCGATCCCCTATTTCTATTCCGGCGAACGTCGAGCCTATGTGAAGACCGCCAACGCCATGGCGGAGAGCCTGGGGCGACGCACGGCGCGCTCTACGCTCGCTGCGCTCTCGGTGCGACCCATCACCTTGGGGCGTGGTTCCTCGGTCCAAACCCGGGCGCCGCCGCCGCTTCGCTGGTCTACTGGATCGGCGCGTTTGCCGATCCGCCTCAGGTGAGGCAGTCGATCTTGTTCCCCGACGGCGGGACGGACGTCCGGGCTGCGGGCTCCCTCGGGCGCATCCTGGAGCTGACCGGGCGTCTCGATCGCACGCGGGTCCGCACACTCATCGGCGAACACGACGGCATGATCACCGGCAAAGACGCCGGGCCGACGACGCTCACGTTCCCGTTCGCCGACGCGAACCGGGCGGCCCGCGCCAGCCTCGAGGTCGCGCGGGTCGGAGGCGTCGGCGTCGAACGCTAAGGGGCGACCAGCGTCTTCAGCTCGCCGGTCTCGTGCAGCTCGATGACGATGTCGCAGCCGCCCACCAGTTTCCCGTCGACGTAGAGCTGCGGGAACGTCGGCCAGCTGGAGTACTCCTTCAGGCCGTCGCGCAGATCGGGGTCTTGCAGGATGTTCACGTCGCGGAAGTCGACCTCGAGCTCCTTGAGGATCTGCACGACCCGAGCCGAGAAACCGCACTGCGGAAAATTCTTGCTGCCCTTCATGAACAGCACGACCGGGCTCTGGTCGAGGGTGGACTTGATTCGATCTCGGAGTGCCTCATCCATGAAGATTCATCCTTTGAGCTTCGCCCAAGCTTCGGGCGTGTAGGTCTTGAGCGCCAGGGCGTGGACTGCCCCCTGCATCGCGTCGCCCAGGGCGGCGTACACCATCCGGTGTTGTTCGATCCGGCTTCGGCCCACGAATGCCCCAGACACCACTCGGGCGTCGTAGTGGTCCTTGGTCCCCGTCATGTCCAGCACTGCGACGTCCCCGTCCGGGAACGCCTGGAGCAGCAGGGAACGAACCGCCTCCGGCTCAATCATGGGCGCTTCAAATGATACGTAAGGGAAGGTTTGTCAACCCGCCGCCGCGCGCTCGCGGCGCAGGGCCTGGCTCAACGCCGCGTCGAGCTCTGCCATCGAAAACGGCTTTTTCAGCAGCACCACCCCGGGTTTGACCACGCCTTTCTGCAGCACGACGTTCTCCGTGTAACCCGACATGAACACGACCGCGAGGTCGTGGTCCTTCAGCAGGCGGTCCGCGAGCTCCCGGCCGTTCATCCACGGCATGACCACGTCCGTGAGCAAGAGCTCTGCCTTGAAACCGGGCTGGGCCGCCGCGACCAGGGCGTCGGCGCCGTTGGCCGCGTCCGTGACCTGGTGCCCCAGCTTCTCCAGCAGCCTTTTCGCGGTCCTGCGCACGAGCTCGTCGTCCTCGACCAACAGGATGTGCAGCGACGGGGTCACGACGTGCGTTGGAGCGTGTCGAGGCCCGCCGAGGACGACCTTCTGTTGGCGCGGCCAGTAGATATCGAATGTCGTTCCTCGACCCGGCGAGCTGTCGACGAAGATGTGACCCCTGAGTTGTTTGACGATGCCGTACACCACCGCGAGCCCGAGACCGGTGCCCTTGCCGACCTCCTTGGTGGTGTAAAACGGCTCGAAGATCCGGGCCCGCGCCTCGGGCGACAACCCTGGGCCGTTGTCCGAGACGCGCAGGCGCACGTATTCACCCGGCGTCACCTCCGGCATCGCGCGAGCAAACTCCTCGTCCAGGGTGGAGTTCTCGGTCTCGACGCTGATGGTGCCGCCGGACTGAAGCGCGTCCCGCGCGTTCGTCAGGAGGTTCATCAGCACCTGCTGGACCTGGGTCGGATCCCCATCAAAAGCCCACGGGTCGAGCGCGAGCTCGGTCCGCAGCAGGATGTCCTCGGGCAGCAGGCGACTGAGCAGCTTCTCGGACTCGATGACCCCCGCGTTCAGGGTCAGCGTCTGGAGCTCCAGCATCTGGCGGCGGGCGAATCCCAGCAGCTGTTTGTTCAGGTCCGCGCCGCGGCGCGCTGCCAGCTCGATGTTCTCGGCCATCGGGGCCTGCTCTTTGCTCGGCTTGAGCAGGTGGAGCGAACCTTGGACCACCGTCAGCAGGTTGTTGAAGTCATGGGCCACGCCGCCAGCCAACCGCCCGATGCTCTCGAGCCGTTGGGACTCAATCAACGCCGCTTCGAGTCGCTGGCGCTCGCTGATCTCCCGTCGCAGCCGGGCGTCCCGATCCTCGACGGTCCGGCGCGCCCGCTGTTCGGCGTCGATCGAAGCGGTGATGATCAGCGCCGCGGCAACGAACAGGAACACGGCCACGCGGTCCCCCGAGTGCATGGGCCAGAGGCTGCCGCGCGGCTGGGCGAACAGCACCGACGCAACGATGACCGAAGCGAGCGTGGTGATGCCCCCGGCCCGCCAACCGCCGAAGCGCGCGGCGGCAGCGACCGCGGCGAGGTAGAGCACGTACAGAACCCGGTCACCCACGACCGGCTCGAGCAGCGCGCGGATCGCGGTCGCGCCGACCACGGCGCCCACCACGAGGGTCGCCTTGCCAACGAGGCCGAGCGGGGGGGGTGACGGCGGCGTCGGCGTTGGACGCGCAGGATCATCGATCGGGACTTGCCCCATACGGCGCCCAATTCATAGAACGCGGGCTGCCGTTGGTCCAGGTGCCGCCGAAAGCGGGTGGATTTGAGCGGCTCGAGCTCGTGCTGTTCAGTCCTTCAGCGGCGGCGGACTGAGCAGCTTGATCTCCCGCACCGAGTCGCGGAAGCGGATCTCTTGCTCGTTCATCGCCATCTTGACCTCGATCAGGCGCTTGGTGATCTGCTCCATGCGCTTGGTGACCTCGTCCAGGCGCCGGGTCAGTTTGGTTCGCAGATCCGCGGCCTGGGTGTTCTTCTCGATGGCGCGCAGCGACAACCGCGTCTCGTTGGCGGCCTTCTCCAGCTCGGCCTGTTCGTCGACCAGCTTCCGCTCCTCGTCGACGCTCTTCTTCCAGATCTCGCGCACCGCCCACACACCCTTGAGCTGAGCTTGCACCTGCGCGCTGCCCCGGGGATCCGCCAGGAAGGTCTTGATGGCCTCGTCCGCGAGCGGGGACAGCCAGTTCGCGATCTGGTGCTGCGCGCGCCGTTCGTCCACGGTGAGCTCGCTCTTGCCGAACGCTTTCACACTCATTGGCACCAATGCGTGCCCGAGCGCTGCGTTGTCCTCGGTGCCGACCGGTGGTTTGAACAGGCGCGTGCCCGCCGAGCGCGTGTGTTTGACCAGGACCTTGCCCAGTTTGTCGCTACCGTTCGAGACCGTGTAGAGCGTCTTTGCGACACTGTCGCGCTCGATCCACAGCTCCCCGGATTCGATCTTGAAGATGCGCGCGCCTTGTTCGTCGTACTTGCGATCGATCGCCACGGCCAGGCTGCGCTCGAGGGCAAACGGCACTACGGCCGTCGCTCGCGGCGGCAGTGGATCGAGCATGCCCTGGCCCAGAAACGAACCCTTCTCGAAGACCGCAATGGGTCCGCGTTCCAGGAGTCCTGTCGTACCATTGGTGAAGCGCACCACGCGGAACGGATGGGTCGCCGACTCCCCCACTCCGCCGTCCGGCGCGAACAAGAACACCGCCTCACCCGGCACGCGTTTGTTCAAGAGCAGGACCATGGTCGCACTCTCGTTCGGCACCGTGATGGCGTTCGGGATCTCGTAGCGGGTTGCCCCGGCTTCAACCGCCACCGCGGCGAGCGCACTCATGCGCCGCGGTGCGCTCAGGCCCTGGCGTTTTGCTTCTTCGAGCGCCACCCTACGGCGTTCGTCCCGGCTGGGCTGGCGTGGCATGTCAGCCGCCGCTTCGGGCTCCGGCGCCGGCGCCGACGAGGGCCGGGCCATGCCCGTCGAAGCGCTCCGGCGAGGCGCAGGTTTCTTCGCCATCTTGTTCTTCTTGCTCGGCCCCGCCTTGGTGCCGGCCGTGTCGCCGTCGGACAGATCGTCCTCCGTCATGCCCTTACCGCCGCCACCGACCCCGGCGCCGCGCAGCCCGAGTCCGCCTTCTTTGTCCGCGGGGGCCTCTTCCGCCGCCTCGCCGGCACCAAAGCGCTCGATCTCGGCCTCGCGCCGCTGCTCCATGCTGGTCACACCCGTGGGCATGGCCGCAATCACCTCGCCCGTGTCGGTCACGATCGGCCGATTGGGGATCACCGGCTCTCCGAGGGTCGACTCGAACGCGAGCGGCGCACCCGCGACCAGCGCGAGGTTGACCGACTTCCAATCCTCACCCGATAGGTTCTGAACGATGCCCCAGGTCTGCAGATCGGCGTTGCCGCCCTCTTGCACCACCAGGCGGTAGGAGGGGCGCCAGACCGGGGTCTCGGAGACGTAGCCGATGGCGAGATCGTGCTCCTTGCCGTCGAGCTGCAGGATCACCTCCCGCAGCGGGTTCTTCTCCTTCTTTTTCGGGGGCAGCCCGGGCCAGGGTTTGAGCATGCTCTGGTAGCGCGGATCGAGCGTGGGCTCGTCCTCGTCGTCGTCCAGGATCTCGAGCGGGAACGAAGCGGAGCGGACCGAGCTGCCGCCGCGCTCGACGATGGCGAGGGAGGCCAGGAAATCGCCGACCATGCGCTGCCGCATCTTGAAGGTCACGGCGTCCGCGTCGACGTGACCCGAGCGCTCGAAGTAACCGACCCCGTTGCGATAGATCACCACCCGTTTGAGCGGCAGCTGGTCGGTGGAAATGTTGGGGCCGCGCGCGCAACCGATGGCGAGCAGGCTGGAAAAGAACAAGGTTCGAAGTCCAAAGCGCATGGCATCCTCCACGAGAGTCGGCCGGACGCTACCTCAGAGGGCGGCGTGCGGCGACCGAAGAGGGTGTTCCCGGGCCCGGAGCTCTGGTCGGCTCGGCGGCGCACGACCAAAGCGGGCGACGCCCGCCACGACCTCGGCTATCGTTCGACGTCGTGACCGACGCCTCCCCGCCTCGCAAGCCCCCGCCGAAGCCCCCGCAGCGCCCGCCGCCCCCGCGCCGCGAGGCGGTCCCGATGAGCAACCACGACAAGGAGAAGCTCACGTTCCAGGCGCTGGGTCTGTTGAACGAGCAGGTCCAGGCCCGCATCGTCCACTACAAGGGCGAGCTCGAGACGAGCCCCGAGCTCGACGCCATCACCGCGCAGGTCGTGGCGCAAATCAAGGGCATGCAGGCGGCGCTTGGTGGAGAGGGCGGCCCCGGCGCGCCGCCCGCCGAGCTCGAAGAGCAGCAGCAGAAGACCATGTCGCGGCTGCTCGGTCGCCTGTTTGCAACCGACGGCAACTTCGCGACGCAGAACATGAAGACGATCGGTCGTCGCATCGCCAAGCTGTTCTTCGAGAGCGAGCTGCACGAGAAGACCCGCGGCGACAAGGAGAAGGTCATCTACCACCCGGAGCAGGGTGTGTATTACGTGCTCAACCGCTACAAGAACCGCCTGCGCGCCGAGCTCGACGGGTTCGAGTACCAGAGCGCCGATGTGAAAGAGAGCACGCTGGAGCTGTTGACCAAGATGGAGCGCGATCTCCAGGTCGGATTTTTGTCGCGTCGCTCACCCGAGCTGAATCGGGTGATGCACATCCACAGCGGTGTGCTGCTCGAGTTCCTCCAAACGCACCTGCCCCCACGGCTGGAGGCCATGTGCCGGGCGACGCTGCGCGCGGCCAACACGGGGGATGGGCCTGGCGCCGTGAACTACAAGGTGCTGAGCAGCCAGTTCCCCGAGTTTCGCGCGCACTGGGAGCGGATCTTCATGGAGCAGATGGTGAACTTCTGCGGCGACGAGCTGTTCGGTCGACTCACCAGCAGTGAAGAGCCTTTCTTCGACGAGACCATTCGGTTCTTCACGGATCCGCACCTGTTCAGCGACACCGCCGAGGTGATCTGCGACGGCATCTACGACTTCCTGTGCCTCGAAGGGTTCCTGGATCTGCCGGTCGACTGGCGCGTGAAGCTCGCGAGGAACTGAGTTGTCGCGGCGTGCGCTCGCGATCGGCGCAGCCGTCCTCGGGGCTCTGATCCTGCTCTACGCGCTGTTCGCGAAGAAGAGTGACGAGGAGCTGATCCGTGAGCAGCTCGAACGGCTGGCCCGAGTGGTGCACGTGTCGGGTCCGGACGAGAACCCGATCTTCCGCGGCAAGCGCATGAACGACGAGTTCGAGACGCTGTTCGTCCCGAACGTCCGGGTCGACATCTCGGAGCTCACGAGCATGCGCTCCGGTAGACCGGAGCTCGTGGGTGTTGCCACCCGCGCCGGCACCATCTTCCGCAGCGCAGAGGTCGACATCAGCCCCGATTCGATCGACGTGCTCGCTGGGGGGACGAGCGCGAAGGTGAGCGGCTCCGCGACCCTGGTGGCCGACCGCGGCTCCGGCGCCGAGCGCGATGAGCGGCGGGTGAGCTTCGGCCTCACGAAGACCGACAAAGGCTGGCTCATCGACACCGTCGTCGTCACCCCGAAGCGAGAGTGATTCGAGGTAAACTCCCGCGTTTCCCGGCGCGGCTTCCCTCAGAAGGTCACCCCCAGCTCCGCCGCGAGGTCCATCGAGACGACCGCCCGCTCGTGGGTGATCCAGACCGTCGGAGCGAGCAGCGCAACACTGAGGTCGAGGTCGTCACCGAGCGGCGCGGAGAGCCCTGCCGACGGCTGAACGACCGGACCGTTCTTCACCAGGTAGCCACTGGCAAACCGCAGCGGCACCGCCCAGCCTGCGCCGAGCCCCACGCGGTATTCGAACAGCGCCCACGGCAGCACGTTGTGCGCACGACCGTCCTTGCCCTTCAAGTTCGCGTACTGCACCGCAAGGCCGAGGGACGCACGCTCGGAGAATCGCCAGTCGAAGCGGGCCCCGAGCAAGTGGTTTTGAAACGGCCCCGGTGAGACACCAAACGCCGTCTCGCCGCCCAGGGCGAGGCGGAACCTCCCGTCGGGAAACTCATCGCGCGGCGCCGGGGTCGGCGGGGCGCTCGGACTCGGGCCCGTCGGCGGCGGCGCCGGGGGCGGCGCGAGGGAGCTCGCTTCAGGCAGGCGCGAGCCCACCGCGCGGTCGATGGAGGCGTACAGATCGGACGACACCCCCTCGGCGTCAGCGCTCGTGGCGAGTGCGTTCGCCGGCGCGACCTGCACATTGACGTGATAACGCCCGTTGCGGCTCTGCACGCTGGCAAACAAGCCGAAGGCGGAGCCCGCGTCGCGGACCATGGTCATCGCACGCTCCGGCGTCAGCGCGCCGGACGTGGCGCCGGCAACGCGCGCCGTCGTTGCGGCGTCCGCGAGCTGATACCCGCGCTGGGCCGCGCTCCGGCCGAGCTGCCGTTCGATCAGCGAACGCAGGCTCGGATCGAGCCCCGGCGCGACGTGCACCGGGAACACGGCGATGCGTGGCGCCGGAATGGCGGGGGCGGGCGCCGGGGCAACGGGTTGCACTGCGGCTCCCGCGAGCGGCGGCGCCGTGGGCGCGGACTCGGGCGTCGGCCCCGGCGGTGCCAGGACCGGAGCGGGCGGAGGGGGCGAGGTGCCCGAGGCGGGCGGCTGCGGCTGACCTACGGCGCGCGAGCCCAGCGCGAGCACGAACATCGGTGCGAGCGCGCTCCCGAGCCTGGTGCGCGCCGCCCTCACCGCCGTCCCCGTCGCGACCACGCGGCGGCGGCCAAGAGGACGGCGAACAGCGACAGCCCCGAGCCACGTCTGGACTGTGACGTAGTGCAGCCGTTGAAGAACGGCGGCGCCACGGTCGTCGTGCAGACTTCCTGCGCGCCGCTGGCGCTGACCTTTCCCGTCAGGTCGCGGGTCACCGCGGCAAAACACACGTCGCCTTCGCCGTCGTTGATGGTGCGGGTCAAGCGCAGCGGTTTGCCCGCGGCGGGCAGACGCTGAACGCTGATCGGCTCGGGGGCGGAGCTCTTGATGTGGGGCCCTTGGGTCTGGAAGACCGCGATCATCAGCGATTCGCGCCCGCCGTCGTCGCTGGCCGCCCCCAGATCGAAGTCGAAGACGTAGCGCTCTTCGAGGCTGTCCGTGCAGTCGTCGCGCTCCCGATCGACGTCCCACTCGAGGGCCTTCAGCCCGGTAAATTGTGGCGTTTCCTGGTCGAGACTGGCTCCGACCGCGAACGTGATGCTCTTGCCACGGCCGAGGTTTGCGGAGTTGATCCCGCGCAGCCGCGGCCACTCGACGCTGTAGCTCTGACCGGGCTCGAGCTTGGGGGTGACGGAGAGCAACGTCTCCGCGGAGTTCCAGTCGCCCGTCAGCACCTGCTCGGCGCCGCTCGCCATGTCGGTGACGGTGATGTCCTCGCCCGTGTATTCGGCGTTGGACTTGTAGCGCGCGTGCAGCTTGGCGTTCGGCGCAACGACGGCGTCATCCGGCGGCACGGCGAACTGCAGGTCCGGGCGGTTGCAGGCGGCCTCCGCCGGCGCGGCTCCGAAGAGGAGCGAAGACAGCGCGGCGGCCTGTGCTGCTCGCCTCACGGCTTGCACAGAACGTCCTCGCACTCGCCGAGCATCTCTCCGGTGTTGCCGTCGTCGTCGAGATCGAACGTGTCGAGACAGCAGTAACCGTTGTCGACGCAGCACTCCTCGAGATCAGAGGAGTACTTCTTGTCCTTGGCGACGCTCTTGCACTCGGCGGGGGGGTCTTCCTCGTGGCACTTGCCGAAGCTCTTGCCGTCGGTGGTGCAGGTCTGGACCGCCCAGTACTTGCAATACGAGAGGAAACACACCCGCTCGCTGCCGGGCATGCACGCCTCGCAGCGCTCCGGGCAGGCGCTCCAGGCGCCGGCCACGCAGTACTGCTCCCCGCCCTCGGCGCAAGGTTTCGGGGTCAGCTCATCGATCTGACCGTTGCAGTCGTCGTCTACGCCGTTGCAGGTCTCGGGTGCTGGCACACACTCCGTCGTCTGGGCGTCGGGCTGGGCGGTGCCGCCCCCGACCGCGGCGTCGGGCGCCGGCCGCTGGCCGTCGATCCACTCGAAGTCGTCGGCGTCCAGGCCACTCCGGCCACAGCCGACCGCGAGGGCGAACGCCGCGATGAGGGCGGTGACCCAGGCTCTGGCGCGGCGGCGAGGATTCTTCATCGCGGAGGCTCTCTCTGGAACGCGACGTGAATGCAAAGCCGGAACCAGTCCACTCCTGGCCCGACATGAGCGAAAGTAGCAGCTCGCACCGGCCTTGACCATCGACCCACCCGCCGCCCAAATGCAGACCTCCATGAAGCTGAAACTCCGGGCGTTCGGTTGCTTTTGTGTGACCGTCACCTGGGCGCTCGGCAGTGTTGCCCAGGCAGGGCCGGGTCCAGCGCCCGGCGCCGCGAGCGAACCACCGGCTACACCGGCGAGTGAACCGCCTGCCACAGCACCCGGCGCCGCGGCGGCTGCGCCGTCCGCGAGCGCGGCTCCCTCTGCGGCGGCCGCGCCGGCGCCGGCTCCTCAATCGGGCTACGTGGCGCCGGCCTACGGCTACGGGGCGACGCCCAGTGGTCATGCCTTCGGCGCGCCAGTGGCGCGCGCACCAGAGTTGCGTCTGCGGGATCCTCGAGTTGCAAACGCGCACGCCGACCGGGTGGTGCTTCTACCGACCGCGTACACCCATCCGGAAGGCACGCTCTACCTGACCAGCAACGAGCTCGTGATCCTTCAGGCCGGGTATGCGATCACGGACTCGACCCAGCTCACGCTGACCGGACTGCCTCCGCTCAGTGAGGGTCCGGACAAGGTCCTTCTGTTCGACCTCAGCCTGAAGAATGCATTCCTCCGCCAGGGGCCGCTGCGGCTCGCGGGCATCGGCTCGGTGTCGGGAGTGTTCGGCATCGACCAGGGCAACTTGGTCCTGGGTCGAGTGGGTGCCGTGGCGGAGCTGTGTTTCGAGGCCGACTGTGAGTCGAGCGCGAGTTTGTCGAGCCACGTGCTGCTCGCAGGCCCGGGGACCTTCATGGTCAACGGAGTCGGAGTGATCTGGCGCATCGCCGACTGGGCCGCGCTGTTGCTCGAGGTCGACACTGCCGTGCCCCTGGGCGGCGAGGTCGGCGAATACAGCGGCGTGCTGGTCGCGCCGGGCTTCCGTTTCCCCTATCGAACCTGGTCCCTCGATCTTGCCGCGATGCGCCCGCTCGATACCGAAGATCCACCCGAGCTTGCGCTGTACCCGTGGATCTCGTTCACGTATCGGTTCCTGCCGTAGCGCCGGTGGTGTCCTGTGCCAGCGCCCGCGCCGCTCTGGCATCAGAACTCGTCGTCGTCGTCGCCGATCTCCGCGGAGTACGACACGACCGCCGTGCCGCCGCCGACGACCGCCAGCGGATTCCACGGCGGCGATACCTGCCCGAACGCGCTCGAGTTGTCGACGACCAGGTAGTACGAACCCCGCGGCACGGGGATGCGCTTCTTCACGTCGACGTTGGCGGGCAGAGGAAAACCCAGCATCGGTGGACCAGGCGGCGGACCGAGAGCGGCGCCGCGCTGCAGCGCATCGCGCCACAGATCCCCGGTGCCGCGCTGGAACAAGAACGCCTCGGCGGCCGGACCGTCCACCCGCATGCGGAAGAACAGCGCCTGGTCTTTGTCCTCGACCTCGAACGGCCCCAGGAAATCGATCTGGTTCGAACGGATCTCCGTCGTCTCGTTGGCGAACACAAACCGCTCACCTTTGGAGGTGTCGAACGGATGACGCGGCTTCTGCGGCGGCACCAGGATCCCCAGCGAAAAATCGTCGCCGGCGTCCCCGTGCAGCACGGTGAACCCGCTGGCCAGCTGGCTCGAGACGATCTGCGCGCCGAACTGATCGACCATCCAGCCGGCCGGTGATTTCAGCCCCCAGTTGACGACCTTGTTCTCGACCGAACCGACCTGAAACTCGGGGCCACGGAGGATGCGCGGGCGCTTGGCCCACACGTAGATGTCGTCTTCACCCATGAAGAAGTCGAACTGGTACTCGACGGAGGCCTCGGCAGAAAATCCCACCCTGCCGGCGACCGGTGTCCACGCGAAGCCGGTGCCGCCGAAGTGCAGCGTCATCGTGTGGGCGTCGTCGTTGATCTCGTGCTGACAGCGCGTCGGGAAGAAGCGCCCGATGGTGTTGCCGGTGGGGTTCAGCTTGAGCGGCGCGCCACGCTTGAGCATCTCGGGGCACACGCGTTGTGCGCCGAAGTTCGAGAACAGCCACCAGCGCAGCGCCGGACTCGCGTTGACCGGTCCCTTCACGCAGGGACAACCGACCCCGAGCAGCAGCACACCCAAGAGCCCCAAGAGCCTCAGCCTCAGGGGAACCACCCGGGTCTGTTGTCTTGGTGTTCGACCGCGAACTCGCGAGGCGCCCGTCATCCGGCCCTTCTTACCTTGGATCACCGGGGGCGCATCGTGGCTTTGCACGAGAGTAGTACGCTCGCCGCCCCCGCGCTCCCCCCTCGGGCCGCCCTAGCAAGGCAGAGAGGCCGCAATGCGCGCGGGTTCCAGGCGGCTGGCGCGCGGCAGTCCGCCGCCCTCGCGCCGCCTTCATTGTTCAGGGGTTGGCTGCGAGATCCGCGAACAAACCCGCGGGACGACTCGAGTCCGGAGTTGTTCGGCCCGTGTGGACGATTGGGTGGCGCGTTGAAGCGCGCTACACACGTCTTTGATGAGCAAACGGAGCCACGTCGACGATCTGCGCGGAGCCAGCCGGCTGGCCATCGAGGCCACCAAGAGCGTCACCGAGCTCGTGCGTGCGATGCACGTCACCATCGGCAGCGGCCCGGCGATCCTCGGCGAGCCCTTGGCCGGCCCGACCCGTCTCGTGACCGATCTCGTGTACGGAACCATCTCCGGCGTCACGCAGGTGGTGGGCGCCGGCATCGACCGGGCGCTCGCTGAGCTCGGGACTCTGCTCGGCGAGAGTACTCCGGGGCCGGAGCGCGAAGCAGTGCTCGCGGCGCTCAATGGTGTGTTGGGCGACTACCTGACCGAGACGGAGAACCCCCTCGCTCTCGGCATGAGCCTGCGGAGCGAGGGGCGTCCGCTGCCACTCGAGGCGGAGGCGCTCCGAGCCGCCGTCCCCGACGCAAAGGGCCGGGTGGTGCTCTTGGTGCACGGCTCGTGCATGAGCGATCTTCAATGGCGCCGCAGCGGACACGACCACGGCGCGGCGCTCGCGAGCGAGCTCGACGTGAGCGCGGTCTACGTGCGCTATAATAGCGGGCTCCACATTTCGGACAATGGTCAAGAGCTCGCGGAGCTGCTCGAGCAGCTGGTTGCCGTGTGGCCCACGCCTCTCCGCGAGCTGACCTTGCTCGGCCACAGCATGGGTGGGCTGGTCGCCCGGAGCGCCTGCGCCGCGGCTGAAGCGCGCGCGCACGGCTGGCGCGAACGGCTCGGCACGCTGGTGTGTCTGGGCTCGCCTCACCACGGCGCCCCGCTCGAGCGGGGCGGCAATTGGATCGACGTGTTGCTCGGCGCCACGCGCTACGGCGCGCCGCTGGCGAAGCTCGGCCAGATCCGCTCCGCCGGCGTGACGGATCTGCGCTTCGGCAACGTCCTCGATGCGGACTGGCGGGATCGCGATCGGTTCGAGAAGGGCGCGGATCCACGCACGCCGCTCCCGCTCCCGGACGGCGTGCGAGCGTTCGCCATCGCAGGCACGCTCACCGAGGCACCGCGTCCCGAGCTGCTCGGGGACGGCCTCGTGCCGGTCGAGAGCGCCCTCGGACAGCACAAAAGCTCCGAGTTCGCGCTGCGGTTCCCCGAAGAACGTCAGCACGTCAGCTTCGGCACGGCCCACCTGGAGCTCCTGAACCGCCCCTCCGTCTACGAACAAATCCGCGACTGGCTCGCGTGAGCCGCCGGGCTTTCAAGTGAGCGCCCTCCGGGCTTTCAAGTGAGCGCCCTCCGGGCTTTCAAGTGAGCGCCCTCCGGGCTTTCAAGTGAGCGCCCTCCGGGCTTTCAAGTGAGCGCCCTCCGGGCTTTCAAGTGAGCGCCCTCCGGGCTTTCAAGTGAGCGCCCTCCGGGCTTTCAAGTGAGCGCCCTCCGGGCGACCGCCTCCAGCGCGCTGACCAGGTGGGCGTCGTCGTTGAGGGCGGGGACTCGCACCAGCTCGAGGCCGAGCTCCTTCGCCCAGCCGGCCGCCTCGATGTCGAGATCGTAGAGGGTCTCGACGTGCTCGGCTGGAAACCCGATGGGGGACAGCACCACTCGCTCGGTCCCCCGCCCTCGCTCACTCTCGAACACCGCGCGCAGATCAGGACCGAGCCAGTCGCCGCCGTCGGCGCCCTGACTCTGAAACGCAACCAGCGGCTCACTCCCGAGCCGTCGACCCACCGCGGCCGCGCAGGCGCGAAACTGCGCTTCGTACGGATCGCCGTCCCGGATGGCACGCGACGGCAAGCTGTGGGCCGTGAGCACGACGCGCGTTGGTTTGCCGTCCTCCGGCAGCGCGGCCTCGATGCCCGCCACGAAGCCGTCGATCAGCGCGGGCTCGGTGCCCCATGGCTCGGTCGGCACCAGCTCCGGCGCGCTCGACCCGAGCTCTTCGCGGGCGGCCGCGAGGGACTCCTGGGCCGCCTCCCAGTACACGTGAACCGAGAACGGCGCGAGCGGGAGCACACACAGACGCGCGAGCCTGAGCCCGCCGATCCCACGCAACACGTCCTCGACCCGCGGGCGCCACAGCCGCATGCCCACGAGCACCGGCAGCTCCAGGCGTTTGGCGAGGGCGCTGGCCTGCGCCCGGGTGATGTCGAGCAAGGGAGAGCTGCCGATGGCGGTGTAGCGCCGGCGAATTTCCGCGACGAGCTCGGGCGAGGCCGGGCGCCCGCGGCGAATTTCTCGCAGAAACTCCGGCAAGTCGTCGAGATCCGTCACCGTACCGTGGGCGACCAAGAGCACGCCGTCGTGAGGGCCGAGGGGCATCGACCCAGCATAGAGCGCTGCGGCCTCACTCCGGAAGTAGTACTGCTCTCGCCCATGTCGCTGATTCACCTGAAGGACAAAGTTGCGATCGTGAGCGGGGCTAGCCGAGGGATCGGCGAGGCCATCTCCATGGCCTTCGCCGAGGCCGGCGCGAAGCTCGTGATCGCGTCGCGCAAGCTGGACGGGGTCAACGCGGTTGCCGCCAAGATCCGCGAGCGCGGCGGCACAGTGCACCCCATGAGCGCCCATGTCGGTCAGATCGACCAGTGTCACGCCCTCGTTCGGGAGGCCGTGGCTCAGTTCGGCAAGGCGGACGTGCTCGTGAACTGCGCCGGGACGAACCCCTACTTTGGTCCGATGATCGGCATCGACCCCGGCGCCTACGAAAAGACCTTCGAGGTGAACCTGCGCGGCGCGTTCGAGGCCAGCCGCGCCTTCGCGGAGCATGTCATCGGCCGCAACGGCCAGGGCTCCATCGTCACCATCACGAGTGTTGCCGGGCTGCGCGCCGCCCCCTTGCAAGGGGTGTACGGCATGACCAAGGCCGCCCTCGGCAGCATGACCCAGAGCCTGGCCTTCGAGCTCGGCCAGAGCGGCGTGCGCGTCAACGCCATCGCCCCCGGGCTGGTCGAGACGCGGCTGGCCGCGGCGATCTTGGCGAGCCCCGAGATGCTCGAACACGCCAACCGCCACACCGCCCTCGGCCGGGTGGGACGCCCGGAAGAGATCGCTGCGGCGGCGCTGTTTCTGGCCAGCGACGCGGCCTCCTTTGTGACCGGCCAGACGTTGTGCGTGGACGGCGGATTCACCGCGTTCTGAGCGGGGTTTTTGGCACAACGAGCGGCACCGCGCCGACGCCACCGTAGCGGTACGAGCGCGGGCGCAGAGCGTGTACCATCCCGCGCATGTTGAACGCCCGCAGCGACGTGCCGTCACCCGTCAACGAACCCGTGCTGAGTCACGCGCCGGGCACGCCCGAGCGCAAGCTGCTGAAGGCCGAGCTCGTGCGCATGGCAGCGACCGAGACGGACATGCCCCTGATCGTTCTGGGCAAGGAGCTGCGAACCGGCAAACTCGGCGCCTCGGTCATGCCGCACGACCACCAACACGTGCTCGGGCGTTACCACATGGCGGGGCCGAGCGAGGTGCAGGCGGCGATCGACGCCGCGCTCTCGGCCCAGAGTGACTGGTCCCGGTTGCCGCAAGCCGCCCGCGCGGCGGTCTTCCTGAAGGCTGCGGAGCTGCTCGCCACCAAGTATCGCCCGGTGCTCAACGCCGCGACCATGCTCGGGCAGAGCAAGACGGCGCACCAGGCGGAGATCGATGCGGCCTGTGAGCTGATCGACTTCTTTCGCTTCAACGTGCACTTCGCCGAGCGCATCTTGGCGGAGCAGCCGTTGTCGAGCCCAGGCGTCTGGAACCAGGTCGATGCGCGCCCCCTCGAAGGGTTCGTGTTCGCCGTCTCGCCCTTCAATTTCACCTCCATCGCCGGCAATTTGCCCACGGCGCCGGCGATCTTGGGCAACACGGTGGTGTGGAAACCCGCGAGCAGCTCGGTCTACTCGGCCCACTTCATCATGCAGCTCTTGCTGGAGGCGGGGCTGCCAGCCGGGGTCATCAACCTGATCTACGGCTCCGGGAGCCAGATCGGCAACGCCGTGCTCGAGAGCCCTCACCTGGCCGGCGTGCACTTCACCGGCTCGACCGCGGTGTTCCACGGCATGTGGAAGGCCATTGGCGGCAACATCGATCGTTACCTGACCTACCCGCGCCTGGTCGGCGAGACGGGCGGCAAGGACTTCATCTTCGCTCACGAGAGCGCCGATCGCGAGGCCCTCGCCGTGGCCATCGTGCGGGGCGCCTTCGAGTTCCAGGGACAGAAGTGCAGCGCCGCGTCTCGGGTCTACTTGCCGAGCAGCATCGCCGGGGAGATCCGCGAGCGGGTGGTGGCCATGATCGCCGAGCTCGAGGTGGGCGACGTGTGTGACTTCTCCAACTTCATGGGTGCGGTGATCGACGCGAGCGCGTTCAAGGATCACGTCGGCTACATCGAGCACGCTCGCGGTGATGGCTCCAAGATCCTGGCGGGCGGGACCTACGACGACAAGGTTGGGTACTTCATCCAGCCGACGCTGGTGGAGACGCCGGATCCCAAGAGCCGCCTGATGCGGGAGGAGATCTTCGGCCCGGTCCTGACCTGGTACGTGTACGACGCGGCGAAGGTCGATGACGCCCTCACGCTGTGCGACGAGACCTCCCCCTACGCGCTGACCGGCGCGGTGTTTGCGCGGGATCGCGCCTTCATCGAGCGGGCTTCGCTGCGGCTGCGACAGGCGGCGGGCAACTTCTACATCAACGACAAACCCACCGGCGCAGTGGTGGGTCAGCAGCCGTTTGGTGGCGCGCGGGCGTCGGGTACGAACGACAAGGCCGGCTCACTCTGGAACCTGATCCGCTGGGTCTCTCCGCGGACCGTCAAAGAGACACTCGCGCCGCCGACTTCGTGGCGATACCCGTTCTTGGCGCCGGATTGAGCGGCCCCGGTGCGACAATGCGTCGACGCTGACACCGGCGTCGGGCGTCGCCGGCACACCTGGGCTTGGCACAGTGATTCTCTCGCAGTACGAGCTTCCGAGCTGACGGCACGGTGTTTGCTGCTTTGCCTGCCATGCGGATAGCTACGATTGGGTTCACGACCCTCGTCGGGGTCGCCCTCGGCTGTGCCTCGGCTTGCGGGGGCAGCACCGACAGCGACACGTCGAGCACGGGCGGCAGCGGCGCCGTAGCCGGGACCGGCGGCGGCTCGGGCTCGGGTGGCAGTCCAAGCGGCGGCTCGGGTGGCATCGACTGCTCGAACGTGGGCTGCGGTGCGCCGCCGATGTGCGACGTAGGCTGCACCGCAGCCTGCGGCTGCTGCAACTGCGGCGAAGGGGAACAACTTCCGGCCGATGGCGGAACCCTGGTCTGCACCGGGGGTTGCTACACCCTGGTGACGGGCAAGACGTGCGGAGGCATCGCAGGCGTCAGTTGCGCCAGCGACGAGTTCTGCGATTTTCCGAGCACCAGCGCCTGCGGCGGAGACGACTCCCAGGGCGTGTGTGTGAAAAAACCCCAGGCCTGCGACGCCGACTGCCCGGGCGTCTGCGGTTGCGACGGCAAGTTCTACTGCAACGCCTGCAACGCCAACGCCATGGGTGTGGACGCGAGCCTCGACCCGAGTTGTTTTGGAGACGCCGGCGCGGGCGCCGCGTGCGCCAGCGACAGCGAGTGCAACCAGGGGCTCAAGTGCTGTTACCCCTGCGGCATCCCCGGTTGCAGCAATCAGTGCATGGCTCCGATGCCCAACGGGCAGTGCCCGATGTTTCCTTGAGCCTGCTGCTGCCCCCAGTCCTGGATACGACCCAAGGCGCAGACCGGCTTTCGCGTGGCGACGGGTGCGCCATGCCCACCTGCGTCGGCGACGATCGCTTCGGGAGGGATGCGTCTGAAGTTGCAAACGCGGGGGCGAGTTTTCGGAGCGGAGTTCACGAAGAATGCACAATGCGGTCACGCGCTGCTCACGCGCACAGCCCACAGTAGCTCTTCATGGGAACCACCACCGTCCGTTTTTTGGAATCCAGTGCTGGATCACTCGCTCAGCTCGAGATCGAGACGCCGCGAGGCTTGGGCTTCTTCGCCCACATCACCCGAGCGCTGTACGCACTCGAGGTTCAGATCGTCCGGGCCGAGTCACGCGTCGAAAACGGGCGCCGTCTCGAGCGTCTCTTCTTAGTCGAGCTCGACGGCACTCCAATCGTTTCCGCGCGGCGGCTCGAGATCCAGGTCGGCGTGCTCAGAGCCGTCGGAACGCTGAATAATCCTCGACCCGAGCTCCTCCGACGCCCACAGCTACGGCGGCGCCCGCGCGTGGATCAAGCGCCACCGGCTGCCTGATCGCCGCGCGTAGACCGGACCCTGCTCCGAGCGGACGTGGGGACGCGTCACGTGAGCGCGCGAACGCTGTCGACAGATCGTCACCCGACGGTGAGCTCGCGGGGCACGACACGCAGGCGTTGCCGCGAGTTTGCCTACTGCTCACCGTCGCGAGCGCGTCCCGACACTCGGGCGTGAGAAACGAGTATTCCCATGAACAGAAGCAAACTCATGGGAGGAAGCGCCGCCTGGCGCTTCGGCACGCTGGGTCGCGTCGTGGTGCTGGGCGCCGCTGTGTTGTGGACCAGTTGCTCCGCAGCTGATCGCGATGGTGTCCCCCTTTCGCCAGGGTCTCTGGTGAGCGGGCGGCCGAAATCCAGCCATACCGAGCACACCTTCGTCGTCGTCGCGATAGACGGCGTCCGCTGGACCGATGTGTTCGACGGCGTCGACCGGACGCTCGCGTTGGCCCACGGCATGTCCGAAGCCGAGGTGTTCGACGCGAACACTCTGACGCCGAACTTGCACGCCCTGATGGAAGAGGGCGTGGCGCTGGGCGGCACCGGGGGAAGCGCAACGATCTCGGCGACCGGGCCGAGCTTCGTCTCGATCCCAGGATACCTCGAGATGATGACGGGACGGCGTCCCACGGGTTGTACGACGAACGGCTGCGCGCCGACCCAGCTCGCGACGCTGGCCGACGACTTCGCCGAGGGCATGTCGCCCACCGACGTCGCCGTCATAGCAGCGTGGGACGGCATCGAAAGAGCCGCCTCTCGCGATCCGTCGAGGCTCACGCTGTCGGTCGGGAGATCCCACGGCGCGACCCGTGGTCGATTGCGCTACGACACACTCTCGAGCGCCCTATTGAGCGCCGGCGAGCATGCGGGCCCGGAGCCGGGCCACGGCGACTTCCGCCGTGATCTGGAGACCGCGGCCATCGCGCTGCACTACCTGGAGACATTCCGGGCTCGCTTCCTGTTCCTAGGCCTTGGCGAGACAGACGAGTATGCGCACGACGACGATTACCGCGGCTACCTGCGTGCGTTGACCCGCGCCGACCACATCATCGGAGAACTGCGGGAGAAGCTATCAGCGCTGGAGCACGACGGGCGGCGTGTCACCCTGGTCGTCACGACCGATCACGGGCGCAGCAACACGTTCGTTGGCCACGGCGGCGACGCGCCGGAGTCCGCGCGCGTCTGGCTGGTTGCAGCCGGCGACGGCATCGCGCGGAGGGGAGCGGTCAATCCAGACAAGCCGCGGCATCTCGCCGATCTGACGGCGACCCTCCGACTGCTCGGCGGAGTAGGGAGCCAAGACCCTTCGGGCGAACCACTGAATGAGCTCTTGGTTCCGGGCCGAAGCCCGCTGGCGCAACGCTGAGCAGACGAAAGCAAGGGAGCATGTCGAGCTTCGCCCACATACTCTGGCTACTGTCGGCCGCGGGCCTCCTGATGTCGTTCGTGGCCCACGCTTGTGTTCGACGCGTTCTCCGACGGCGTCCGGGCCCGGGCGATTTGCCACCCATCAGCGTGCTCAAACCGCTGAGCGGGCTCGACGAAGGACTCTACGAAAACCTCGCCTCGCTGTGTCGCCAAGACTATCCGGTGTTCGAGCTGGTGCTCGGGGTCGCCCACCCGCTCGATCCCGCCCTCGCGATCGCCCGCCAGCTGCGGCGCGAGTTTCCACGGGTAGCCATCCAGATCGTCACCGAGGCGCCGCCTTTCGGCGCAAACCCCAAGGTAAGAAACCTCGCGTCGCTCTCGAAGCGCGCGCGCCACGAGCTCTGGCTCATCTCGGATTCGAACGTGCGCGTCACGCCCGGATACCTGCGGGCCTTGGCGGCGGCGGTGAGCGAACCAGGCGTCGGGCTGGTGTCCAGCGTGCTCGTCGGGAGCGGCGAGCGAAGCCTCGGGTCTCTGCTCGAGAGCCTGCACCTCGGCTCTTTCATCGCGAGCTCGGTGTGCGGCGCCGACGTCTTGGTTGGGCACCCCTGCGTGATCGGCAAGTCGATGCTGTTCCGGCGCACGGATTTCTTCATGCTCGGTGGTTGGGAGTCCGTCGCCGACGTGTTGGCCGAAGACTACCTCTTGGGCAAGCGTTTCGACGCCGCCGGCCTGCGGGTCGCGCTGTCCTCCCACGTGATCCACACTCTGAGCTTCGAACGCAGCGTCGGCGATTTTCTGGCCCGGCATTTGCGCTGGTGTCAGATGCGTCGGCGCATCTCTCCCCTCGTCTACCTGAGTGCGCCGCTGCTGAACCCGGTGCCATTCCTGGTCATGGCGTTGGTCCTCAGCCTGGCCACTCGCGACCCGGTCGCGGCGTTCTGGGCGGCCACGGCCATCGCGCTGAAGTGCGCTTCGGACGCTTCGCTACTTGGCCGGCTGCGCGGACTTGGACTGAATGCGAGCGACGTCGCGTGGATCCCGCTCAAAGATCTGCTGGTCCTCGCCGTCTGGGCCATCGGCATGTTCCGGCGGACCGTCACCTGGCGGGGCCACCGCTTCCGGGTTGGGCCGGGTTCGGTCTTGACCGCGCTGCCCCGCACCGAACCCGAAGCGGAATGCGCGCCGAGCGCCTAACTTCGCCGCGCCGATCCGGGTAGCCCGCAGTCTCCAAAAGCTGGTCCGCGCAAGATCAAGCCGCATACCGGTAGTAGTAGCGGAGGATTCCGCCGAGCCGCTCCCGCGATCGAAGCGTCCGCCCGGCGTTCGAGCTTGCTGGCGGAAGGTCGATCAGCGCGCTGCCTGATGCCTGACCGCTAACCGCTCTCGCGAATCGTGCCGCTCACACGCGCAAGATGTAGGTGATCTCGGTCTTCACGACGGGTGTGCCCAGGCGCAGCGCCAACATGCGTGCCCGCACCTCGTCCCCGCGATAGCCGTAAGCGGTCGAGCGCACGTCGCTGATTCGATCGACGGTGCCATCGGGCTTGACGACCTCGAATGAGCGCACGTCGCCGATCTCGACCACGCCGCGCACGTGTTCGTACTGCGCAAAGCTGTAGCCGCCGCCGTGCGGGAGCAGGTTGGCCTTCGAGAGCCGCTCGACCAGCCCGAAGCGCTCGGCCCGGGGACGGAAGCCGGTCTCGTCTAGCGCGGCGGCATCGAAGTTCGGGGTCGGTTTCACCAGGTACGCGGGCAGATCGGGGCCCAAGGTCAGCGGGAACAGCTGACCCGACGCCAGATCCGCGTCATCGAAGTAGTAACAGCCGAGGATGGCGTCGTTCATCGCGACCTGGCCCTGATGGGTGCGGTTCACGATCACGTCGAGCGGCCCCAAGAGCGCGCGGGCCAGAGCCTCGCGGCGGCGCAGGCTGAACTCCTGGCACCACGAGTAGACCGCATAGAACTCCTTGGCCTTGTCGCCGGTCAGCACGTGGAGCGGCCCCCACGGGGTGTCCCGGGTCTCCATCAGCTTGCGTAACTCTTCACTTGCGTCCCAGTAGATGCCCGGACCCTTGGGGGAGCGTTCGCGCGTCTCGTGGCCCGACGAGTGGATGATGGCGAGTTTGTCCGCCTTCGGCGCGTCGTCGCTGTAGCGCTCGCGCACCTCGCAGATGTCGAGGAAGTGATTGCCCTCGGTCAGGTCGAACTCCACCTCGACGCCGTCGAGCACCAGCGGCTCCGCCGCCAGTTTCTTCGCGCGCGCTTCAATCTCGGCCGGCGGCGGCGGATCGTGAAGCTCGACGGCGATCATGCCGCAGTGGTTGCTCTTGATGTCGAGCACCGAGAAGTCTCCGGTCCACTGCACCCGCCCGCCGTAGCCGAAACCCTGAGCCCAGCGGCCGACGTTTCGCGTCACGGTGGCATCCGACGCCCCGATGAACGAAGCGTCCATCGGCAGACCGAGCTCCCGCTGCACGTGCTGGATCTTGGCGATGCCGAACGGCATGTTCGCCCCACACAGCTGCTCGCCCACGTCCCCCACCCCGGACATGAAGCAGTGCTCACGGGCGCGCTCGAGGGCCGCTTCTTCGCTGTCGTCTTGCATGTGACCGGATGCGTAGTACGGCGCCGGCGCGCCGACCAGCGGGGGACGGACCGAAGCGGGTCAAGTCTGCGGAAAGCGTTTGCCCCCGAGGACAGCCCGGCGCTCTCAGCGGAGAGGTGGGGCTCGCCAAGCTTGTGAAATGGCAAAAGGCCCGCACCTTCCGGCACGGGCCCAGCGCCCGAGTAACGCGCGACCTCAGCCTCAGATCGCGGGCGCCGAGGCGAACGCGCAGAGCGAGGCTTCACCCTCCTTCGACTGGTAGTTCACGCTGTCTTCGTAATACACACGATAAAAGTCCGAGCCCCAACACTCGACCGCCTTGACCGTACCGGGATCGGTCGGGACGTCGCCGCCCGAGAGCGTGATGTCCGCGCGACCCGCGCCGGTTCCGTTCCACTGGCTGAGGATCGAGATGTCCTCTTTCTGCGTGGCGTTGCTGTCGTCTGCGTCGGCGTAGGCATCGACCTTCAGCGTGCCGGTGCCGTCCGCGAGGCTGTCGCTCGCGACCGTGTACCAGCTGTCGTCGTTGCTCGGCGTCACCTCGGCCTTGATGCTGCGCGGCTGGGAGAACAGGTTGGTCGTGATGTCCGGCGGCAGATCATGCGTGATCTTGATCTTGCCGCTCGAGTCTCCGTCCTGGTTGAACGGGTCGAGCTCGTAGGCCACGTCGAGATCGATCGTGAACGTGCCGTCGCCGTGGCTCGCGTGACCTTTGCCGAAGCCGGTCCCGAAGAGCACACTCTTGAACTCGCCGTCGTTCGACGAAGCCTTGGGCCGCCCTTCCAGCCGGTACTCGTACTCTTTTTCCCCGACCTCCGTGACCCGGAACCGATACGTCACCGGCTCGAGGGAGTCGGTCCACGGGCCCCACACGGCCTCCTTCGAGTCGACGCTGGTGGGCTGGGTGTGAACGATGATCCAGACGCTGCCCAGGATGGCCGCGGTGACCTGGTTGACGCCCTTGCGAACGTGGCGTGTGAAACCGTAGTACTTGGCCCACGGCCCGCTGGCCCACGGCTCGTCCGCCTGGATGCTCTGGCCCGACGCCCCGCCGCTCTTTTGGGCGTCCTCGGGTCCCGAGACCTTCACGTGGTCGGCCTCGGGGATCGCCTCTTGAAACTTCGAGACGTCGTCCTTCTCCTGCAGCACACAGGCCGGTATCAACGCCGCCGCCAGGACGAATGCCCCGACCTTCGAAACCCCACGCTTGATGCTGTTGTTCATGATTCCTTGCTCCCGGCTCGCGGACGTCCTCTTCAAGGACCGGGCCAGCGCAAAGGACGCGGGATTTTCGCGACTTCTCCCCGTAGGCGTGGACGCTGGGACCCAGCCCTGCGCGTGAACCGGGGTTCTCGTACGGGCTTTTTTCCCCCGGGCAGCCCGTGCGATATCCTCGCTCACCCCGATGCGCGGCCGCATCAATCCAGCCTCCGCCCTCTTGGCGCTTGGCAGGCTGACCGATCCATCCGATCGGGCGGCGAACTTCCGCCAGGCGGTGGCGGCCCTCGGGCAGAACATGCGGGTCACGGGGCCGCCTCCGCTGGACGGCGCCGATCCGGCCGTGTTGGTCCGGGCATGTCAGGTCGCGCTCGAAGCGCGCCTCCCGGACGATCTGGACTTCATCGCTCCGGGACCCGGCACGGTCGCGCTGTACGAGATCATGATGGCCTTGCCTCCCGGCGCCGAGCGCCGCGAGTTCGGCCGGCGGGTGTTGACGCGACTCTACGAAGGCACGGCCAACACCTTTGCCGCCATCGCGACGCGCATGGCCCTCGGCTCTGGCAAGGCCCTCGAGCCTGCCACCATGCGAGCTCGGGTCGGTTTGTTGATCGACGTGCCGATTGGCTCCGATGTCGACGCGGACGCGCTCGCGCTCACTCTCGCGACCCGACGCGAGATGGCCGAACGCTGGGTGGTTCGCCCCTCGTTCGGGGCGTTGCCGGCGCGGCGCATGGCGGCGCGCATTCTGGAGCGTGCGGCCCGCGAGGCCGTGATGCGCTCCCAGCAGGGTGATCCCCTGCCCCGCGAGCTCCTGGCCGGCGAGCTGGTGCGGCCGGCGCGGCGTCGACTGCTCGCCGATCGCGAGCCGCTGGTGTGGCGACACGCGGCGGTGTCACGCGGCCTACTCGCCACGGTGGACCAGCAGCTGCGGGAACAGATCGATCTCGCGCTCGATCCGGAGCTGTCGCCTACCGAGTGGCGGCGCGCGGCGGTGTCCCTCGTCGCGACGATCGCGGCCGATCCGACCGGTGGTCTCAAGGCGTGTGTGCGGCTGTTGAAGAGCGACGTTTTGCGCAAAGATCCCGGCGTCGCCGCTACCATGGTGTGGGGCCTCGGCCCGGCCATCGAGACGGAGCCGGACGCAGCGGAGCAGCTGCTCGATCTGATCGCGGCGTCGCGCCGCCCGGACGTGGCGGAGGCGGTGGCGCAGCTCTTCACCGAGCTGGGACCGTCCCACTTCGGCGATCGCGCCGCCGACATGCTGCGCGCCGTGCTGGTCTCCAAGCTCGACGGGGACACAACGGCAATGCGTGGCACGACGGAGCGCACGCTCGCCGCCCTCGACCGCGATCGCGGGGCCGAGGGACTCGGTGAGGCGCTGCGCCGAGCGATGGTGGCCTTCGAGACCGAGGGTGCTCGCGCCGCCTTCGATCACGCGACGCTGGCCCAGGGCAGCATCGAAGCGGCGCTCGGGCAGCTCTGCCAGCTCGACGCCCACGACGAAAACTCACTGCCGGAAGCCCTGGCACTCCTGTCAGCCCTCGACGGTGTCGCGCTGGAGTCCAATCGGCTCTCGGATCTGCTCTTGCTCGGCAGGCGTCCGGGCGACAGCGACGCGAGTCTGCCCGAGATGGATCGCATCTACGATCGTCTCGGGAGCTGGCTGCTTGACGCCGAGGAGAGAGAGCTCGACGCCGCGTGGTCGCGCCTCGGCTCATTCGGAAATCAGCGCCGACTGCGTGCGTTGCTCCACCTGATCGACGCCGAGACCGCCCACGGGGATACCGACGACGCAGGGCTGCGTCTGCGCGTGCGCGTGCGTCGCAGCCTGGACGTCCTGATCCGCCGACTCGCCGCCGGACCGGACGCCTCGGTGCACCGCATCGTCTGCGCCACGCTCGCCCGGGCCTGTGACGCGGCAGTGCGGGAGGGCGTCGCCGAACCGAGCGACGTGTTCCTCTTGATCGGCGACCGGCTGGGCGATCGTCAATCGATCGCCACGCTGGGCGAGGCCTCGACCAACGAAGACGTGAGCGCGGTGCTCCGCTCGTACGCGGGCTTCCTGGATCCCAAGGGCGCCGAGCCGCAAGCGTCCCGCTCGGACGGGACCTTCGACACGGAGACGGCCAGCCTGGCGAGCCACGAGAGCATCGCAACCGCCGCGCGCCGGGTGCTTCGGCTGAGTGTGGGGCTCTCCGCCGGCGGCTCCCATCGCGCTGAAGCGCTGCGTGGCACCGTGCTCAGTCTGGCGCGTTCACTCGAGGCGGTGGTCGCGGCGCGTGGGCTGCCTGACGTGATCGATCAGGGGGCCGGGACCTCGACCATCGTCGAGCTCGAGTCGGCGCTCGACGCTCTGCGCACGCTGCTTTCAGGCGCGCGGCGGCGAGTCTTGGATCTGGAACCCGATGTCGCCGAGGTCGTCGCCGATGTGCCGGCGCTCTCCCTGCTCCTCGAGCGCGCCATCAGCGCGTCCGTGCCACCCAACGCCGACCAGCTGGCAGCGGCCGAGGTCGAGCTGTTGCGTGACCTCCCGAAGGCGCTCGCGCTCGCGGTGTCCGGCGTGCTCACGAGAGTGCGGGAGCTGCCGGCGCTCGCCCCCACCGACGTGGTTGCCATTCCGCTCGGTCGGCGCCGAGCGGAGCTGCCCGACTGGCTCCTGCCCCGGCGCACACTGGGCGCTTTCTACGTCGTGCGTCCGCTCGGAGCCGGCGGCGTCAGCTCGGTGTTCGTCGCCCGCCGCCTGGAAGAGCGGCACGACAACAAGGCCGAGAGTTTTGCCCTGAAGGTGCCGCACTTCGATCCGAGCACTGCACGCAGCCTGTCCGAGCAAGAGTTCATGCAGATGTTCCGCGACGAGGCTGGTGCACTTTTGTCGTTGCCCCAGCACGAGAACATCGCGCGCTTCGTGACCTTCGACATGGCCGCGCGGCCGAAGCCCATCTTGGTGATGGAGTTGATCCGGGGCGTCGGACTCGATCGACTGATCCGCAGTCGTTCGCTGACCGTCGAGCGTGCGTTTCAGTACCTGGACGGGATCCTGGCAGGCCTCGACGCCATGCACGGCGCCGGCGTCGGTCACCTGGACGTGAAACCGTCGAACGTGATCTTGCGCGACGGCGACGTGCCCGTGCTCGTGGACTTTGGTTTGAGCGGACGCAAGCTGCGCCCGGGCTGCGGCACGGTCGAGTACTGTTCCCCGGAGGTGATCGGCATCGTCCCGGACGACCACACCCCGACGCCGCTGGCGGCGGACGTCTACGCCTTTGCGTGTATGGCGTTCGAGGTGCTCGCGGGGCGCTCGCTGTTCGAGGCCAAGGACGAGACCGCCTCCTTGGCTCTGCACCTGGCCCACGATGGCTGGCCCGAGCGGCTGGCGGCGCTGTCGAAATTGCCGTCCCTCTCCGAGGTCAGCGTGGTCTTGGCTGCCTCCCTGCGACACGACTCGCGTGCACGACCCAGCGTCAGCGAGGTCCGTAACGCTCTCGCGCACGCCGGGCGAGCGCTCTCGCGCGCGCCGTGGCCCCTCGGGCATCAGGCGCGGGAGCCGGCGAGCGCGGGGCAGTGAGCCTGAGCCAGCAGAGTCGGGCGTGGCTCGTTGCGGGCGCGCTGAGCTCGATCGGTTGCAGTCGCCCGCAAGCGCCGAACCTCCACGTCGAGGTCGGCATCGCCGACGAAGAGCGCCTGGAGCTCAGGCCCGAGTCGTCGTTCGCCGAATACGTCGAGCTGCGAGGCCTCCGGCACGAGCTCCGGCTGAGCCTCGCGGGCTACGCCACGTCGTGCGACTCGTTTCGCCCTCCCCCACCCGGTCGCGCACTCGTGAGTGTGGTGATCACCTCACCGCCTGGTGAACCACCTCGCGCGCAGACCTACCCTCACGCTGGCCCGACGGATCGATCGAGCTCGCTGCCCGGCGTGCGCATCGGCTCCCGCGCCTATCAGCTGCCACCGGGCGGCGGGATTACCTTGCGGAAGATCGATCTCACGATGCAGGGCGTCGTCGAGGGTGAGCTCGACTTTCAATCGCCCGGCAACTCCACGGAGCCCGCCCGCACCGTGCGCGGGCGCTTCGTCGCGCACCTCTGCAGGGTCACCCGCGCGGAGACCGAATGAGCCTGCGCGCCGCGTTCGGACTCGACCCCGAATCGGTCCCGACGGTGCGACGCCTGTCCGCGCTCCTGATGCTCACGACCGGCGCCGAGATCCTGGTAGAAGGGGTAGTTTTGTCGGCGTTTCTGGCGCGGATTGGCGCATCCGCATTGCCCACGGCGCTGGCGCTCCGGGCCGTGGTCGAGGTGGTCGCCTCGCTCCTGCTCGAGCGCGGGCTGTCCAGGAGAGCCCCAGGCCGGGCGATGCTCGTGGTCGTCGTCCTGGGCATGCTGGTGTTCGGCGGCTCGGCCGTCGCGCTCTCGAGCGCAGCGGGGCTGTACACCGCGTACGTTGCGGTCAGCGTCATCGCACGCGTCAAGACCATTCACTTTGGAGTGCTGTCGCTGGCGGCGCTGTCGGGGCCGAGCGCGGCTCGGGCGTTACCGGTGGTCCAGGCCGGCGGCCGGCTGGGCGGTGTGTTTGCGGGCCCAGTGATCGCGTTCAGCGGCCCGGTCGTCGGTGCCCCTTGGATGCTCGCGCTGGGAGCGCTCCTCTACGCCATTGCGCTGGTGTTTTCGTTGCGCTCCCGGGTCGTCTTGCCCGATGCGGGGCCCGTGTCCGCGGTCGAACCCACCGACGCGAGCGGCTCACGTCTGCTGCGGGCCATCGTGCTCGGTGCGATCGCCCTCGCCCTGGGTCGCTTGGCCCTCGTGAGCCAGAGCGGTGCGATCTTGGAGCGGGCCTACGGTGAGGCGGACCTGAACCGTGTGCTCGGCATGTACTTCAGTGCGGCGAACCTGCTGGCCTTCGTCCTGCAAGCTTTCGTCGTTGGACGCGTGCTGGGAGCCGGCGGGCTGCCGCTCTTGAACGCAGGCTGGGCGGGTCTCTACCTGGCCGCGCAGAGCTGGCTCAGCTTCGGCCCGCCGTCGGTCGTCGGCGCGCTGTCGGCGCGCTGGGTGGAGAGTGAGCTCAGGAATGCGGTGCGAACCCCGGTCGCCAATCTGCTCTACGAGGCCATCCCGGAACGACGCCGGGCCTTCGCCCGCACCCTGGTCATCGGCGTCGCGGTCCCCTTGGCCTCGCTGGTCGGGGGCCTCGGCCTCCGCTTCTTCGATGGCCACCCGACCGCGCTCGGAACCCTCGGATTTGCCGCAGCGGTCGTGATCCTCCTGACGACGGGGGCACAAAACCGCGCTTGGCGCCGGGTCTAGCCCTGGAAGGCGCAGGGATTTTACAGGCCGACCCAGTGAGAGGTAGCGTCTCGGCCCGATGCGCGGGCCAAAGCTCAGTGTGCGGGGCAAGATCGTCGGCACGATCATCGCCGTCTCGGTGGTCGTGCTGGCTCTCGGAGCGTGGGCGGCGTTTCGCGCGGTGACCAGCACCGGCGGGCGCGGTGGACCGGTGCTCGAGAAACACTACGAGCGCTACAAGTCGAGCCTCGCCAGCCTCGGCACCGGCGACTACGCCATCGCCCGCATCATTGCCGGCGATCCGGCCTTGACCCAGGCGCTCGACGGCGGCGACGCGACCGAGGCGGCCAAGCGCCTGGTCGAACCCCTGCAGAGCACCATCGCGCCAGATCTGATCGTGATCTCCGACGCCGCGGGGACCACGATCCAGGGCGCAGGTCTCAAGACCCTGCCGAGCAGCGAGTACCGCGCGATGCGGCTCTACTCCGATCTTCGGGACGGCAAGCCGGTGCGGGGAAAGATCGCGCTGATCAACGGCAAGGCCTATCGGGTCTCCGGCGCAACGATCCGCCGCACCGATGCGCCGGCCCCGGGCGCTCCGCCTGTGGAGCGCATCGTGGGCACGGTCTTGATCGCCACCCAGCTCGACTCGTGGTTCGGGGACGTGGCCGCCAACAGCGGCAGTGACAAGCCGGAAAAACAACACCGCTTTGCGCTGGTCGCCGGCGACAAGGTCGTTGCGAGCGCCCTCGGCAAGGATGAAAAAGAAGGCCTCGCCGAGGCGGTAAAGACTCCCAAGACCGCCAAGGAAGGCGAAGAAGACGTCCCGATCCTGGAGTTCAACGGCAAGACCTGGGACGTGTGGAGTGAGCCCGTCCGCGGCTACGAGCGCAACGGCGACCCCGACGGAAACAAGATCGGCACGCTCTACATGGTGCGCACCCGGGAGCACCAGGCGGCGAAGATCCGCGACGCAGTCGGCGACATGGCCGTGGTGTTCGCCATCGCGCTTGGTGTTGCGCTGCTGGTGGGTTACCTGCTCGCGGTCCAGATCACCCGGCCGCTGCGCCGGTACATCGAAGCCACGGAAGATCTGACCCGCGGTCGAGCGGATCTGTCGAAGCGCCTCGACGTCGAGACCAGCGATGAGCTCGGGGTTCTGGCCGGCAACCTCAACCGCATGTTCGCCAAGATCCACAGCCTGGCGGCGAGTGTGCAGCGCACGGCGTTCCAGGTGAATGCGTCGAGCGGTGAGATCTCCAGCGTGAGCAAGCAGATGCTCGACGGGGCCAAGGAGCAGGCCGGGAAGATCTCCAACTCGACGGCCGCCGTGACGGAGCTGAGCTCGTCCATCCAGCAGGTGGCAGAGAACGCCGCCGAGGCGACCCGCACCGCGAAACAGAGCGGCGAGGCCGTCACCCGCGCCATCCAGCGCCTGCAGCAGATCCGCCGCGTCGTCGAGGAGGCGGCTCAGCGCATCAGCACCCTCGGTGAGAGCGGCAAGCGAATTGGCAACATCGTCGAGGTGATCCGCCAGATCAGCGAGCAGACCACGATGCTGGCGCTGAACGCGGCCATCGAGGCGGCCCACGCGGGGGAACACGGTCGCGGGTTTGCGGTCGTCGCCGACGAGGTCAGCTCGCTGGCCAAGCGCACCGGACAGAGCGCCCGCGACATCGAGGATCTGATCGCGACCATCCGCGATCAGACCACCGAGGCGGTGAACGTGATGTCGGACGGCACACGCGTGGTGGAGGAGGGCACGGGCCTGGTGGAGACCACGCTCGCGGATCTGAAGACGCTGATCAGCGTGGTGGACGACACCGCCGCCGCCGTCCAAGAGCAGGCCATTGCCTCCGACGAGATCGCCCGCAACATGGACGCCGTTCAGCGCATCGCCACGGCGGTGCTGTCGTCGAGCGAAAACGCCGTGGCTCAGGGTGACGCGCTCCAGAAGCTCGCTGACGAGCTCGAGGAGAGTGTGCGGGGATTCAAGATCGACACCGAGCGCGCGTTGCTCGACGAGGAGGAGCTCAAAGCGCTCCCCGAGGCCAAGAAGAGCTCATGAGCATCAAGACGTCCGCTGCCCTCGGGCTCGGCCTGGCAGTTTCGGTCGGCCTCGCACTGGTCGCCTGTGGCGACGACGAGTCGAGCACTTCGACCGCACCCAAGACACCGCCAGGCCTCTCCCTCGTGTCCGTCGAAGGAGTCGGCGGGCCTCGCTGGGAGCCCGGCGGTGACTCGTGCGTCGAGCTCGGTCACGACCCGAAACAGACCATCGCGGTCGTGATTGGGCTGTCGAGCTTCACGCTGCGGCCTCCCGGTACCTGCGGTGGCACTCGGCAGTGCGGGACCGCGCTGCTGCGCGTCGACCCGAGCGGTGACGGCGAGGCGCTACGCGTGGAAGCCGCGCAGACCACCCTCGCGGCAAGCTTCTCCGCCCTCGGGCCTGGCTCGCACACCTTTCGCGTCGAGCTCAGGGACAAACAAGGGCTGCCGCAGATCGACGTCGAGGCCGGGGCGACGCTCTTCTCGGAGGTCACCCTGGACGTGAAAGAGCCCGGGGGTTGCGGCGGTGCGGTGGACTCGGGGTCCGACGCGACCGACGCCGGTGGCGACGACGCAAGTGGCGATGCCGGCAGCGACGCCGGCGGCGACGCGGGTGACGACGGCGGCGGCGACGCCGATGCGGCCGGCACCGATGCGAGCGACGCAGGCGACGCGGGCAGCGAGGCGAGCGCGGACGCGAGCGACGACGGTGGGGACGCCGGCGACGCCGGCACCGACTGAGCGACGTAGCGCGAGCAGACAGCCCACGGCGGGCGCCGCGCCGTGCCGAGCACTAGACTCAGTCGCGGATTTCTGGCAGGTCGCGCGTTTCCGCTGCGCGAAAGCGCACAAGTCGAGACCAGAGGCGCGGGTGGCGTGGCTCGCGGTGCGAGAGCCATGGCTATTCTCCGGGCGGCTCGTCGTCCGGCGGCACGTCGTCTGGCGGGGGTGGCGGGGGCGGCGGGGGCGGCGGAGGTGGTTCCGCAGTGGGGGGTGGAGCGGGCATCGGTACGGGCCCGCTCGGCGGCGGCATCATGCTCGGTGCCGCGCACACCACCGTGATCGTCTGCGGGTTGTAGAGACCCATCGTCACGGCCCCGACAAGTCCGTTGACGAACGAGGTCTCGGTCTTGATCTCCGCCCAACCTTGCGGGCAGACCTCGGTGAGTTTGTAGGGCCCGGAGAGCTCCGCGATACCCACGACCACACCGCTGTGCCACTTGCCGTCGTATTCGACGGTGGGTTGTCGCGCCGGCGGCAAACCCGAACGCACCGTCGTCGTGTGACAGCCAGGGAGCAGGAACAACGTCGCAATAGCGACCAAGAGGTTGCGCATCACAGCTCACCTCCGCGATTCATCCGAACTCGCCACACACCCGGCGCGCCCTCCACGGGAACGGGTACGCCGACCCACTGGCCACCCGCGCTCGTGCGCCGGGCCCGGACCGGGGCGCCCGCGCGCTCTTCCACCACCAAGTCCTGCGCGGCGCCGGCGCGCACCGAAGCGCTGGGAGCTGCGGCGCACGTCACGTAGACCTTGCGCGGGGCGTAGATGCCGATGGTCAGCACGGTCACGATGCCAGTGCCGAAATTCCCCCCGGTTCGCACCAGCGCTACGGGGCCCTGGCAGAAGCGGCGCGCGTCGACCTCTTCCTCCCCGACGAGCCCGAAGATGTAAAAATCTGTCCACTCTTCGTGTTCCTCGCCCGCCGAGGCGTTCGGGTCGATGAACGTCGCCTTGTAACACCCGCTCCCGAGCCCGGCGGACAGCACGAGCAGCGCAGCGGCCACGGAGCGAACTTGCCAGAGCATCGACTCTCCTCCTTGTGGTGCGACGGAAGCTAATCACGCGGCATTCACCGACCACCCCGACGGTCGCGGTGTCGCCGGAAAGAATTGCGCTCGATGCGAGGAGCGTGCAGGCCGTGCTCAGGGATGCACGAACATGATCGTGCCCTTCAGAGGCAGCAGCACTCCGTGCCATCCGATCGGCACCTGCGGCTCGGTCCAGTGAAAGATCCGGCGGGCGTCCTCGGGGGCAAGGTTGATGCAGCCGTGGCTCTTGGGCACACCGAAGCGGTCGTGCCAGTAGGCCCCGTGCAGTGCGTAGCCTTCTTTGTCGAAGTATTGCACGTAGGGTACGTCGCGGAGCTCGAACTCCTCCCCTACCTCACTCGACGACATCGTGGCCGTGATGTGTTTGGTGTGAATGCGGAAGATGCCGCGCTTCGTCGCGGTGGTGTGCTTCGGATCCTCGAGCCCGGCCTCTCCGCTCGAGATCAACGTCGCAAAGACGGGACGTTCGCCCTCGTAGAGTACCACCGTCTGTTTGCTCAGGTTGACGTCCAGCCACTTCTCGCCGTTCTTGCCCCACGCCGGCATGCGTTTGGCCGGGTCGAGACGCGAGGCGTCCTTGTCGCTCAGCCACTTGGCGTCGGCGGTCTCGTAGTGCAGTCGGCCCTTGAAGAATTGCTGTTTGCCCGTCAGCTTGACCGCACCGCGATAGACGGCGTTGCCCGCGTCGATCAGCTTGTTCTGGGACTTCTGGAACAGCCACAGCTTGGCGTCCGGACGCCGCACGATGGCAAACGGAAAATCGATCTCCTTGGGGATCTCGAAGCCGTGAAAATCAGAGCCCTGGATCGGGCGTAGGCGGTCGGTGGGCAAGATCTCGAGGCTCGTACTGATGCCGTAGCGACGCCCGCGGTGCAGGAACGTCTGCAAGAACGAATAACCGACACGCGACCGCATCCGGTCGGTCACCAAGTTCTGGCCGGTGCTCTTGTCGTCGGAGGCCTCGTTGTCGTCGGTCTGCAAGCTCGGGATCTGCGCGCCGCTGCCAAGGAACGCCGGCAGGGTATCACTCAGCTTCTCGGACCAAGCCTTGGCCGGATCGACCAGCTCGCCCCGCCCGCCGAGCCAGACGTCCTGCGCGTAGCTGGCACCGACTTCGCCGTCGGCCTCCAGCCACTTCTGCATGCGGTCCTCATGTCCTGGCTCAGCCTTCGCGAGCTCGTCGTCGCTTGGCACATGGCCGTAGATCGGCCCGGGCTTGCGCACGGTCCCGTAGATGTAAGGCAGCCTGCGGGAGACGTCGGGGGGATGCTCGCGCGTTGCGATCACGATGGGATCGTTCGCGTCGAGCGTCGCGCGTTTCCCGATGCAGATGAAGCCATCCGGTTGAACCGCGTACCAACCGCCCTTGCAACCGTCGTGGCCGGCGGGCTTGCTCTCGGTCGGGACCGACGAGCCGACCCGCAAGTAGCCGAGGCGCGCGGACCGAAACGATGGCGAGTCGTAGATCCATGCCCTGAGCGCGCGGGCGTGCACCCGGGGTTTGCCCGCCGCGACCTCGGTGACCGCGAGCGGCCGACTCTGGCCACTCAGGCTCACCGCCGGCGCCAAGCGCGGGCGGGCCGGGCGTTCCCGGCTCGCGGCGGGCGCTCTGCTCATCGGGTCGCCGCTCGACGCAGGCTGAGCGCTGGCGAGGGTCGGCGCCTCGGTCTTGGAGCAGGCAACGACCGCCAGGAGCCCTAGAGCGCCGAACAGGTTGAACGTCGTTTGTTTTCCGGGACTTGCAAGGTGTTCGGCGCTCGCGCGCGGAGCGCGCACGGCCGAAGGCCGGGGGTTTGGGGCGCAGCCCCAACGTAAAGGTCCTAGAACACGAGCAGCGCAAGCTGATCGGTGTTCCAGCGAGCCCATCCAATGGCCCTTCATCCCCTTGGAAATCGCACGAAGCGGGGTTCAGCGGCCAGAAACCCGCTGAGAGCGCTTGCCTGGATTGCGATTTCGCACACGGGAATTTTCACAGTTGCAAGACCGGGCCGGACTTTGTGCCGCTAACCGCCTGTTATCTATGCTGAGACGCCGTGGCCCGTTGCTTGCTGGTATCCGTCTCCAGCGGCAGCCTGAGGCGTTCCCCCCCCCTCCGCCCTGGCTGCCGCTATTCTTTTTGTCCGTCCGCGGCCGGCCGGGGTTTCCCCGACACCCCGCTGGGGGTAAACGCGCGGCCGTATGCTCCTAGAGCAAGCGAACCCTGCCCGCCTCGAGCTTGGCCGGCGTACGGGCTTCGGGGCGCCCGTGCTGACCGCGCTGGTGATCGGCGCGTTCTCGCTCAGCCCCCTGCTCGCGCCCGGACCGGTGAGCGTGGCGCGCGCCGCGTTCGCGCTGTTCCTGGCGGCGTTTGCGCTGGCGCTCGCGGTGATTGCCCGCCCACGTGAGCGCAGTCTGCGCATCGCCCTGGACGCCGGGGTCATCGATCTCGGCGCACGGACGACACCGCTCGGGCGCGCGCGGTTCATCACGCTCGGCTCTGGCGGCTCGACCCTCGAGGCCTCGGTGCGGACCCGCTATCGCGCGGAGATCGCCCTCGACGGAGACGACCGAGTGGTGCTGCTCGAGGATCCCGATCCGGCGCGCGTGCTCTCGGATCTGCGGCGTGTACTCAGCTACTGGCCAATACCGGTGACCACCGGTTGGGGACTACCACTCGGCGCCGAGCCGTGGCTTCCGGCGGCGGTGACCGCCGCGCCAGTCAGCGCCGGTGAGTTCGAAGCGCACGGTCGCCCCTACGAGGCCGAGCTCGGCGCGGGGCTCAGTGTGCTCGGAGGGGCGGCCGTGGTCGGGACCGCCATGGCGCTCATGCACGGCTCCCGCCTCGCGAATGACAAACCCACAGCGCTACTCAGCTACGCGCTCTCCGCGCTCCTGCTCGGTTTCATCGTGGTGCTCGGCGCGCTGATGGTCTCCGATCGCCTCACTCTGCGGGTGCAGGCGGATTCTGTGACGCTGGTGCGCACCGCCCTCGGAGTGGTCTGGCGCCGACGGGTCGTCCCGACGACGAACGTCCGCGGGCTGTACGCGGTCGGCCTCATCCCCAACGAACCGCGCCACTTGCTCGTGTGCACGGAGCAAGGAATCGAGGCGTTTCCGGTGGTCGGAGAGGCCGCCACACGCATGGCGAACCACTTCGCGACATCAAAAAGCGAGCCCGCGCGGGGCTAGAGCGCCGAACAGGTTGAACGTCGTTTGTTTTCAGCGACTAGCAATGTGTTCGGCGCTCGCGCGCGGAGCGCGGACGGCCGAAGGCCGGGGGTTTGGGGCGCAGCCCCAACGTAAGTGTTCTAGAACACGAGCAGCGCAAGCTGATCGGTGTTCTAGAGCGGGCTCGGGGAGCCTGGGCAACAGCAGGCCGTCAATCGCCGATGCGCAGCGTCCCCGGAACACAGGTCTTCTCGTGGGTGGTCGGCATGCCTTTGGGCGGCAGCAGATCGATCTTGATGCGCTCACCCGCCTTGCAGGTGATCTCACCGACGTAGGGGGTATTGCCGACCTTCACGCCGTCGACGCGGAGCTCTGAACGATCGGAGCCGGCGGTCACCACGATCTGCAGACGCAACGTCGTGCCCGACTTCGCGATCTCGCCAGTCGGCGCGGGCGCCGGCGGCCCGCTGCTCGCCTTGGGTGGCGGCGCTGGCGGCGCATCCGCCGTCACCTCGAGCTTGGGCGCGCGCTCCGCGATCGCAAACAACACGCCGGCGGTCCCGAAACGGGCGCCGATCACTGCGAACAGGCCGGCAGCGACGAGCTGCGCGACTCCACTCGCGCGCGACACCGTGTCGCGCATCATCCCGTCACCCGTAGCACTTCCATCAGCGAGGTCTCCCCGCGCTGGGCGCGCAAGAGCCCGTCCCGCATCAGCGGGGTCATGCCCTCGGCGGTCGCCACCTGATGTAGCTCGTTGGTCGGGCTGCGCTTGTTGATGGCGGCGCGGACCGCCTCGTTCAGAATCAGGAGCTCCGCGATGGGCAAGCGCCCGGTAAAACCTTGGCCCTCGCAGAAGTCACACCCCACGTGTTCGTAGTAGATGCCATCGGGGATGACGATGCCCGACTCGGCGAAGCGCTCGGTCACGATGGCGTCCGGCTTGGCTTCCCTGCGGCAGGCCGTACACAGCGTGCGGACCAGTCGCTGGGAGAGGCAGCCGACGGTCGCGCTGGCCAAGATGAACGGCTCGATGCCCATCTCGATCAGGCGCGCAAACACACCCGCGGCGCTCTGACCGTGCACGGTGGTGAGGATGAGATGGCCCGTCAGGCCCGCTTGCATGGCGATCTCGGCGGTCTCGCGATCGCGAATTTCGCCCACCATCAGCACGTTCGGATCTTGCCGGAGCACACTGCGCAACGTGCCCGCGAAGGTCATGCCGGCCTTCGGGTGCATCTGCGTCTGCGTCGCAAAGGGCAGCTCGAGCTCGATGGGGTCTTCGAGCGTGACCAGAGTCGTCGTGCGGCCTCGGGAGCGCGAAATCTGCTTCAGCGCCGCGTAGAGCGTGGTCGTCTTGCCGCTACCGACCGGACCCGTCACGAACAAGAGTCCCTGGGGTCGGTTGACGAGGTCGATGACGCCAGCCATCACCTCTTCGTTGAAGGCCAATGATTCGACGTCGGGCACGGCGCGGCTGCCGCGGACCAGACGCAGCACGACCCGCTCCCCGCCCTCGGTGGGTAGCGTCGAGACACGCGCCTCGATGCTGCCGTCGTCGATGGTCATCACCAGGCGCCCGTCCTGGGGAGTGTTCTTCACGTACGTGTCGAGGCGAGCGAGCACCTTGACGCGGGTCACCAGCGGCGCTTGCACCGAGGGATCGAGCAGGGCGACCTCGTGCAGTGTGCCGTGCACGCGATACGTCAGCTTCAGCGCGTCCGGCGTCGGCGAGACGTGGATGTCACTGGCGCTGACCTTCACGGCTCCGCGCACCAGCTCCGTGAACGCCGCGACCACGTCCGGCGCCTCGGCGGTGCAGTCGGCGATGCGCCGCCGCACCTCGACGATCGCCTCCTGGACGTTCCCGGTCTCCAGCCCCTCGTAGTCGGCGTGGCCGCGCTTGCGTCGGAGCCCGAACAGCAACTCCGCCAGTGTGAGCACGACCGCGAACCCACCGGCGATGCCCGCAACGCGGAGCAGCCACCCCCAGCCCCCCGACCCGAACACGACCCAGAACTGTCGGACGATCTCCGCCCACGCGCCATCGAACGACACGCTGGCCGCGATCGCCGCGGCGCCGGCAAGGAGGCCGAGCACAGCAATTCCGAGCAGGCCGCGGACGGTGGCGGACATCACGACGAGGAGGACATCATTGCACGGCGTGCCGCGATGCGTAAGTTGGCCGTCGGGCCGGCGACCCTAGGCAGCCCCACGGAATCATGGGCGATTGCAGGTTGGGCTGGCCGACTGGCGACTCCGAAGCTCAAATGCCACCTCACCCCCAAGAGACGGGCCTGGCTCGTCCCACGAGGAGCACGATGAACGTTGCCCAGAAGCTCGCCGTAATTTCTCTCTGCGCGATCGGGCTGGCCATTCCTGCCGGTCCTGCCTTTGCCCGGGGCGGTGAGCCAGGCCCGGTGAAGAAGGCGGCCGAGGACAGCAAACAGGCTGCCGACAAGCTCAAGGAGAAGCGCAAGGAGCTCAAAGAAGAGCTCAAGGAGAAACGAGCCGCGGGCAAGGATGGAAAGGAGGACGCCAAGGAGGACGTCAAGGACGCAAAGGGGGAGGTCAAGGACGCTCGCAAAGAGCTGAAAGAGAACTGGGCCAAGCTGCGGGAGACTCGTCAGGAGCGACGCAAGGAGCGACGCGAAGAGCTCAAGAAGAAGTGGGGCGAGCTGCCCAAACACCCGGCGGTAAAGAGCGAGCTCAAGGTTCACGCTTGGCGCATGGCGCGCCTCAAGCGCGTCCGCGCGGTTGCGGTGAGTGAGGACAAGACGGACGCTGTTGCACGCGTAGACAAGCTGGTCGCCAAGGAGAATGGGCGCCACGACAAACGCATGGAAGCCCTCAAAGCGAAGGGAGGTGAGGAATGAGCGCCCACTTCACCGCATTGGCTCTGATCGCGACGGCACTCGTTGCACTTCCGGCCTGTGAGAAGAAGGAGACCCCCACCTCGGCGCCAGCTTCCTCCGCGGCAGTCCCCTCCACGGGTTCTCTGGCCGCCGCGTCGGCGCAGCCGTCCGATGACGGCGAGGGCATGCCGATGGAAGAGGACTTCGAGGACGAGGCCGAGCAGAAGATCACGGCGCAGAACGTCAACGACGAGCTCGACAAGCTCGAAAAAGAGATCGCGGAGTGAGACCCCCGCCCGCGAAGCGGGCGGCTCGGCGCATGGGAGATTGGCAATGACCGAGCAGCTCTGTTAGGAGCCGCCGGTGCCCGTGAGATCCCACCTCAGCCTGATCGCCTTGCTCGGGCTGGTCGCTTGCTCGAAGGACAAACCGCCGCCCCCGGCCGCCACGACTCAGCCGAGCGGGGTGGCGAGCGCGCCGGTTGAGCCCTCCGCTTCAGCCGTGACGAGCGGCGAGCCGGCCGCCCCGCCGCGCCCGCTCAACGTGCTGTTCATCACGGTCGACAGCCTGCGCGCCGACATGCCGTGGACCGGTTACGAGCGGAAGATCGCTCCCAACCTGACCCAGCTCGCGTCCCAGAGCGTCGTCTACAACGAGGCTTACTCGACCTCGAGCTACACCGCCCAGAGCGTCGCGAGTTACCTGAGCGGTCGTTACGCGGCCTCGCTGTATCGCGCCGGCTGGTTCTTCGCGAGCTACGCCAAGAGCAACACGCTGTTTCCGGAAGTACTACAGGAGAGCGGCGTCCGCACCTTGGCCTGGCACGCCCACATGTACTTCGGACGCGGCAAGGGCATCGATCAGGGGTTCGACGTCTGGGAGCTGGTGCCGGGCATCACCTTCAACCCGAACACCGACGAACACATCACCAGCGACAAGATGACCAAGCTCGCTCAGGAGATCTTGAGCAAACCCGAGAACACCGGGAAACCTTTCTTTGCGTGGGCGCACTACATGGACCCCCACGACGAGTACAAGAAACACCCTGAGAGCCCCGACTTCGGCAACAAGAACCGTGACCGCTACGACTCGGAGGTGTTCTTCACCGATCTGTGGCTGGGCAAGCTGCTCTCGTGGTGCGAAGAGCAGCCGTGGTGGAAGAACACCGCGCTGATCGTGAGCGCCGACCACGGCGAGGCTTTTGGTGAGCACGACGCCTGGAAACACGCCTTCGACGTGTGGCAGGTGCTGGTGCGCATCCCGCTGATCATCAAGCTGCCCGGCGGCAAACCGCGGCGCATCGACGCACGGCGCTCGATGATCGACATCGCACCGACCATCACCGACCTCCTCGGGCAAAAACCCCTCGAGCAGTTCCAGGGTCAGAGCCTGGTGCCGGAGCTGCGCGGCGGGGAACCGAACAACCGCGAGCCCATCGCGGTGGAGCTGGCCGAGGACAGCCACAACCCACCCCGGCGCGCCGTCATCTCGGGCGACTACAAACTGACGGTCTGGGGCCGAGGCGCGAAGTACCTGCTCTTCAACCTGAAGAATGACCCGGGCGAGCTGAAGGAGCTGAGCAAGACCGAGCCCGAGAAACTCGCCGAGATGAAGAAAATGTTCACGGACAAGTTCGACAAGATTGGCTTCATCGAGCCCTATGGCGGCATGAAACAGAAGGAGGGCGGCAGCGCCAACGGGCCCATGGGGCCGCCGGGAAAGAAGCCATGAGGGCGACCGCGACCCTCCTCTCTCTGATCGTCGTTGCGTGTGCCGGCGCGCCGCCGGCGGAGCCGAACCCCTCCCCTGCTCCCGCACCGTCCGCGCCGCCGACGGCGAGCGCACAGCCCGAAGCTTCGGCGGCCGCGAGCGCAGCGGAGCCAGCGCCGACGCCCCCGGCAAAAAAGCCGAGTGGGCCGTTCAACGTCGTGCTGCTCTTGATCGACAGCCTGCGCGCGGACATGCCCTGGGCGGGATACCCCCGGGAAATTGCCCCGAATCTCAGCGCACTCGAGCCAACCTGCACCAGCTACACCCGTGGCTATTCGACCTCGAGCTACACCGCCAAGAGCGTGGCGGCAGCCCTGTCGGGGAAGTACCCGAGCATGCTCAAGCGCAGCGGGTACTTCTTCACCAAGTACCCCGAGAGCAACCTGTTCTTCCCGGAGCTGCTCCAGAAGGCCGGCGTGCACACCATGGCGACGCATGGCCACATGTACATGCGCAAGGGCAACAACGGACTCGATCAAGGTTTCGCGGACTGGCGCATCGTCGACGGTCTCACCTTCGACGCTCAGACTGACAACCACGTGACGAGCCAGAAGATGACGCCCCTCGCCATCGAGCAGCTCGCCGCGGCGCCGAAAGACAAACCCTTCTTCATGTACCTGCACTACATGGACCCGCACGACGTCTATCAGCAGCACAAGGAGAGCCCGGCATTCGGCAAGAAGACCCGCGACCGTTACGACTCGGAGGTGTTCTACACGGATCTCTGGGTCGGCAAGCTGCTCAGCCACATGCGGGAGCAGCCGTGGTGGAAGAACACCGTCTTGATCGTGAGCGCTGACCACGGTGAGGCCTTCGGCGAGCACAACCAGTACCGCCACGCGTTCGAGCTCTGGGAATCGCTGGTGCACATCCCGCTCATGTTCTGTGGCCCCGGCATCGCTGCGCGTCACGTCGAGACTCCGCGCAGCAGCATCGATTTTGCCCCCACCATCCTCGAGCTCATGGGTGTGAAGGCCGAGCACGACTTCGTGGGTGAGTCGCTGGTGGGCGAGCTTGGCGGCGGAGCTCCCAAGGAGCGACCGGTGCTCCTCGATCTGCCGGCCGACAGCAACAACCCCGAGCGCCGGGCGCTCATCAGCGGGGACTACAAACTCCTGGTGTTCGGCGCCGACTGGCGCTTCGACCTCTACGATCTGAAGAACGACCCCGGAGAGAAGAAGGATCTCGCCAAGTCGGCTCCGGACAAACTCGCGGAGATGAAGGCGCTCTACCAGAAGCTCTGGGGCTCCCTGACGAAGGTGAAGCCCTACGGCGGCAACAAGCTCGAGGGCGGCGGTACGGCGAGCGGCCCGCAGAACTGACGGCGAGCGGCCCGCAGAACTGACGGCGAGCCGTCCCGACTTGCCCGACCGCGGGGCCGGTGCGATCCTCCCTCTCACCATGACGATTCACTGGCTTCGGATCGGGCTGGCGGGGCTGATCGCTACGGGTGTGGCGTGCTCGGCAACGAGCAACGACGGCGGCGGCGGCGGCGGCGGCGGCGCCGGCAACGCCAGCGGGAGTGGCGGCGTAGCTGCCGCTGGTGGCAGCGGCGGAACGGGTGTCGGCGGCGCAGCGGGCAATGCCGGCAGTGGCGGCAACGCGGGTGACGCGAGCACGAATCCCGAAAACTGCACGGACGGCCAGGACAATGACGGCAACGGGCTCGTGGACGAGGGCTGCGTGTGCGCCAAGGAGGCGGTGCAAAATTGCTGGAGTGGCCCGGCCGAGCGCCGTGGCAAGGGCGCGTGCAAGGACGGCAAACAAGCCTGCCAGCTGTACGGGGAGTTCTACGCCTGGGGTCAGTGTGTCGGTGAGGTGCTGCCGTCGCCGGAGATCGCGGGCAACTCGGTGGACGAGGACTGTGATGGCGACTCGGGTGGTCCGTGTGTGCCCACGGCGACGTACGAGGACTGCTGGAGCGGCCGGGACGACGAGTGTGACGGGTTGGTCGATTGCGCCGATCCGGACTGCGCCAGCATCTGCACCTGCAGCCCGGAGAAGTGCGGAGACGGGCAGGACAACGACTGCGACGGTCAGGTCGACTGCAAGGACGCCGACTGTGTGAACGCCACCGAGTGCAAGCCGGTCTCGGGCTGCACGCCGCAGTTTCCATTCTTCCTGGAGATCTTGTGCAACGACAAGGTCGACAACGACTGCGACGGCAAGGTCGACTGCGATGACCCGGACTGCATCCGGCCCGGCGACTGCGGCTGTGCTCCCGAAGAGACGAACTGCAGCGACGGCAAGGACGAGGACTGCGACAAGAGCACCGACTGCGCGGACCGGGACTGCCAGAAGTGCGCGCCTGGAAGCGAGCGCTGGTGCGACGACCCGCAGTACTGTCACTGGGGCAAGCAGAAGTGCGGGAGCGACGGCAAGTGGGGTCAGTGCATCGAGACCCAGACGCCACCCCCCGGATGCAGCGGTACCCTCTACAGCGCGGACTGCTGTGTCAAGGCCAACCAGTGCTGCCAGAACTACCCGAAGGACGACTCGTCGATCGGAAATTGCAGCGCCGTCGTCAGCTGCAAGTGAAGGCGCGCTCGCTCGCGGCGCTCTGCCTGGGCGTGTGCCTCTGCGCGTGCGCGCGTTCGCCCGCTTCGAACGACGAGCCAGCGCGCGTGGAGCTGCCGGGGAGAAAGCTCGCCTGCCCGGCTCCCGCCGACGTTGGCAGCGACTGCGCGGACGTCGGCGACGAGCGGGTCTGCTGGACGGGCCCGCTCGCGTCGGACGTAAAACGCGTCGAGCGGCCGCTGCCCTGGGCCACGAGTGAGCGCGGCTTTCGCTGTGCAGGGTACGCCGCGGCGCGCACCTGCGAGGACCGGCGTTACGCCTCCGACCCGTTCGTCTGTTCGGGAGCGCTCTGCACCCAGCGGCACCCGCGTATGCCCGACGACGGCGAGTGGGAGTGTGGGGACATCGAGGGCGTCGTGGTGTGCCGGGGCTGGGCGGAGGCCGCCGGGGTCGTCGCCGGCAAGGCGGATCCCGGCTGGTTCTGCGGGCCACGCCGGGGCGCAAAGTCCGAGCGCATCTGCGTCGACTTCGCGCCGGATCGACCGGCGGGCGGGGAGTTCAACTGCCGCTTCCAGTACGAGCCGGGGCAACCGCTGCGCGCCTGCACCCGCGGCGGCGCGGCCCCGATCGGGCGGAGCTGCGAGGGCGCTTGCCCCTTCGGGACCGTGTGCGCGAGCGAGCGCTGTCTACCCCTCACACCCAGCCCCGCGTGTTGGCTCGACAAGGACTGCGAGGGCGGACAGAAGTGTGTGCACGGCAGCTGCCGAGGGCTACCGAGTTGAAGCGTGTCGCTGCCGCCGCCGCGATCGCCGTCGCCTGTTCGTCGGGCTCCGGAAGCTCCCCCACTGAACCCGCTCCGGTCCACGTGATCGTCCGGGCCAAGGTCGGTTCACGGCTCGACGTGCGTCGCGCCAGCATCGAACCCAACGCGGCGCTGCGGCTCACCAGAAAGGCACTCGATCAGCTCGAGCTGGAGCTGCGCCCCGGCAGCGGTCCGCTGCGTCTCAGCCTCGAAGGTGCGTGCCCGGCGGAGCTCAGTCTGGCCGACGCCGCCCCGGGTGATCGGCGGACCATCACCCTATCGCCGTGGCTGTCGGTGGCGGGCGGCGATCTCACGCAGGTCGGCTTCGACGCGCCGTTCACGATCACCCTCTCGCCGGGCTGCCGTGACGCATTGAGCAGCAAGGTGGAGTGGTCCCAGACCGGCGGCTCACCCGTGACGACGACCAGCGAGCAGAATGGCTTCGTGCTCCACGGCCGCACGCCCGCGTTCTCCGGTGAAATCCCGCCGGGCATCGTGCCGATCTCCCAGCGCACGCGGGGCGAGCTGCTCTTCCTCGCAAAATCCGGCGACCATTCACTCACGGTCAGGGTGTCCGCAGCCGCGCGTTCATCGGGGCTCCCGAGCCTGGGGGTCTCACAACGCGTGCTGCTCGGGGGCAAAGCGTGGCGGGTGAAAGAGCGCGCGAAGGACGGCCACGCCGAGGTGAGCGTGCAAGGGAAGTACTCGCTCTTTCAGCCCGATGCCCGGGGGCGCTGGGTGCTCGAGGACGAAAGAAAACAGGAGCTGTCGTTGGTCGTCGGCACCCACGCGGACACGCTGCTCGATTGTGGGCGCGCCGACTGTCACGCCCGACAAACCGAAGCCGTGAAGAGCTCGCGCATGACCCACGTGTTCGAGCGTGGGCTCCGCGGTCAGATCTCCGGGTACAGCGTCGACTGCGCGCTCGCCTGTCACACCGCCGGCGAACCCGGAATCGCAGACGGTGGGTTCAGCCAGCTCAGCAACGAGCTGGGCCGGAGCGGAGTCTTCGACCTCGAGCCAAACGCGTGGGACGAGCTGCCCCGGGCCTTGCGCCGCTTGGGCGGTGTGACCTGCACCGCGTGCCATGGCCCGGGCGCCATCCCGGAGCCGTCGGCGCGCTGGGCCATTCTGCGCACCGACGTGTGCGCGACCTGCCACGACGCACCCCCGCGCTACGGGCACGTCCAGGCCTGGAACACCACGGCCATGTCCCGCGCGGATCACGATGATCGCGCCCGCCGCGAGCCCGCCTGTCGAGCGTGTCACACGACCGCCGGGTTTCTGGCAAAGCTGAACCTGCGCCAGGACCAGAACCCTCCGGAGCTCGAGCTCGGCATCGGTTGCGCAGCCTGTCATGCGCCCCATGCCGACCATCAAGAGCCGAGACTGCTGCGCCAGGTCAGCCTGCCGCCCGGCCTTCAGCTGCCCGAGAGCGCAGCGCCGAGCCGCGTCTGCGTCGGCTGCCACAGCGGCGACAGCGCCTCCGCCGCCAGTGTGTTGTTCGGACCCGAGCCGCCGGGCGCCCACGCAAGTGTGGCCAAGGGCTGCATCGGCTGTCACGCCGGCGTGCGCGGAAAGTCGGGCGAACGCGGCGGCAATCACAGCTTCGCGGTCGATCGAGCCCGCTGTTCGCAGGGCTGTCACCAAGAGGGTGTGCCCGTGACCGATCCGGCGCTGCGAGCGCGCGCCCTGGCGTTGTTCGAGCGCCTCGGCGGCTCGCTCGAGCCGCGGCGTCCGTCGCATGCCGGCAAATTGCCCAAACCGGTCATGGAGCAGTTTCGCGAGGCGCTCGCGCTGGTCTGCATGGTGATCGACGATCGCGCCGTTGCGGTTCACGACGCCAAACGCGTGCGAGCGCTCCTCAGCCGTGCCGAGAGTCTGCTGGGCGGCGCGCGTTGAGCGGGCGCGAGCGCTGAAAATCCTGCAGCAGCCTGGCTACGCCACTTCGAGCATGGCGTGTCCGCCCGACCCACTCTACCCTGGTCGCCGATGTCAGAGAGCCTTCAGGATCGCTACGCGCCGAACAACCTTTGTTTCGGCTGCGGGCCCGCCAATGACAAGGGCCTGCGCATCAAGAGCCGCGTGCTGGGCGACGAGCTGATCGCCGAGTTCACACCGGAGCCGCACCATCAGGCCTTCGGCGGCGTGCTCAACGGAGGCATCGTGGGGGCACTGCTCGACTGCCACAGCAACTGGGCGGCGGCCCACGCCCTGATGCAGTCGAAGGCCCTCGAACACCCACCCTGCACGGTCACGGCGGAGTTTCACGTCAAGCTGCGTGCACCCACACCGATGTCCCCGGTGTCGCTGCGCGCGAAGGCCGTCTCCGTCGAGGGGGACAAGGTCGTCGTCGAAGCCAGCCTCGAGGCGAATGGCAAGACCACCGCCACCTGCCGCGGGGTGTTCGTCTCGGTGAAGGAAGGCCACCCGGCCTTCCACCGCTGGTGAGCGCCCGCGCTCAGGGCGCTTTGACGACCGAGCCCAGATCCTGCTCCACCTGCTCGGCCACGCTGCTGATCACCTCGGCGTACCAGCGCGTGTATTCGGTCTTCACCAGATACTTCGGCTTGCCGTTCTCGCCGGGAGCTTTGTAGAGCTCCAGGTAGCCGAGCTTGCGACCCCCTTTGCCGCCGAGCTCGACCTTCACGATGCTCGCTTCAGCGGAGAGCTGCGCGCCGGGGTTCTCGACGAACGCAACGATTCGCAGGCGATCGAGCTTCGTCATCCAGTTGCCCGCGGTCTCGTCCAGGCTCATGGGCGTCTGGGCATCGGCCCAGCCGTCCTTCTTGTCCTCGAGGCGAACGACGTCGCGCGACAGGGTGCCGCGGGAGATCTTCGCGCTCTTGAGCTCGTCCGGCTCGTAGCCGTGGAGCTTGCGCTCGACCAGCCGCGACTCGGCGAAGAGCACACTCTGCGCGACGTTGCCGCTGATGGCCCACAGCTCACCGTTGCCATCCTTGACGTAGCGGTCCCCGCCCCCCGGCGTGGTGCCGCCGAAGATCAGCGTCCGCTCCCGACCGTCGACGGTGATCTTGAGCGTGCCCTCCGGTTTGTTGAAGCCGAACTCCTCGGCCCGGGCGTCGTCCACCTTGCCGAGCCGCCGCACCGCCAAGAGCGGCGCCACACTCTCGGCCAGCTTCTTTCCCTGCTCGACGCTGACGAACGTGGTCGACTCTTGTTTCTTCTCGCTCGGCGCGGCGCTCGGACCGGCATCGGCTGCGCCGGCGTCGCCGTGGGGAGAAGGCGGCTTCACCTCGATGGTCTTGTCGACGCTGCCCACGTACCAGAGCCCGTTGCTGTCTTTGCGCCGCTCGAGCCGCACCGAGCGGTTCTCCGCTTCGAAGGAGATCTTCTCGACGCCCTCGGCGGAGCCGCCCCAGACCTCGACATCGCCCTTCTGGTTGGCGGCCGGGTCTTTGCGCGTCCAGACCACCAGCGCGACGGTCGAAGCCAGACCGAGCGCCAGCAAGTGCCATGACAGAGCTCTCCAGGAAATCACGCCGCACCTGCCTTCTTGCTCTGCTTGCGCCGGCGGCGTGAGAACGCCAGACCGGCTCCGAGGACCAGCGCCGGCGCGCCGAAGATGGTCGCGTAGAACCAGACCAGATCTTTCTGTTTGGTGTGCTCGATGCGCACGTCTTCTTCGGTGTTGACCTCGCCGGAGAAACTCTCTTCTCCGCCGAGCCAGCGCACCGCGTCGGCAAACAGCACCTGGTTGGCCACGACGTTCGCCAACACCACGTCCGTGATCGCGTCAGCATCGGCGAGCACGAAGGCCCGCATCTCGTCCGGATCGGACTTGTCCGACTTCTTGTCGTCCTTCTTCTCCGGCTCGGGCTTCTTCTTGAGCGCCTCGCCGGTGCGCGGCCGGGTAATGGCCGCTGCCAGGTTGAACGTGCCGGGTTTTTCGTCGGCATCGGCGCGGTAGTTCTTGTTGACGTCCGCAAAGGTCCCGAGGGCCGTACGCAGCGCAAAGTCGACCTTCTCGGTCGCGCCGCTGGCGCGCTCCAGGCTGCCGGCACCAAAGACCGCGACGGCGGCCCGCGCCGAGTTGCGGCTGAGGGTCGACACCGAGGCGTGGGACGAAAATCGATTGGTCACGAGCAGCGTGCGGTCCGAGTCGTTGTAGCGCCGGCGCACGTGCTGTTTTTCGTTCGCGAGCAGGGTCGGCGAGAACTCGATCCCCACGATGCGACCGAGGGCGACCAGGCCCTTCGCCTGCGCCGGGACGGCGGGAGCCGGCGCCGCTTCCGGTTTCGGAGCGGGGCCAGGGTGCGCCGAGCCGGAGGCGGCCGGGTGCGCCGAAGGCGCCGGTGTCGCCGACGGCGCCGGCTTGGCGGACGGCGCGGCGGGCGCGGGCTTCGGCGCGGGTTTTCCGGACGGCGTGGGCTTGGATGAGGGCGCCGGTGGGACCGCTGCCGCAGACCCGCTCGTGGCTGGTGCGGGGTTCGCCGGCTCTGGCTCCGCCGGCTCTTCATCGCCCGTCGCTGCTTTGCCGGTCTCCGCCCAGGACATGCCCTCCGGATCGAGCGCGACGAAGAGCTTGCCGCCGCGGCTGGCGTAGCGCGAGAGCGCGGCGACCTCCTCGTCGGCAAACGACTCGGTCGGACCGAGCGACAGCACCACGTCCGCGTCGTCGGGAACTTCACTGCCGAGCCCCTGCGACAGTCCCAGATCCTTGATCAGGTAGTTCTGTTTTTGCAGGATCGTGCGCGCGATGCGCACCGCGCGCTCCCCGCCGTCGCCCTGCGCCGGATCGTTGAGCTCACCGTGCCCGACAGTCAGGTAAGCAATGCGCCGAGCGCGCACGATCTTCAGCAGCTTCTCCTGAAAATCGCGGTCCAGGGTCTTCAGCTTCGGGCGCGCGTTCTTCTCGTCGATGCCGATGGTCAGGCTCTCGGTGACCGAGCCCTTGGCCAGGACGATCACGTTGTTCTGAGTGGCCTTCAGCTTTTTCGCACGCTTGGGCACCAGCAGCCGGTCGGTGATCTCGATCTTGAGGTTCGGCACACCCCGCCCGAGCTCGCCGAGGTAACTCTGCACCTCGGAGCGGATCTCGTTCACCTCGGGGAAAAAGGCCACGACCTCCAGGGGTTCGTTCAGGCTCTCGGCGATCTTGCGGGTCGAGTCGCTGGGACGCGAGGTCTTGAAATACGAATAGTCGACCTTCGTCCCGACCTTGTCGGCCGAGTAGACGAACAGCGCGCCGTAGATGGCCGCGAGCACCAGCGTCAGGCCGCTGACCGCGGCGGCCCGCACCCGACGCGCCTCCGGGCGCTCGGCGTGTCGCATCGGGAACAGCGCGGCCTCGGCGAATGCCATCGGCACGACGGCGACCAGGACCAGGGCGACCCAGACGATGGAGAGCACGCCTCGCACGCGCTCGCCGGTGTCGGGCGAGAGCGCAATCAGCCCCGACTTCTCCCAACCCCAATCGCTGGTCAGGAAATAGAGCGCGAGGGCGGCCACTCCGAGCACACTGAGCGCGCCCAGCAACCGTTCGATGTCACTGCGCTCGCCGCCCATGCGGAAGCGCGGCATGAATCTGACTGCGGTTGCGCCGCTCACGGCGCCGAGACCCGCGAAGGTCACGACCCAGCGCAGGGTCGCCATGGGTTCGAGCACGTGCTCACCCAGATAAACGAGCAACATGCCCACCAGGAAAGCCGGCACGACCCAGAGCGGAGCCGCACGCTTCGCACCCGGCTCGGGCGCGGGGTCCACCGCCGGTGCCGGCGCGTCACTGCTGCGAGCGGGCGGCGGGTCCGACGCGGACTCGCGGCTCTCGGCCTTGGGCGCGGGCGGCGGGTCACTCCGCTCGGCCTCGGTGTCGTGCTCGTCGTGTTCGTCGCCGACTTCCGGCGACGATTCGCGGTCTTCGTCCTTCACCGCCATCGGCGTGCCTCCAGGCTCTTGGTGGCCGCCAGCAAGAAGAAGTAGGTCACGGCCAGGTAGTAGACGACGCCACTGAGCTGCAAGATCCCGTTCATGAATGGGCGGAAGTTCTCGTGGTGGATCGCCAGCGAAGACAGCACGCGGTTCAGCGGTGGATCGACCGCCTTGGCCACGGCCCAGAGCAGCACCATGGGCGCCAAGATCAGCGCGCCGATCAGCGCGGCGACGACCTGGGAGCGGGCGACCGCCGACGCGAACAGGCCGATGGCCAGCGACGCCGCGCCCAGCAAGAGCAGCCCGGCGTAGCCCACCACGATGTGCCCCACACTGACCTTGCCGTTGACGAAGATCAGGAGCGGCATGTAGAGCGTGAAGAGCGTCATCAACGCGAGCACCCCGAAGGCCGACACGAATTTTCCCGCGACGATCTCGCCGTCTTTGATCGGCGAGGTGTTGAGCAGGGTCAGCGTGCCGGTCTGGCGCTCTTCAGCCAGCAGGCGCATGGCCAGCACGATGCCTGCGATCATGGTCGTGCCGCTGGCACCATAGAAGAACTCGCTCAGCACCTGCGCCGAGACGAGCTTCTCCGTCAGGCCCTTCCAGTAGAAGTAGATGCCGTCGATGAGCAGCGCACCGGCGATGACGATGGCACCGAGGGGGGAGCGGAGGTAGGCGTTCAGCTCGCGCCGAGCGATCAGCAGGGCTTGGGTCACGCTTGCTCCTCCGGCTCGGCGGCCAGCGGCCGGACCTTCTTCTTCTTTTTCTTCTTGGTCGAGCCGGGCTCCTCGAGGCTGCGGGAGAGCTCCAGGAAGACACTCTCGAGCTCACGCTCGCCGCGGGTGATCTCGAGCAGGCCGAAGCCCCCTTGCACGACCGCCCGGGTCAGCTCGTCGCGCGTGTCGTGGGCGAGCAGCACCCGGTAGCTCGCTAGCTCGCCGGCTCCCCGGCCCGCGTTCGCTGCGGCGTCGTCGAGCAGCTCCACGTGGGTCACCCCCGCGACGCCCGACATCAGCTGGGTCGCGCGTTCTCGGCCATCGGCACCCACCTTCAGCACCAGCGACAGCCGCATGCCGGAGAGCAGGCGCGCGGACAGCTCCTTCTCGGTGCCGGACGCGACGATCTCGCCGTCCCGGATCACCAGGATGCGGTCGCAGGTCTCGTGGATCTCGCTCAGGATGTGGCTCGACACCACCACCGTGTGCTCCCCGCCGAGGCTGCGCACGAGGTCACGCATCTCGACGATCTGCACCGGATCGAGGCCACTGATGGGTTCGTCGAGCACGACGAGCTCGGGCCGGTGGACGATTGCCTGGGCGATACCCACCCGCTGCCGGAAGCCATGCGAGAGCGCGCCGATCGGCCGGTCGCGTTCGTCGCCGGTCTCGGTCAGCTCGAGGGTCTCGTCAACCCGCTTTTCGACGTCGGCTCCGCGCACGCCGCGCAGCTTGGCGGCGAACGTCAGATACTCGTCGACGCTCATCTCGGGGTAGACCGGCGGGGTGTCCGGGAGATACCCGATGCGCTTGCGCACCTCGTGCGGGGTCTCGACCACGTCGAGCCCTGCCACCCGCACACTGCCGCTGGTGGGCAGCAGATCGCAGGCCAAGACGCGGAGTGTCGTGGTCTTGCCCGCGCCGTTGAGGCCGAGCAAACCCACGATTTCTCCCTTTTCGATGTTGGCGGACAGCGGGCCCAGCGCCCGCCGATCCCCATAGTATTTGTAAAGCTCGCGGATCTCGATCACGGCTGACGACTGATCCTCTGAAGGCCGGCCCGTTTGCCGGACACCCGAACGGTCTGCTCGGGGGCCCCGCGTTACCACAAGAGCGGCCCGCGTGGGGAACCGGAACGCCTGCGGACTATTCCCTGCGCCCGGCTTTTTCCTTGCCCGGCGCTGGTTCGGCGCCGGAATCCGGTTCGGGCTCGGCCAGCTCGGGCAAGAGCCCGTGAACCTGCCGCAGGTGGGCCAGGCCCGCCGGCCAGCGCTTGGGCAGGCGACAGAAATAGCGCATGGCCCCGGGCAGCGAGCCGAAGGTGCGCTCCAGAGCGTCGAACCGCCCCTCGATGTTCTTGCGCAGCGGCGGAGGCGAGCGCGGATCGGCGCGGAACACCCGCACGTAGTCGAGCAGTCGCTGGTGGTAGTCCGGCTCCTCGACGATGGCAGAGATCGAATGCGCGCGCGGATGCGTTCCGTCGAGCATCTCCGTGAGCTGACGCTCGAGGGCATCGAGCCCAGCGTCGTGAAGCATCAGCAGCTGCAGGTCGTACACGGGGTTGGCGTGCACGACCTGCATCAGGTGACCGATGATGGCGTCGCGTTCGCTGAAAAATCCGACCGGATCACCCAGACCCGCTGGGTCGTCGAGGAAGCGCAAGACCTGATGGAAGGTGTAGTCGATGCCTTGTTCCGCGTAGTAGTCGGCGGCGGCGGGCGAGATCCAGAACCGCAACATGTCGATGGCGCCCACGGTGAGCTGCACGTCGTTGGGGACGGCGTCGACGAGACCCAGAGCACGCAGTCGCTCGAGCTGTATGCGATGCCGGCGCCCTGCGTAGCGGCCGAGGAGAAATGCGACCCGCGCGCTCTTGGCGGGCCAGCCCGAGAGCGGACCCGCGGCTCGGCGAAGCAGGCGCAAGGCCGGCTCGGTGCGACGCGCCGTCGACATCGATGACCCGAGGTTCTGTCGTACAGGCCGGCTTGTCGAGGGGTAACATCGGCCCATGCCCGACACGACCAGCGACCCCGGCGTGACGGAGCACGAACCCGGAGCACGCGCCGAGCCCGCGCTGGTCGGGGTCGATTTGCTCGAACCCATGCGACAGCAAGCCCGCAGCTTGGGTTTTGTGCGCCTGGGAATCACCCGCGCCGCTCCGATGCCCGACGCTCGCGAGCGACTCGCGAGCTGGCTCGCGGCCGGCCATGAAGCAGGCCTCGACTACCTGCGCGGTGGGGAGCGCGCCGATCCGCGCGCCGTGTTTCCCGCCGCCCGCTCGGTGGTCGTGGTGGCGCTGGTCTACCCGACCCCAAGCAGAGTCGAGCGCGCACGGGAGGGAGCGGCGCTCTCCGGTGCGGTCGCCGCCTACGCCCGGGGCACCGACTACCACCTCGTGATGAAGGAGAAACTCCGGGTGCTCGCGCAGTGGCTCGCCACCGCGTCAGGACGCACACTCAGAGCACGTATCGCCGTCGATAGCGCACCGCTGCTCGAGCGCGAGCTCGCCGTGCGCGCCGGGCTCGGCTTCATCGGCAAGAGCACGCTGCTCATCGTGCCCGGCGTCGGCACGAACGTGCTGTTGGGCGAGCTGCTGATCGATCTCGAGCTCGCTCCGACCGAGATCCCCGTTGCTCCGGGCTGCGGGGACTGTCGCCTGTGCATCGAGGCCTGCCCGACCGGAGCCATCACCGCTCCATTCAGCGTCGATGCAGGGCGTTGTATTTCGTACTGGACCATCGAACACCACGCGGCCATCCCGCCAGAGGTCCGGCCGGGGCTGGGCAGCCACGTCTTTGGCTGCGACGAGTGTCAGGCGGTCTGCCCCTTCGATGCGTCCGCGGCGCCGCGCGCCTCGTCACCGGAGCTGGCGGGTCGAATTGCCGAGTCCGGGCTCGACCTCTTGCGCTTGCTCGCCGCGGGCAACGCCGAGTACCGCAAGCTCGTGCGCCGCACCGCGCTGCGTCGGGTGAGCCGCGACGTGCTGGCACGCAACGCGGCCGTGGCCCTTGGCAACCTCGCAGACGCCGGGACGGTCCCTGCCCTGGGCCGGGCACTCAGCGGTCACCCGAGCCCCATCGTCCGCGGGCACGCAGCGTGGGCGCTCGGCCGAATCGGGGGTGATGCCGCCCGGGCGCTGCTCGAAGACGCACGCGAAGACCCCGACCCCAGCGTGCGCCAGGAGGTCAGCGCGGCGCTCGGACTTGACGGCTGGGACGGCTCCGAATACCCGTGAAGTGCATGGCCTCGCGCACGCTCGCCCTCGCTGGAGTGATCTTCGCGCTCGCACTCGCGACGCCGGCCCGGGCGGACGTGCCGCCGGATCCGCCGGAACCCGCACCGACGTCAGCCAGGCCCAGCGGCGCCACCCCGAAGGCGAAACGCTCCCACGCTACGCGACCGATCGTCTCCGGCTTGCTGGCGGCGCTGTTGTTGATCGTCGCCGCTGCGGCCGGGGCCAACGACAAACCGCGCAAAGCGACCTGAGAGCACCGAAGCGAGGCCGGCATGGCTGCGAAGAAGTCCGAGTCCCGCGCCCGCCGCGCGAAGCCCGCAGCATCCGATCGCACCCGCATCGAGTGGCTCCGTCGGATCGAAGCCGAGTACCGCTCGGCTTCGTTCACTCAGCACCTGGTCCTCTGGCTGATCCAGATCGGCGCGTCGCCGGACTTGATCCGCGACGGCCTGCGCATCGTGAACGACGAGATGGTGCACGCCGAGCTGAGCCATGGGGTCTACACCGCCGCCGGAGGCACGGAGCCGCCGCACATCGATCGCGAGACGCTCTCTCTCCGTCGCACGCCAGGCGAACCTCTGGAGCACGACGTGCTCCGCTACGGCGTGGACATCTTCTGTCTGGGTGAGACGGTGGCGGTGCGGCTGTTCAAGGAGCTCCGACAAGAGTGCCAGGTGGTCTCCGCCAAGCGCGCTCTCGATCGCATCCTGAAGGACGAGGTGCGCCACCGCGATTTCGGCTGGGCGCTGCTCGAGTGGCTCAGCGAGAGTCCGCTCGGCCCGGAGCTCGTCGAGCTCGCCGACCGGGAGTTGCCGCGCATGTTCAGCCGCATCCGCGGCGCCTACGCCCCCTGGGCCGCGCGCGACGAACAGCAGATCCCGGATGCCGACAGGGCCTGGGGGTTGATGCCGGCGGGCTGGTACGCGCGCGTCCTCGATGACACACTCAGCCGCGACTACGTGCCGCGCTTTGCTCGGCACGGAATCGACGCTCAGCGCGCTTGGGCCGCGAGTCGCTGAATGCCCGAGGGGCGGAGAAGAGCAGCGCGGGCGCAGAGAATGGGCACACTCCCCAGGCTCAGCGAAGTGCTCTAGACTCGGGCGATGTATTCGCGCCTGAGCTTGTTCTCCGTGCTCTCGCTGGTTGCCCTGGCGGCCAGCTGTTCGTCCGATGATGAGAGCAAGAAGTCCGGGACCGGCGGCACCGGCACCGGGGGCAGCACTACCGGCGGCAGCGGCGGCAGCAGCAGCGGCGGCGTCGGCGCGTCCGGAGGTCAGGGCGGCGCCACGGGCGGCGCGGCCGGGAGCAGTGGAGGCGCTGGCGGAGTCAGCGGCGCATCGGGCGGTGGCGGCGTCACGAGTGACGGAGGCATCCCCGACAAACTCTCGGCCACCGGGCTCTACTCGGACACGGCCAAGGGCACCCTGGCGACGGGTGTGAAGGAGTACACGCCGCGCTTCGTGCTGTGGACCGACGGCGCGGCCAAGAAGCGCTGGGTGTACCTGCCCGCCGGGGCCAAGATCGACACGAGTGACATGGACTACTGGGTCTACCCGGTGGGCACCAAGCTGTGGAAGGAGTTCTCACGCAACAGCGTCCGCGTCGAGACGCGGCTGCTCCACAAGGTCTCCGACTCCGAGTGGCAGATGATGGCCTACCAGTGGAACAGCGCGCAGACGGACGCCGACGCGGTGCCTGCCGGGGTGAAGAACGCCTCCGGCACTCCCCACGACATTCCCTCGACCGACGACTGCACGAACTGCCACGGCAAGCTGAAGGACCGCGCGGCGTCGTTCACCGCCATCCAGCTCTCGCACAATAACGCCGGTGAGAACCTCACCAGCCTGATCTCCGCGGGCCGTCTCACCAACAATCCCAGCGGGAACTTCGTGGTGCCGGGCTCGGCGGCGGACCAAGCGGGCCTCGGCTACCTGCACGCCAACTGCGGCATCTGCCACAACGACACCAGCTTCGTCTTCGCGCTGGTCGACATGCAGCTCTGGATGAAGACCGGCAACCTCGGCTCGGTCAAGACCACGGACACGTACCTGTCCACCGCCAACAAACCCCTCACCGCTTCGAATCCAAGCACCGGTCAGGCCCGGGTCGTGCCGGGCGATCCGAGCAAGAGTGACATGCACATCCGCATGAACGAGCGAGGCACGCTGACCCAGATGCCGCCGCTCGGCACCGAGGACGTCGACAGCGTGGGCCTGGCTGCGGTGGACGCCTGGATCAAGAGCCTGTGACCGAGCGCGGAGCGATGCCTCAGTCGCAGGTCGGCCGGTAAGCGAGCGGATCCGGCTCCGGCGTCGGCAAGATCTCTTTCAGGTACTTGTATTCGGTGTCGCAGAACACCCCCGGACCGTCACCGAGCTCGGCGCGTTCGCTGAAGGGACGTGCTCCGCCGGAGTCCATCAGACGATTGGGTTCATCGCCCGGATCGTGAAATTCCTCCCCTTCGGGATCGGCGAGCCCGAGGGAGTGGCCGACCTCGTGGGCGGTCGTCGTACCGATCAAGGAGCCGAGCACCCAGATGGCGCAGGCGATGCGCTGCTTGCGGTCACTCTTCGGGGCCGGACATCCCGCGCCGTTCGTCAGCGTCGGCACCCCGTCGCCGAGCTCTTCCGCCAGCACCGGTTTGCCCCCGCGATCGGGTCGGAACGGATCGAAGATCTTGTCGAACAGCGGATCCGCCACCTCGAGCTTCTGTGCGTATTTCCCGGGGTGAGTGCTGAAGCCGAACAACGAGTCGATGAACACCCCGCCGAAGCCCGGGTAGCCGCCCTCCTGGGTGACGGCGTTCACGCCGCCGATCTTGTCCGCCAGGCGATCGTTGCCTTTGTCCTTGCCCGGAGAGTTGTCGTAACCGAGCAGGCCCAGCCCGTTGGGATCGGGACCTTCCAGATCGACCTGGGCAAACAGCTTGAAGTCCCGGGGCTCTTCGTCCCGGAACTCGATGTTCACCCCGAGGTACGCCTGCGCGATGGCCTGGAGGATGCGGTCGCGGATGCGGTGGTCGGCGGCCCGAAGCCCCAGGTGCTCGAGGCTGCCGCGGTAGGTCGGCAGCCAGTTCACCCACACCACCTGTTTCACGGAAGCAATGCCGAGACTGACCTGGATTTCCGGTCCCACCACCGACTGCGCTCCGTAGGTGGAAATGGGTTTGGCCGTACCCTTGAAGACCCCCGTCACGCTGCGCAGATCCGCAGCCTGACCGAGCGCGTCCTCTTCGTTCAGCACGTAACGCACGAGCTTGCCGTTCACGAACTCGGTGATGAGCTCGAGGTTGACGGGGTTGCCCTGCGGCGCGCCGGTCGGCGTGAAGGTGCCGGCCAGCTGGACGCGGGTCGCGGCGGTCGTCGAGTCCTCGACGTCCTTGTTCTTGCCGACGAACCCACCACCCGTGATCTCGACGTATTGCCCGAGGCTGGCCGCGGCCGGCGAGAACGACGTGAGGGTGCTCGCGACCAGCTGGATGTCGACCGCGATCTGCGCGGTCTCCTGGGAGACGCCGGCGGACAGGTGATCGTTGCGCAGCCGCACGCTGCCCTGGAAGAGTCCGGGCTCGATGCCGGCGATCTTCGGCGCAAAGGGGAAGGTTGCTATCTTGCGCTGCGTGGTCACGTCCGTGGTCACCGCTTCAGGGGCGAGCGGGATCTCGACGTCTGCGAAGGGGACACAGGCGGCACCCTGTTTTTTAAAACAGCCCTCGAGGATTGCGATCGTTCGACCCTCGGTGCCACCCAAGAGGAAGTCCTCGCCCTCGACGCGGATCGCGTCGTTGACCTGTTTGATGCCCTCCTCGACGCCGTAGAGTTTGGGCTCGAGCCGCGACGACACCGTCAAGCTCACGTCCCGCGGCGCGGACCAGTGCTCCCGCGGGTCGGCGGGCACGCTGGCGCTCACCTGCGCGCGGCCGACGAACTGCCCGTCGTTGCCCGGCAGGCCCATGCTCGTGCCGCCGTTCCACTTCACCTCCAGCCGACCGAGGCCCTTGAGCTCGGCGGGCAGGATGGCGTTCACGCTCGCGCCGTCGAACGCGCCCGTCAGTCTCACGAACGCCGGCTCGAGATCGACGAAGTTCCCCTCGACGATCAGCACACTGCCCGGGACGAGGGCACCGGGACTGAGCTTGCTGATCAAGAGATCGGTTATTTTGCCCGCGGGCGCGTTGGACGCGTCCGAGCCACACGCTGCCCAGCCAATGGCCAGCGCGGCGACCACGACACGCCGCCATCTTCCAGTTGTCACAGCGGCGGACATCCGTTGGTCGTCTTGCTCGTGCTCGTGTAGTCGATGCAAATGTCGTACTTGTTGGAGGCGCCCTCCCACCCGTGCACCACCACGTAGTAGTCGCCGGAGACCGGGATCTTCCACGACAGGTTCTCGTTCGAGCTGCTCGACTGGCCGTTGGTGCTGTCGCACGTCCAGGGGTCGGCCTCGGTGCAGACCGTGAGCTGTTTGCCCGCGATGTCGTACAGGTAGAGATCGAGGTCCTCGCTGGCCTTGGTCTGGGTGAACTTCAGCGTCGCCTTGATGGTCTCGTCCTTGACCATGAAGACCTTGAACCAGTCGTCGTCCGCCGAACAGATCTGCTGGCTGGCTGACTTGTACGGACCGCCGCCGATGTCGGCGTCTCGGGCCTGGGACTTGTTGTCGTCGTTCTTGCCGCCGGTGTCGGACGAGTCATCGACGCACTGCTGAACGCAGCCGTTGCTCTTGGACCAGGTCAACGAGTACGAGTTCTCCGCCTTGGACCAGGCCCAGACGTGGAAATAGTACCGGCCCGGCGCGAGGCACGTCGTGATGGTCTCCTGGGAGCCGGTGTTGGCCGAGCTCACCACGACCTTGCCCGCCGAGTCCTTCAGCATCAGATCGAGGTTGCTCGACGTGCCGCCCTTCAGTGTCCCGGTGACCGTGGCCTCGGCCGAGATGTCGATGGGGTACCAGTCCTCGTCGTCGAAAGACGTCGCCACTGCGGGGCAGCTCTTCAGTTGATAGGTGCCCGGCGGCATGCCCGGTTTGGTCTTGACCTCGGTCAGTGAGTCGTTGTCCTCGTACGAGTCGTCCGTGCACTGGATCGCGGCTCCGCCGCACTTGCCGGAGCTGGGGACACACTGCTTGGCGTTCTTGCCCCCGACGCTGAGCACGGGGGACGGCGAACACTCGTGGGAGAGCGGGCAGTCGAAGTCGTCGAGACAAGCAATGCCACATACCTTGGCGCTGGCGACGAAGATGCAGTTGTCGGCGGCGCCGCCACACTGCGTGTCGCTGGAGCACGAGTCACACTCCTTGGCGCCCGGGCTCGGGGCGTTGGTCACCGTCATGCTGTGGGAGCCCGGCTCCGGCGAGCGAGTCTGGTGATCGCAGTCCCCCTCGGCGTCGTCGTTGTCGTTGGCGATGATCAGGTAATAGAGCTTCGCGGTCGCGCCTTGCGGCGAGTCGGCGACCGGGTTCGGAATGCTCGCGGACCACTTGCCGTTGACCATGTCGCCGGACACCTGGTTCATGGTGATCTGGGTCATGGCGGCCAGATCGGGATTGGCACCGGGATCCTTGGTGCTGAACATCAAGAGCGGCGGAAACTTCAGGCCCTTGTCGTCGCTCACGTCGGCGACGATGGCCAGATCCTGGTTCGTCGACTTGTCCGCGGGCACGTGGCCGATGACCGGGCCGTCCCCGGGGCAGTCGTTCTTCGAACCCTTCTGCAGCACGACCAGGTAGTCCTTGAGCACCTTGGGGTTGTCGCCATCGGTCGCGGACAAGAGCAGCGAGTGCAGCTCCCCGCCGCCGATCTGCTCGGGGCTCGGGCACCAGTGCCAGTTCGCGACCAGGCCGTCGGTCTGCTCCAGGGTTGCGCCGTCGATGAGCGGAGCTTCTTGTCCGATCTCGACCTGAGTGCTGTCGGCGTCCTGGATGACGATGGGCAGGTCGACGCACTGCTTGCTGCCCAGGTCCAGGGTAGTGCCGGTCCCCAGCGGTTTGATGAACACCGGCGACCCGGCGCCGCCCGCGGAGGACTTCACGTCGATGGCAACGGTGCGCCGCGACTCGTCCTTGCCGTCCGACGCGATGAAGTCGAAGGCATGCAGCCCGACGTCAGCCCCGATCGGCACCCACTTGAACACCGCGGTCCCGCCCGCGCCGCTGACCAGCTGGGCGCGATCACTGATCTTGCCGAGGTCCGACTTGTAGCTGAACGTGATCGAGTCACCGTCCGGATCTGAAGCCCGGAGGGCGACGGACAGCTCGGTACCGACGGCCGCGATTTGATCCGGGATGACGTCCATCTTCGGAGCACCGTTGTCGTCGCCTCCGCCGCATCCAGTGACGAGGAGCGTCAAGCCGAGCCCGAGAGTCGTGAAGTAAGTTTTCATGCCCACAGCCAAAGACCCTACGTCGAAGGGTATGATTTTTCCCTCACCCTGGCCGAGCCGGCGGACATTTCCCCGGGGGCGGCGCCCCGCGGAGATTCGCGTCCAGGGCATAATAGCTCGCTTTTGTTCGACTTATCTGGGGCGCTGGGAGCCAGGCGTTTGCGGCCGGCTCCGAGCCCTCCGGATGCAGCAAGGCCGCCGCGGGCGGGTGCCCGGGCGGCCTTGACCGTGGAAGACCCGCTGCCCGGGTCAGTCCGTCGCGGCGTCCGTGCCGCTGTCGCCGGTGCTGCCACCGGTCCCACCGCCGTCGGTCCCGCCGTCCGTCGGTGTCACGGTTCCACCGCACACCCCGAGGGTGCCGATGTTGGCGCTGGCCGCTACACACTTCACGCCTGCGGCGCAGTCCGTGTCCGCGCAGCAGAAGTGTTTGCAGACCCCGATGGGCTGCGCCTCGCTGGCACCGTCGCAGTGGTACTTGGGCACGCAGAACTTGTTGTTCTTGGTGTCGCAGGGCGCGTCGGCCGGCTCGGTGTTGCCGTCGGGGTAACACTTCACGCCGCCGCTGACGTAGTCGCAGGACTCCGCACCGGTACAACCTTCGTTGGTCACCGGGTTACACGGCGTCTTGAAGTTCGCGTTCACGCAGCCGGCGGGAAGCGGCAGGTTCGGCACGGATGGGCACTCCGTAGCGTAGTCCGCGCAGCAGTCTTTGTTCCCTTCGCAGGCGCTGTCGCAGTAACACTGCGCGGTGCCCTGAGGATCCGCCGAGCCGCACTGCCCTTTGCAGCTTCCGGCCGACGTGCCGCCGCCCGCGCCGCCGCTGGTCGTCGCGCCGCTGCCACCGCTCGAGCCGCCCGCGCCGCCGACCGGCGCGCCGCCGGTGCCGACGCCGCCGGAGCCCCCGACCGTGGTGTTGCCACCGGTGTTTCCCCCGCCGCCGCTGCTGCTACTACAGGCAGCAAAAAAGGCAGATCCCAAGGTTACGCTGATCAAAGCAGTGATAGTGGCGATTCTCACGGTGGCTCCTGGCTCGGGGCAGTATTCGGCGCTCCTCGCGCCGGGCCCAAGAGGTCGAAAGCTACACGATCGCCGCCGGCAGCACCACCCGGACGCACGCCCCCTGGCCGCCCGTGCTCTCGATTTTGATGTCACCGCCCATCTCGCGGACCAGGGTCCGACAGACGTGCAGGCCGAGCCCGGTCCCGATGCCCGGGGGTTTGGTCGTGAAGAACGGCTCGAATACCCGGCCCAGGACCCCGGGTGCCATCCCGTCCCCGTCGTCCGCGACCGTCAGCACGACCTCGGCGGCTCCGCCCCGCTCGACCGTCAGCACGATGTGGCCGTCCCGCCCCTCCGGGATGGCGTGCGCGGCGTTGAGCAGCACGTTCAGGACGACCTGCGCCAGCCGGGTCTCGTCCGCGCGCACGGGCGGAACCTCCGTGTAGCGCCGCACCAACTCGGTGCGGTCGCCGAGGGAGGCCGACGCCAGGCGCGCGGCAAGATCGGCGGCGCGACGTACGTCGATCAGGCTGACCCCGCTCGACGCGCGGTTCATTCCCGCGAAGTCCGCCAGGATGGCCTGCATGCGCCGGGCCCCTTCGAGCGCGTCGCCGAGGAGCTCCTTGGTTCGGCTGAGCTCGGTGGGGTTCGAGTCGAGGAGGGACACGGCCTGGTCCATGCTGGCCAGCACGTAGGTCAGGGGGTTGCCGAGCTCGTGGGACACCCCGGAGGCCAGCAGACCGAGCGCAGCCAGTCGCTCCGTCTGCATCATGCGCGACGAAGACGCGTGCTCCGCGCTCACGTCCCGCGCGACCCCGCAGTAGCCGCCGCCGCGGCCGAGAGACTCGGGAAGCGGCGCGGCGCGATCCTCCATTTGCCGCCACTCTTGGCTGTCTTTGTGGCGCATGCGATAACGCCGCACGACAGGCCGACCGGTCTCGAACATCGCGGTCGTCGCCCGCGAAAGTTCAGGGATGTCGTCGGGGTGGATGCAGCGAAACCAGAGCTCGGGATCGGTGATGAAGTCCGCGGCGGCATAACCCACGACGCTCGACACGTGATCACTCAGGAGCTCGACGCGACCCGCGAACGGGTTGTCGTCCGTGCGGACGACGTACACGATGTCTTGGACGTTCTCCATGACGTGGCGAAAGGTCGCCTGGCCCCGCCTGGCCTCGTCCTCGACGCGGCGCAGCTCGCTGCGGTCCACGACCACCGCGAGCACCCTCCCGTCGTCGATTGGCGCCAGCATCACGTCGACGGGGAACAGGTGCCCGTCCCGATGGCGCGCCTCGAGCCGAGACGAGCTCCCCATGGTTCGTTTGCGGGGCGACTCGGCGAAGCGCGCGCGGGACTCGGCGTGGTGGCGACGCAGCGGGCCGGGGACGAGCACCTCGATGGGTGACCCCACCAGCTCACCCTCCGTCCACCCGAACAAGGCTTGCGCCTCCACGTTGGCGGCTTGGATCACCCCCGTGCGGTCCACCACCAGAATACAAATCGGCGCCTGGTCGAGCAGCAGTGTGGCCGGTTGTCTGCTGTGCTCCATTCGACGAGTCCGCCCGATACGACCGAGTGACAAACAGACGCTAGCATTTTCACTCTGCCTCGCTCATGGTCGTGGGCGGTGATCGAACCGAGCGCGCGTCGCATCCCCATCCCGACCGGGCTGACCCTCTCGGTGCTCGAGTGGGGTCAAGAGCTTCAGGGTCAGCGGCCATCGGTCATCCTCGTGCACGGCTTCCTGGACATGGCCTGGGGTTTTGCGCCGCTCGTGGCCCAGGGGCTCGGCGACCGTCACATCCTTGCCGTAGACATGCGCGGACACGGCGACAGTGATCGCGTCGGCGCCGGTGGGTACTACCACTTCATGGACTACGTCGCCGATCTCGCGGGGCTGGTCGCGGTCCTCGGCTCCGCGCAGGTCGCGCTCGTGGGGCACTCGATGGGCGGGAGCATTGCGGCCTACTACGCCGGTGCGTTCCCCGAGCGCGTCGAGCGGCTGGCACTGCTCGAGGGCCTGGGGCCCCCCGAGGACGAGACCGCGCCCCCCGTTCGTGCCCGGCACTGGGTGCAGGCCTGGCAGCGCATCGCCGCGGGGGAAGGCCGGCGCTACGCCAGCGTTGATGCCGCAGCGGCACGCCTGCGTCACGCCGATCCCCTGCTGTCCGACGAGCTCTCGCTGTTCTTCGCCGAGCGCGGCACGAACGCGCTGCCGAGCGGTGAGCGCAGCTTCAAGCACGACCCGCTGCACGTGACCCGCGGGCCCTACCCGTTCCGGATGGACTCGGCGCAGGCCTTCTGGCGCGCCATCACCTGCCCGGTGCTCTTGATGGATGGGGCCGAGTCTCCGTTTCGATCTCTGGAGAACCTCGAAGAGCGGGTGGCGTGCCTACCCGGCGCCGAGAGCGTGACCATCAACGATGCGTCCCACATGTTGCAACGCCATCAACCGGAGGCCGTCGCGCGCGCGCTCCGGGCGTTCCTCGGCTGAAGCTCGCGCCGTCACTCGACGACGAACGTCTTCGCCGCGAGCTCGGTGCCCGTGCTGGTGCGGACGCGCACGATCCACGTCCCGGGGCTGCGCACCTGCCGGGTCTTGCCCCAGGTGCGCCAGCGCGAGTTCTTGGCGGGCACCTCCAGCTTGATGTGTCCGACACTCTTCTGACCCTCGCGCTCGAAGGTGATCGCGACGGAGTCGGCCACGTCGGCCTTGTTCTCGATCTCCACGAACGCCATCAGCGGGCCTTCATCGCTCGCGCTCAGGGTTCCGGCCTCGGTCGGCTCACGATTGTCGATGCTGCGGGTGACCACCAGGCGCTTGACCGTGAGGCCCGCTCCCACGGCGGCAGGGTCGCTCGGGTTCTTCTCCGCTCGGATCGCCGCGGGTGAGTCCGGGGACTTCGAAGCCTCCGCCGAGCTGGCCTTGCTCAGCTTGGCGGGTCTCGCCACCTCGCCGGCGGTTGCTTGGTCGGGCGCAGCCTTGTCGGGGCCCGCCTTGTCGACCGCGGGGTTGCCCGGGGCTGGCTTGCCGCCCGGAGTCGCTGGGCTCGCCGGGCTCGCTTTCATCAGTGCGCCCTTCGCCAGCGGTTCCCGGGAAACACCCGGGGCTTTGCTGCGCCCGCAGGCGCTCACGAGTGAAGCAAGACAGAGTGAAACGAGGAAAACGCGGCTGGACATGGTGAAGCTCTCCTGCCGGGCACTGCCCGAACATCCACCCTACGGAGCAAGGGCCGGACCAGCCAAATTTCCGCGGGTTCGCGGCGCTCTCTGCTCCCCACCGTGGTGGCAGAGACGCGAGGGCTGCGGCCTCTGAACCACAGGCGCAGGTGCGCCCTCTCGGGTTGCGGACCCGCCCACTCACGTGGCAATACTTCGCTGTCGTTCGATGACTCGTCGCCAGCCCCGAACCTCCCGCTGCCTCGCGCTGTCGCGGTTGCTCGCGTCGGTGCTGGCGCTCGCGCTGATGGGCGCGCAGCTCGCGAGCATCGGGCACCACGTGCTGGTCGCACACTACCTGTGCAGCGTGCACGGCACGTTGCATCACGGTACCGCGCCCCCGGTCGCGATCGCGGCCGCCGGCGACACGCCGACCGTGACGTCCAGCGCCGAGCTCGACCACGGCACCCACGACGACTGCGCGTTCCCGATCCGAACTCCCGATCAGCTGGCGGAGCTGCCCGAGCTCGCTGCCCTCGGAGCGCAGGAAACGCCCGCTGATGCGCGGGTGGTTCTGGCTCCGGCGCGCGCGCACGTCAGCATCTCGCTCTTGGCGCTCGCGCCGAAGCTCTCCCCGCCCGAGCTCGGCTGAGCCGCACCGGCGCTCCGTCGCCGGTCTCAGCACCCGGTGCGCGCCCACCCGCTGCGCCCGGGGTCCCCCAGCGATCGTGGTTCGCCCACGCTCGCTTCGACTCGTGCTCGCCGCTATCCGTTCGTGAGGCTTCGTCCGTTGTTCAAAGCATTTCCCCTGTCGTTCGCGCTCACGCTGGGTGCAGAGGTCGCGCTCGCCCAGGCCACACCGCCAGGAGCGCGACCGAGCACGCCTGCCGAAGCACGAGCCGCCGCTGTCGGCGAAATCGACGGCGACCCCGACGCCAGCAATGAGACAGCACCGCCTCCGACAGCGGTCCCCGGCAAGACCGCGGGCCCCGTGACTGAGCGCGCGGAGCCGACTTCGGAGACCGACGCCGTGTTCGCCGATCTCGAACAGGAGCTGACGCCGGGCGCCCCGCCGGCCGTTGGCGCGGCGGCGCGTCCCGAGTCCGCCGCCTCGAAGCCGGCCCGCGGGAGTGCTTCGATGAACCCCGATCTGTCCCTGGTCCTGGATTTCGCCGCAGCCGGCTTCTCGACGCGCGAACACCGCCAGACCGGCGGCCACGACCCGACACGAAATGGTTTCAACCTGCAGTCGCTCGAGCTGTCGGCAAAGAGTGTCGTCGACCCCTACTTCCGCTTCGACGCCAACCTCGTGTTCGCGGAGGACGGCGTCGAGATCGAAGAGGTCTACGGGACGACCACCGACCTGCCGGGCGGACTTCAGGCGCGCTTCGGACAGTTCCTGACGCGCTTCGGCCGCATCAACCCGACCCACCCCCATGCCTGGGACTTCGTCGATCAGCCGTTTGCCATCGGGCGAGCGTTCGGCGCCGAAGGCAATCGAGGGCCTGGCGTCGAGCTGTCCTGGCTGTTGCCCTTGCCGTGGTACGTGGAGCTCGTCGCGTCCGCGACGCATGCGACCGGCGCCGGCACTGCCCGGAGCTTCTACGCGGCGAGTGATCCCGGAGTCGATGGCCCGAAGGATCTGCTCTACGTCACCGCGCTCAAACAGTTCTTCGATCTGTCATCCAACTGGTCGCTGCTGGTGGGCACTTCGGGCGCGTTCGGGCCGAACGACACCGGGCGCGACGCGCGCACCGCGATCTACGCGACCGACCTCTACCTGAAGTACCGGCCCATCACCCGCCAGAGCTCCACGGTCGTTTCGCTTCAGACCGAGGTGCTCTACCGCCGCCGCCAGATCCCGAGCCTGGTCTGGGACGTGAGCGGATACAGCCAAGCCTTCGTGCGCTTCGCGCGCCGCTGGGGCGCGGCCCTTCGCTACGAGCTCGGCACGCCGGCCTACGCCAGCGACGGCGCCATCACGATTGATCCCATCGATCCCGATTGGACCCGTACTCGGCATCGGGTCAGCGCCAACGTCAGCCACTGGCCGAGCGAGTTCTCTCGGCTGCGCCTGCAGGGATCCCGCGACACCGCGAGCGACGGAAAAGGAATTTGGGCGGCCTTCCTGGCCGCCGAGCTGGTCGTGGGAGCCCACGGCGCCCACGCATTCTAGAGAGGAAATCAGCATGAACCGATGGCTTGGTGTTCTGGTGCTCGTCGCGCTCTCGGCGTTCGGAAAGACCGCGAGCGCAACGCTCGCGATCGTGGCGACCACGGCCGATCTGGCCTCGATCGCCAAGGAGGTCGGCGGTGCGGACGTCGAGGTGACCAGCCTCTCGCTGCACACGCAAGACCCGCACTTCGTGGACGCCAAGCCTCACCTGGCTCTCAAGCTGGCCAAGGCCGACCTGCTGATCGCCATCGGCCTCGATCTCGAGATCGGCTGGCTGCCGACGCTCCAGACCGGCTCGCGCAACGGCAAGATCCAGTTAGGCGCGGACGGCTTCCTCGACTGCTCGGACCTGATCAAGGTGCTCGATGTGCCGGGGGGCAAGGTCGACCGCAGTCAAGGCGACGTGCACCCGCAGGGCAACCCGCACTACATGCTCGACCCCCGACAGGCCGCGCGCGTGACCAAGGGCATCGCCGACCGACTGGCAAAACTGGACGGCGCCCACGCCGATGCGTATCGCAAGAACGCGCTCGCGTTCATCAAGAAGCTGGGCAAGGCCACCAAAGGTTGGGAGGCGAAGCTCGGCAAGGTGAAGGGGGCGAAGGTGGTCGCGTACCACAAGTCGATCGCCTATTTTTCCAGCTGGCTCGGCCTGGACGTCGTCGAGTACGTCGAGCCCCGCGCCGGCATTCCGCCGAATCCGCATCACGTCGCGCACGTGATCGACGTTGCCAAGCAGGCCGGCGTGAAGGCGCTCCTGCAGGAGGCCTATTACCCGGCAAAGAACAGCGAGATGATCGCCAAACAGGTCGGCGCGACGCTCGTGAAACTACCCGGCGGCCCCGACTTCAAGGGCGGCAAGAGTTACATCGCGTACCTCGACGGCGTCGTGAATCAGCTGCTCAAGATCTACGGCAAGTGACGGGCCCTGCCATGACTGAGACCGAAGAAACCCCCAGCGTTCTCCTGTCGAGTGTCGCCCTCGAGGTCGGCTATCTCGGGGACGCCATCCTGCCGCCCATCGATCTGTCGATCCGGGCCGGAGAGTTCTGGGCGGTGATCGGTCGCAACGGCTCCGGCAAGACGACCTGGCTGAAGACCATGCTCGGCCTCTTGCCGCCCGTGCGGGGGCGCGTCGAGGCGGGGCGCCCGGGTTTGAGGTTGTCGTACCTGCCCCAGCGCAAAGCCATCGACGAGCTGTACCCGCTGCTCGCACGTGACGTCGTGCGCATGGGCCTCGACCGCCGCTGGTCCTTCTTGCGCCCGTGGCTCGGCGGCGAGCCACCCGAGGTCGAGGCTGCGCTCGACGAGATGGGAGTGTTGTCCCTCGGCGACGAGCCGTTCCGACGCCTCTCGGAGGGACAGAAACAACGCGTGCTGTTCGCGCGCCTGGCCGTCTCGCAGGCTGATGTTGCCGTGCTCGACGAGCCGACCAGCGCGATGGACCAGGTCGCCGAACACGAGGCGTTCACGCTGCTCGACGCTCTGCGCAAGCGGCATCGCCTCTCGATCGTGATCGTGAGCCACTACCTGGGCATGGTGCGCCGGTTTGCCGATCGCGCGCTGCTCCTCGATCGCGACACGGCCACGGCGATCACCGGCGCCCCTTCGGAGGTCTTCTCCGACGCGCGCTTCCAGGCGCGTTTCAGCGAACACCCCCCGCCCGATAAAACCCATGAGGCAGAAGTTGTCTGAGCCAACGCCCGCGGCGAGCGATCAGGCCCTGAGTGATCAGGAGCTCGAGGAGGCATTTGGTGGCGATCTCGGCGCCGGACCGGGCGCGGACGCGGGCGCGCGGGTCGAAGGCGAGCCGAGTGCGGACGAAGCCGCGCCCGTGATGGGCGCCGCCCGCAGCGCCCAGGAAGGCGCGCCGACCTGGTCCGAGTTCAGCCACGGCTGGGAGCTCGGGATCTACAAGGATCCGGTGCTGTGCGGCGTGTTCGCCGGCGTGGTGCTCGGGGTGCTCGGAGTGTTCGTCGTGCTCCGGCGGGCCGTATTCGTCACCGCCGCCATCAGCCAGGCCGCAGGGCTCGGTGTTGCGCTCTCGTTCTTGGTGGGGGTCTGGTTGCACGCCTCGATCCCACCGGTGGTGGGCGCGCTCGGGCTCGCGCTCGCAGCGACCGGGATCTTGACCTACCGCATGCAGCGCATGCGACTGCCACGCGAAACACTGGTGGGTCTCGTGTATCTCGCCTCCAGCGCGGGAGCGGTCTTGGTCGGCGATCGCATCGCCCAGGAGTCACAGGACATCGTCAGCATTCTGTTTGGCACGGCCGTGCTCGTGCGGCCGCTCGATCTCGTGCTGGTGATCGGCTCCGGCATCGTCTCACTTCTGATCGTCACGCTGTCCTTCCGCGGGCTCTTGTTCGCGGGGTTCGATCCCGAAGGAGCGAGCGTGCACCGCCTGCCTGTGCGCCTGCTCGATCTCTCGCTCTGGGTGCTGGTTGCGGTCGAGGTATCGATCACCACCCGAGCCATCGGTGCGCTGCCGGTCTTTGCGCTCTCGGTCGCGCCGGCGATGGCGGCCCTTGCGCTGCTCGAGCGGGTGCGCTGGACGTTGATCGTCGCCGGCGTCATTGGCGGCCTGGCCGGCGGTCTGGGTTACCTGTTTGCGTTCTTTTACGAGTTTCCGGTCGGCGCCTCCCAGGCCACTCTGGCCCTGGTTTTTCTGCTGTTTTGCCTGCCCGTCGCCCGTGCCCTGCGCGGCAGCGCGGTCTGACTCGAGCGCGCGGTTCTCGCCGGCCTTGCTTCCCGGCGGCCGGTTGTCGAAAGTTCCGGCGCGGGCCGCCGCACGGGAACGAGTCATGTCCAACCGAGCTCATCGCGCAGCGCGCGCACTGGCGATCTCGGGCGCGGCCTTCGCCCTGTCCTTCGTCGGCGTCGCTGCGGCCCAGGCGCCACGTGCGTCGCAGGCCACCGATCTCGAGCTGACGCCGCCTCCCCCCAAACCGGCTGCTGGTACCGCCGCAGACGCCGCGGTGGCACCACCTGATGCGAGCGCCGCGGCAGACCTGGTCGACGTGCCGACGCCACCGCCGCCGGAGCCTCCGCCAACGGCGAGCGCAGCGCGACCGGAGCCAGCGCCGACTGTGCCTGAAGGCGCACCGCCCGTGAGCTCGACTCCCGCGCCCGCGCCGAGCGCCGCCGCTCGCGACGCATCCGAGGTGCGGCTGGGCGATACCCCGATATTTCCGGTGCGCGTTGGTTTCCGAAACCAGAGCCCCCGGACGCGCGCCATGGCCGCCTCGGCCGCGCTGACCGCAGCCCTCAAGACCCAGAAGCCCGAAGACGTGCGAGTCGAGGAGCGCGCCGACGCGGTGATGATCTTCGCGGGCCCGAGCCCGATCATCGAGCTCTCGGCCGAGGACGCCACCGCCGCTGGCGAGGCCAACGTCAAGGACTACGCTGCGCGCGTCACCGCCAAGATCCGCGAGGCGATGCGACGCGAGCAAAACCGCAGCGCCATCGCCACCACGGTCTTCTCGCTCTCGCTGGTCGTGCTGGCGGCGCTCCTGGCGATCTACCTCTTGCGCAAGGTCGCGGAGTTCGCGGAGCGGGCGCAGAGCTACCTCATTGCGCACCCCGAGCGGGTGCCGCGACTGCGGATCTACTCCCTCGAGGTCGTACACCCGGCGGCCCTGCGCAGCGCGCTCCTGGTGAGCTTCGGAGCCGGCCGCTTCGCCGCGCAGCTCAGCGTCATCTACTTCTGGCTGCTCGGCTCGCTCTCGCTGTTCGACGCGACCCGGCCGTACACCGAGAAGCTCACCGCGATGGTGGTGTCGCCCATCACGAACCTGCTGGGCCGCCTGGTGGGGACGGTGCCGCTGGTCGTCGTCACGCTGCCTGCCGCGGTCGTTCTGCTGGTGGTCCTGCGGTTCATCGGCACGTTCTTCGACGCCGTCGCCCGCGGGGAGACCCGCGTGGCGTGGCTGCCCACGGAGCTCGCCGCGCCCACCAGCCTGCTCTTGCGCCTGGGGCTGGTCGCAGCGGCGCTTGCCTTCGGAGCGCCAGTGGTGACGGGCGACTCCGAGGGTGCGATGTCGCGCACCGGCAGCGTGCTGCTCGCGGCGCTCGGGCTCGGTGCCACTCCGCTCTTGGCCACGCTCCTGGTCGGAGCCGCGTTCAGCTATTCGAAGCGCTATCGGGAAGGCGACCTGATTCGCGTCGCAGGCCAGCTGGGTCGGGTGACCAAGCTCGGGATGTTGGAGGTCTCATTGCGCGCGGAAGATGGCGCCGAGCTCAGAATTCCGCACCTGGCTTCGCTGCTCAAGCCGAGCGAAACGCTCACCAGCGGTCGGGTGAGCGTGGACATCACCGTGGCGGCCGACCAGCGCGCGGCCGCGACGCGCGAGCTGCTGGCAACGGCAGCGGGCTCGTTCGGTCGCGACCTCGAGTGCCAGCTGGTGCATGCCGACGCCGACGGCTTGGTCTTCCGCGTGTCCGTCACTGCCGATGCTGAGGACGCTCCTGCGCGGTTGCTCACGCTGCTGGTCGATGCCCTCGTCGAACACGGTGTACCGCTCGGGCGGGGACGGGCCCTGGGGGGGGCGTGAGTTCGATCCTCGTTTTGGTCGGCCTGTTGGTGCTGGCGTATCTCGGAAGCATTCTCGTCGGCGGCCGCGCAATCCGCGGCTACGGACTGCCTTCCGGCGCGGAGTACGTGATCTTGGGTTTTGTGCTTGGACCGCACGCGCTCCGCGTCGTGGACCGCTCCACCCTGGCTGCTCTCGAGCCCGTTGCTCAGGTCGCGCTCGCGTGGCTGGCACTCGTCGTCGGCGTCGACTACGGCTTCGTTGGCGATCGTAGGATCCCGATGCGGCGGCTGGCGGGCGGTGTGCTCCTGTCGCTTGGATGCGCGCTCGGCGTCGCCGGGGCGTTCGCCGTCTACGCGCAGGCGTTCACGTCGCTCGCGGGCCGGCAGCTGCTGATTGCCTGCATCGGTGTCGGAGCCGTGTCGTGCGAGACAACCCGACATGCGGTTCGCTGGGTGGTCGAACGCTACGAAGCCAGCGGTCCGTTGTCTGATCTGGTCGCCGACATGGCGGACGGTGACGACGTCGTGCCCCTCGTGGCCATCACGGTTGCGTTCGCCATGGCTCCCAGCCCGGGCATCATGCAGGCCCTACCCGTGTGGGCGTTCACCGCCACGACGCTGGGCGTCGGAGTGCTCCTCGGCGCCCTCGCCTCGGCCTTGCTGCGGGTCGAGTCCAGGGTCACCGAGACATGGGGGATCTTGCTCGGTGCTGCGCTCTTCGGCATCGGCACGGCGACCCGCCTGGGGAAGTCGAGCCTGGGCCTTTTGTTCGCGCTCGGCCTGACAATCTCCGTCCTGGCCGGTCGACGCGGCGAGATCCGCACCATGCTCGATCGCACGGAGCACCCGGTGATCCTCCCGGTGCTGGTGCTGTGTGGCGCCTACCTGGATCTCAGCATCCCGGAGCGGTTGCCGATCTTGGTGTTCGTCGTGCTCTCGGCGAGGGCTGCGACCAAGTGGGTGAGCGGGCAGCTGCTCCGCCTCTCCCCGGCCGGGCGCGGCGCAGGCAGACTGCTCGGGTTCGGCATGCTGCCGTCCGGCGCCGTGACCATGGCGTTCGGCCTGGCCTTTGCCATTCGCTTCCGCGGTGAGGTGGGTCAGACGGTGCTGCTGGTAGCGACGGCGGTGACCCTCTTCGGTGAGTTGCTCGGCCCGACTTCGCTCCGGCTTGCATTGCGAGACGTCGGCGAGATCGCGGCGCCGCCTTCCTCGAGGACGGGCGCCGGGCTGAGCAGCCGTCCGCCCGCGGAGCAGAAATGAGCGCGCCGGCCAGCGGAAAATCCCTGACGACACGCCTCACGCAGCTCGTCACGCTGGTCGCCTTGTTCGGCTCGCTGTGGCTGGGCATCCGCATCGTCCCGGAGTTTCACGGCGCCGGGTCGCTGATCGGGGCACTGGGTTTTCTCCTGCTCGCGGGCACGTTGGCGAGCGAGCTGTGTGAGGTCGTCTCGCTGCCGCATCTCACCGGCTACATCTTGGCGGGCGTGATCGCCGGGCCCCACATCCTGCATTTGCTCGACCACGAGACCGTGTCCCGACTATCCATCGTCAACACGCTGGCCATCGCGCTGATCTCTCTGGCAGGCGGCGCCGAGCTGGTAATCGGAGACCTGCGCAAGGCCGCCAAGAGTCTGCTCTCGGCAACGCTGTTCCAGTCCTTACTGGTGTTCGTGCTGTCGGCGGCGATGTTCATGGCCATCGCCCGCTTCATCCCGTTCACCCGTGAAATGCCCTCGGCGGGGGTGTTTGCTGTCGCGTTGCTGTGGGGTGTCTTGGCCGTGAGCCGCAGCCCCTCGGCAGTCCTGGCCATCCTGAGTCAGACCCGTGCGCGTGGCCCCGTCGCGAGCTTCAGCCTGGCGTTCGTGATGTCTTCGAACGTCGTGGTGCTGGTGATGCTGGCGTTCGGCATGATGTTCGCGCGCCAGCTCCTGGTCCCCGGCGCCGAGGCATCGTTCGAAGACTTCGAGGTTCTGGGTAATCAACTGCTCGGCAGCGCATCCCTCGGCACTTCCCTCGGCCTGCTCTTGGCCCTCTACCTGCGCTTCGTCGGCTCCCAGCTCACGGTCGTGCTCCTGGCGCTCGGATATGGCCTGACTGAGGGGCTGCACTATCTACACTTCGATCCGATGCTGACCTTCCTGATCGCCGGCTTCGTGGTGCGGAACTTCTCCGCGCAGGGCACCAAGCTCCTGACGGCGGTCGAGCAGACCAGCTCGATCGTCTTCGTCGTCTTCTTTGCGGCGGCGGGAGCACACCTCGACATTCCGCTGCTCGCCTCGTTGTGGCCGCTGGCGCTGGCGCTCGGGGGCGGCCGCGCGCTCGCGACCTGGATCGCCCACCGCATCGGCGGGCGGGTGGCGAAGGACTCGCCGATGGTACGCCGCTGGGGCTGGGCCGCCCTCGTCCCCCAAGCCGGCCTGACGATCGGCTTTCTGGTGGTCATCTCCCGGGTATTTCCGGCCTTCGGCCCGGAGTTCGCCTCGCTCTGCATCGCCATCGTCACGGTCAACGAGGTGGTCGGGCCGATCTTGTTCAAGCTCGCGCTCGATCGCAGTGGTGAAACCGCGCCAGAGGCCCGAGAAATCAACGCGCCTCCGGCTCCGACCGAGCAGCCGGCGACCCCGATGTGAGTGGGTTCGCCTCACGGCGGACCCCGTGTAGTATCTCGGCCCCATGTCGCTCGTGCGCTGTTCGAACCTCCACCTCGCCCTTCCCCTTGCGCTGCTCATCCTCGCGGCGTGCAACCAGAAGGATCCGAAAAAATGCGAGGAGGCCCAGAGTGTGATCCGCCAGGGGATCTTGGCGGAGGATTTTGCTTCCGCGCGCCAGTGGCGTGATTACGCCTATCGGCACTGCGCGGAGCGCAGCGCTCTGGATGCTCTGGACAAGGACATCGTCGAGAAAGAGGCCGAGACCAACACCAAGAAGGCGGCGGCCGAGGCCAATCGCCAGGCGACCGCGCAGCTCATCAAAGTGTTCAGCGAGTGGGTCGGCACTCACAAGGGCAATCCCACCTCGGCGGCCGTCAACGTGACCTGCCAGGAACCCGCCGATCCCAAACACGAGAAAGATCGCTGGTGCTCCCGCGAGCGCGCCGCCGGCGAGCACAAACTCCGAGTGAGTTACTGGGAGGCCACGCCGGAGGTATTCGAGTTCTCCACTCTGAGCCCGGGCGACGTGACCTGCGAGGCGCTCGGCGGTGGCACCACGTTGAAGAGCGCCCACAACGGTGCGCTGGTTCACTGCGCGCTCAGTGGGGGTGCGGTGGCCGGGACTCAGGCGCTGATGGTGCGCACGGCGCAGGGGACCTGGGTCAGCGTGTTTTCTCCCAGCTATCCCGAAAAGAACGAGGCGTTCCGCCGGCGCCTCAACATGTAGTCCGCGTTGGAAGCTGCTCCCGAATCGACCGCACTCGGTCCGCCGCCGGCGGAGCGAACCCTCGGGCTCTTGGCCGCTACCGGCATCGGCGTCGGCGCCATCGTTGGCGGTGGATTCATCGTCCTGGCCGGCGCGGCGTTCCGCGCGGCGGGGCCCGCCGCACTGCTCGCGTTCGCCCTGAACGGCGCCATCGCCGCCGTAACGGCGCTCTCGTTCGCGGAGCTCGGCACCGCCTTCCCCGAGTCGGGCGGAGCCTACGTCTTTGCAAAGAAGATCCTCTCGGTGCGCGCGGCGTTCGCCGTCGGCTGGGTGCTTTGGTTCGCGTACATCGTCGGCGCCGTGCTCTACGCCCTCGGTTTTGCCGCGTTCTTCTCGGAGCTGTGCGCCGACGCCTGGCGTGCGACCGGCAGCCAGGCGCCCGCGTTCTTGACCGGTCGCCGCGCGGTGCTCGTGCTCTCGGTCTTGGCGTCCGGCGGATACACCTTCGCGCTGTCGCGCCACTCGACCGGTGGTGGGCAGTGGCCGACCATCGGAAAGCTGATCGTCTTCGGCGTGCTGATCGCCGGCGGGCTCTGGGCCCTGGGTGTGCGAAAGGGCGACCCAATCGCCGCCGATCTGTCCCCGTTCATGCCCAACGGCCTGCTCGGTGTGTTCACCGCGATGGGCACCACCTTCGCCGCCTCGCAGGGCTTCGAGCTGGTCTCCGCAGTCGGCGGTGAAATCCGCGACCCACTGAAGAACGTCCCGCGCGCCACCCTGCTCTGCCTCGGGGCGAGCTTGCTCATCTATCTGCCGTTGCTCTTCATCGTCGCCACCGCGGGCACACCCGCCGGCACCACGATCGCAGCCATGTCGGAGAAAAACCCCGACACCGTCACCGCGCTGGCCGCCCGGGAGTATCTCGGTTCGTTTGGCTACCTCCTGGTGATGGTGGCCGCGGTGCTCTCCACCCTCTCGGCACTGCAGGCGTGCTTGCTCGCAGCGTCGCGGGTTGCGTTCACGATGGCCATCGACCGCACGCTGCCGAGTCTCCTGGGAGAGCGGCACCCGACCCGCGGCACTCCCGTGATGGCGCTCTACGCCACGCTGCTCGCGGTGACTGCGATCTCGTTCATGGTGCCGAACCTCGCCGCCGCGGGTTCTGCCGCGGGCCTGATCTTTCTGGTGTCCTTCGCGCTGGCGCACTGGACGGCGTATCTCGCCCGCCGCCGAGGCGGCGCGCCGGAGGGGGCCTTCCGTGCACCGTTCTTCCCGCTCGTCCCCGTCGTCGGCGGAGTGTGCTGCGTCGCGCTCAGCTTGTTTCAGGCAGTCGCCGAGCCCGCGGCCGGCGCCGTCAGCGCCATCTGGTTGGGGCTGGGTGTCCTGCTCTACATCGGCGCGTTCAGCTCGCGGGCTCAGATGGCCGACGCCCGGGCCGAGGCCCGCGACCCGGAGCTGCTCAAGCTTCGCGGACGCTCGCCGCTGGTGCTCGTCCCGGTGGCGAACCCCGACAGCGCCGCGGGCCTGGTCGAGGTCGCCAGCGCGCTCTCGCCGCCAGACGTCGGCCGAGTCTTGCTGCTCAGCGTCGTGAAAAAGCCCCAAGGCGCGAGCGACACCCCGCCGCTCTCGCTGGTCCGCGCTCAAGACGTGCTGGTCGAAGCGCTCACCCGCGCCATGGGCCGCGGGCACAGCCCGGAAGCGCTGATGACGATCGCCGACGCACCTTGGACCGAGATCGAGCGCATCGCCCGCACGCGTCAGTGCGAGGCGGTCTTGCTCGGGCTGACGCGGCTCGACGAGACGCGGACGCTCAACGAGCTCGAGTCGCTGCTCAACCAAGTGGACTGCGACGTCGCGGTGCTCAATGCACCCCCAGGTTTCGAGCTGGCCGCGGCCCGACGCATTCTGGTGCCCGTCGGCGGCCGAGGTCGACAGCACAACCTGCGCGCTCGCCTGCTCGGCAGTTTGTCGCGCGGCAGCAGGCGCGAGGTCAGCTTTCTGCGTGTGCTCGCCGAGAGCACCCCCGACCCAGTGCTGCGGGAAGCCGAGCAGAGCCTCGCCCGGCTCGCCCACGACGAGGCCGGTGGCAGGCCGAAAGCGCTGGTGGTGAAGGCCGACGACTCGGTGCAGGCCGTGGTCGAGCTGGCTGCCGACACCGATCTGCTGGTGCTCGGCCTACCTCGCGTGGCTGGCAAGGCCTTGTTCGGTGAGTTCGCTCTCAACGTCGCTCGCGGCGCCCGCTGCGCGACCATCATGCTCAGCCAAGGCCGGTGACGGCGAACGGTTGACCGATTCAGCCCGCCCGCTCTGTCGACCCAACCGCGTCCGCTCCGGCGCGCCGGCCCTCGACGATGCCGCCGTCGGCGCTCATCGCGATCACCATGCCGACGTCGGCGAACAAACTCACGATGGGCGCCACCCAATCGGGATCTTGCCACACGGGCTGGAAGAACTCGGCCCCCGGCTCACGCATGAAGATACACCCGGCACCGCTGGCCCAGATGCGACCGGCGACGTCGACCGCCGCCGCCGGGAGATCTGGCTTGCCCTTCAAGAACCAGTGGCTCGCGCCGTTGTCGTCCACACAAACCACGAGACCTTCGCTGCCGGTAGCGACACCCAGCCGCCGATCGGCGCGCCCCGCGCACGAGAGCAGCGCACGGACCCGCGGAATGTCGAGCATGTCCACCTGCCAAAGCAGCGGGTAGTAGAGCGCCGCGAACCCGGCGCCATCGGAGCGTCGACCCGCGATCAACCAGCGATCGTCACCCACGCGCGCCACCGAGCTGACGCGCGCGACTTCGTCGAGCCGGAGCGGCTTGAGCCAACGCCGCGACGAGAGCGCATACAGCACCGGGGGGCGGTTGTCGGACTCTCCGACCACCACGGCCAGGTCGGCGAATTCGCCGCTGGCGTACGCAAAGCTCACCTCGGGGGACGGACCTCGCACGACCTCCGACACTCCGTCCGCGGAGTAGGTCGCGAGCGTTGCCTGATCCCCGCCGACCAACCAGCTGCCCGCCGACACGCGCTGCACGAAGCGGATCCCGCGCTCGTTCGGCAGTTCATCCATCGGCGATGCCAACCAGCCGGTGCCGTTCCAGAACCGCAGCCCGTGGTTGGTCGCCGCCAGGCATCGCCCATCGCCATCCCAGGCCACGCTGCGTACCACATGGTCGTCGCCCGGTCGGTGGCGCACCGTCCAGTTCCACGCGGTCTGAGCCTCGACCGGAGGCTGAACCACCGGCGCAATGCTCTCAGCTCGGCGTGAGGATGCCGAGCGCGGGCCACCCTTGAGCCAGGGCAGGACCATCGACGCGAACATCTGCGCGGTGCGCGGGCGGTCTTCCGGACGGGACGCGGTCGCCAGCCTGAGCGCCAGATCGATGCCGGCGCAGGCCGCGGGTTGCTCGCGCAGATCCGGGTTCAACATGCTCGACTCGAGCACGCTCGTGCGCTCGGGTGCCCGGATGAGCGCCAGCGAGTCCATTGCCACGCGGGTGGGAAAGAGGCCGCGGCCGGTGAGCATGAAATACAGATCGACGGCGAAGGTGAAGACGTCGCTCCAGGTCCCGATGCGGCGGTCGTCGAGGGCCGCTTGTTCGGGTGGGGCATAGCCCACCGTGCCGACGACGATCCCGCCGAAGGTTGCGTTCATGCCGATCGGGCGCGCCAGACCAAAATCGGTGATCTTGAAGATCTCGCTGTCACCGTAGCCGCAGCAGAGCACGTTGTTCGGCGTGAGATCTCGGTGGATCACCCCCACCTCGTGCACCGCGTCGATGCCCTTGGCCATGCACTCTACCGCCAGCGCCGCGCGAGCCGCGTCGAAGGCATAACCGGTCTTGTCGACGCTGTAGGCCACCCGCTCCGTGAGCGTCGTACCCTCTGCGCCACCGTGCACGTACTCGAGGGCGAGCCACGGCAGCTCGAGGGTGCGGCCGCCGTAGATCACCGGCAGCACGCCGGCGTCGATCATCCGCACCACGAAGGGCGTAGGCGGCACGCGGCTGTTGAGCCGCGCCAGGGCGGTCGCTTCTTTGTCGACGACGAGCTTGGCCGTGTCGCCGGCTTGCCTCACGTAGTGCGGTTTCAGCAGCTTCAGCACCACGGGCGATTTCCCGTCCCGCGAGTGCCGCATGCCGAAATAGGCAATGCCCATGGCGCCAGTCCCGAGCATGGACCCGAGGCGAAACGTCACTCCGGGCTCGCGCTGCGACGTGATCTCTTGCTGCGCGAGCACGCTCAGCGACTCGTCGTTGTCAGGGATCTGGAGCACCACGGCGGCGGGAGGATAGCTTCGCTTCGGGCGCAGCGTCCATCCGTGATTCCTGAAACCGCCTCACGCGACGCTGGCAATGCCCCGAATGCTCGGCCGTACGAAGGGCAGCGCCTTCCTCATACTCTCGCGGGTCAAGGACACGATCTCGAAGCCCGCTCGCTGCATGAGTTGATCGGTCCGGCGCGTGAGGTGGCAGCCGGCCACCATGCGGACCCAGAGCGGCTCGATGCGCTCTTGCCAGGCCAAGCGCGGCGAGCCGGCGGCGGCCGCGACGTGCTCGATGAAAACCAACCGACCGCCGGGCCTGAGGACACGGCGCACCTCTCGCAGCGTTAGCTCCGGATCCGGTACGCTGCAGAGCACGAGCGTCGATACGACCACGTCGATGCTCCGGGCGTCACACGGCAAACGCTCTGCGGAGGCAGCGAGGATCTCCGGATGAAGCACCGAGTCCGCCGCCCGCGCGACCAGACTTCGTCGCATGTGACGGTCCGGTTCACACAGCACCAACCGCGACAGTTTCGGCGAGTAGTGCGCGAGATTTGCGCCGGTCCCTGCGCCGATCTCGAGCACGTCGCCGTGCTCCCGCCCGATCAGCTCGCGACGCCACTCGGAGAGACACGCCTGCTCCGACTTCTGCATGAAGCGGTCGTAGATTTTCGCGAGGAGCCAGGACATGGGTTCAGCGGGCGGAGCTCGAGAAGTGGCACGCGCGACGAGCATAGCCTAGCGTTCGGGGTGGTGCGCGGCCGGCTCCTGACACTCCTGTCGCTCGCTCTGTTCGCCTGCGCTGCCCGTACTCCGACGGCGCCGCCACCTGCGGCGCCCTCCAAGGTCGACTCAGCGACGGCGGCGGCGAGCCCCCTTCCCGAGCGCCCGGCCTCCCCCGCCGAAGGGGCGGACTCGGAGTATCTGTCGGATGGGGACGACGAACCCGACGACGGAGATCAACCAGGCGACAACGATGTTTCGGCGCCGCCGGCGACCGCTGCGCCGCGTCCGCCGCATCCCTTGGACGGGAAATCCAAATCGGAGATCGCCCGCAGCTTCGAGGCCGATAAGACCAGCATCGGTTCGGTGACACTCGGTCGCCCGGGCGCCGGCGCGCTCTTGAACGGGGTGCAGATGCCTCGCGCTGAAGGCTGGATACTGATCGATCCAGCCAACGCCTACGGCACCCAGGAGACGGTCGATTTCTTGCGCCGCGCCATCAGCAAGGTGCGCGAGCAGTTCCCGGGTTCTCACGACGTGTTCATCGGCCACATCAGCAGCCGGCGCGGTGGACCGCTGCGCCCGCACATGAGCCATCAAGCCGGCCGCGACGTCGACCTCAGCTACTTCTACAGCGACGACTCCGCACGTTGGTATCGCCGCGCGGACGCCTCGAACCTGGATCTGCCTCGGACCTGGGCCTTTGTCCGGGCGTTCGTCACCGAGACGGACGCCGAGCTGATCTTGATCGACCATTCGTTGCAGAAATTGTTGCGCCAACACGCCCTCGACATCCGCGAGGACCCGGCGTGGATCGCCTCGCTGTTCGATGGGATCCCGGGCGTGCTGCGCCCTCTCATCTTCCACGCCAAGGGGCACGCAACCCACCTGCACGTGCGTTTTTTCAACCCCATTGCCCAGGAGACGGCGGTCCTCGCCCACGACGTGCTCGCGGCCCATGGCTATCAGGGTGCAGCGACTGCGTTCATCACCCACCGCACCAAGAAGGGGGAGACGCTGGGCATGCTCGCCAAGAAATACCGGGTCACGGTCCGGGAGATCATGCGCGAGAACGGCCTCCGGACGACCAAGATCCGCGCGAAGCAGCCGTACCGGATCCCGAGGAAGGGTGCGCTCGGCCGCCCCCCACACGTCTCCATTCCGCCGCGACGTCTGCCGCCCACGAGTGCGGCTCGGAACAAGACGCCCTGAGCGCGCGCTCCGCCGTGTTCAGGAGAACACTCGCTCGAGCACCTCGAGCACCGGCCGCACGACGAGCAACCAGAACGCGATCGACGCCACGAAGAGCAGACCGAGCTGGATCGCCCACAGCAACCAGAACTTCGGGTTCTTCAGGCGCGAGGCGGGAATGGTCAGCAGGCGATCGGCTACGAAACCCGTGCCGACTCGCCGCACCGACACCAGCAACTCTCGCGCGTTGTGCGCGGGCAGTGCGAGCCGCAGCCGCGCGTCGATGAGCAGCGGCAGCGGCGTCGAGCCGGAGTAGAGGCGGGCGCTCCCGTCCGGAGCCACCTCCAGCTTGGCGCGCACGAAGCCCTCCGCAACGCGGCCGGAGGCCAGCGAGTCGAAGCTCACCTCAGGCGGAAGCTCGCGCGGATCGACCAGCCGGGGCACGAGCGGCAGGATGCCTCCGAGCCCGCGCCCTCCGGCGCCCAGCATGCCGACGGAACCCACCAGACCCCCGGAGAGCATCCCAAGGCTGAGGATCCCGAAACCCGCCTGCCCCACCACGAAGAACCCCCGGGCGACCTGACCCACGGCAATGAACCCGGTCGCGACCTGCCCGATCGCGATGAAGCCGCTGGCGAACTGGCCGATCGCAATGATGCCCGTTGCTTCCTGCCCGACGTCGATGATGGGGCCCATCTGCGTGTCGCAGGCTAGCACTTCCGCGCCGCGAGCAGGAGCGACTAAGCTCGGGGTCAGCTTGTACTTCGTCCAGGTCACCACGGAGTTTCAGTGTCGGGCGTGTGGTCACGCCTCGCCGCTCAATCACCTCGATCTCGATGGCTCGGTGCGCTGCATGCGCTGTGGTCTCGAGCAGGCGTTCGCGGAGAGCTCCTGGCAGACGGCCATCGACCACGCTCACGCCGTGGGCGATCTGGCGGGCTCGCCGGAGGGGCGCAACCCGAGCGGATGGTTGTCCATCGCCGCCGAGAATCCGTTCAAGGCGGTGACGACCGCAGTGCACCAGCAATCCGGAATGGTGAGTGAGCGCGGCATGCAAGTGCCCACCTCACTTCGCACGACCGCCATCGTGGCGGAGCCGAAGTGTGTGACGTGCAACGTGCCGCTCGTTTTCCGCAGCGAGGGGACGGAGCTCGTCTCACGTTGTAGTCGCTGTTCCGAGACGCGGAAGTACCGCTTGCCTCCCGGTGCGCGCGAGCGTTTTCCGGGTCTGGTTGGCGTCATGACCGACGAACACCGCTCGGATCAGCTCGTCACTCGGGTGGACGATGATCGCGAGCGACCGGGCGCGGTGGCGCTCTCGTGTCCGAGCTGCGGTGGTGCCTTGCAGGTTGCGCCGGGCGAACGCATCGTGGCGTGCGGATACTGCGGTGCGTCGTCGCGCATCCCCGAGAAGGTCTACCTTCGCGCGGGAGATCCGAATCTGCGACCGGAGCCCTGGTGGCTGGCTTTCGACGGCCCGTCCCGCACGCGCCGTCGGCTCGAGCGTGACCCCGCTATCCCACGCGAACCGGGCGACGAAGCCACCGACATCCAGGCCGTCGAGCCTCCCAAGCGCAAGAAAGCGGCGCCAGCCGATCTGGCGCTGGTGATCATCCTGCCGCTCTTGTTTCTGATGATTGCCGGGCTTCTCGACTATCTGGTGCTCGGTCAGCTCGAGCTCGACCTGAGCGCATTCTGAGCCTTTACGTGCCCGTGTGAAGCGGCTACGAGTCGCGCTCCGTGGCTGCGCCCCTCGAGTTCAAGCGCCGGGTCCGTCTGCCGGATCCCGAGGAACCGCCGATGCCGCGGCCGCGACGCTCGCGAGCTCTCGGTGTGGGCTTCTCGGCGTGGCTCGCATCGGTGGGTGTGGCGTGGGGCGTCAACGCGGGCACGTTCCCGGTCGCCGTGTGGCTCGACGACGTGTCGGCTCACTCGATCTCGTCGCCGCGGGCCGAGCGGCAGCGTCCGGGCGCGCCGCCGCCTGCGTTTCCAAACCCGATGCCAGAGCCGACACCCGCTGCGCCGGCTCCCCCCGCTGCACCCGCCGTGGCCATGGCGGAGGAAGCGTCCGCGCCGCCCGAGTCCCCGGTGCTCGACCAACCTAGCGCCTTGGCGATCGAGCCGGCACTCCCCTCGCCCCGCGAGGTTGGGCCGCTCGCCGCACGGGGAAGCCTGACGCCCGAGCCCGCGCCGGCGGTCGTCGATCCGCCAACCCGCGAGCGCGCCGCAGTCGCACCCAGCCGAGAGCCTCCCGCTCTGCCGCCGCGCCCGAGCGCCGTCGAGCCTCCGCCGAGCGGCCCGGGTTCGAGTGACGGCACGTCCTGCGAAGCGGCCGTCGCGTCGTCGTCGGACTCGATCGAGATCGGAAAAGATCGCGGCCCCGCCGATCTGCGCGCGTCGGACTACGCGCGCGTGCTCAATGGCGGAGGTTATTTGAGCCCGTGCGGCGTCCCGACTCGAACCAGCGTCGACGTCTGCGTGGCGGTGCAGAACGGCCGCGCCCTGGGTGTCACCGTGCGAACGTCGCCGCGCTCACCGAACATCGAACGCTGCGTCGCGCGCGGCGTCCGCCGCCTGGCCTTCCCGCGCCATCCCCGCTTCGACGTCGCGCGCACGCGTTTCGCTGCGGAGTGAGGCGCTACAGCGCCGAACAGGTTGAACGTCGTTTGTTTTCAGCGGCTCGCGCACCCGGCCGAGGTCACAGAGGTGAGCGGCGTGCGCGCTGGCAGGCGTGTTCGCGCGACAAATGTTCGGCGGTGACCAGCTCGCCGCTCGGATCGAGGTGATCGCCGACGGGGCGGTTCCAGACGGCGCGCCGAACGGCGTGCGCTTTCAGCGGCTCGTGCTACCGGGGACTACGCCCGTGAAATCGAGGCGCTCTACGCCGAGGCGCTCGATGAGGCCGTGACGCTTGAGACGGTGCGGGAGGAGCCGGCCGTGAGAATGCTCGTCCTTCTCCCCGAGTACCTCACCGTCATCGCGATGTGGGGCCGCGACGACGTGGCTTTCGAGACACTGGTCAGAGCGATCAAACCGTAGACAACCGCGGACATCATCCGGCGACACCTCGGGCCGTACGCGGTCAAATTGTTCCAGCGGCGAGTCGAGGAGGTCGAGTGGAAGGCGTCGCGCGGGCGAGGGTGAGGGCGCCGCCCCCGCGCTGTTCCGAACCCCCTCCAGGGCCCGCCGCTCCGGCCGCTTGATTTCCGCTGCTCTTGATCCAGTTCGGCGTCGTCCCGCAGACGGCCGTTTGCGGGACGCTCGTTGGAAGTCAGGCGTCAAGAGGTGTAGCCCGCCGTTCCCTATTTGCCGCAGACACAACAAGCACCGGCACCGCAGAAAGGCAGCGCGCAAAACTGAGTCAGCGCCGGGTTGGACGAAAGGAGCTGGTTACCGCACGCCTGACAGGTCGTACCCGTGCAGTAACGAGCTGCGGGATACGGGAAGCTGTGAGCTGCGCAAACAGCTTCCGAAAGGCAATACTGCGCGCAGTCTGTTTGGCTGCACATCGCGCCGGCTCCACCTCCGCCGCCACTTCCTCCCACCCCACCGGTTCCTCCACTCGTTACCCCGCCAGTTCCGCCACCCGTACCGTCACCACCCGTCGCGCCCGTCCCGCCGCCCCCGCTCGGCGCTCCGCCCCCGCTCGGCGCTCCGCCCCCGCTCGGCGCTCCGCCCCCGCTCGGCGCACCTCCACCGCTCGGCGTCCCGCCCGTCCCACCAGTCCCGCCGCCTGCGCTCGCGCCGGCCATGCCGCCGACGGCCGAGGTTCCGCCGCTAGCGCCGCCGCTGCCGGCAGTGCCGCCGCTGCCGCCGGTCGCGCCGGTTCCGCCGCTTCCCCCTGTCGCGCCAGCACCCGCTACGGAGTTGCACGTCTTCGTCTTCTCGCAGTCGTCGTCGCTCGAACAGCCGGACCCAAGTGCGAGCGCGAAGGACACCGCCTTTACAGTCATACCCACTATGCGTCCGTTCATGATGGTTTCTCCAGTCGGCGTTCGCTCACTGTGAACGCCGTGCGTGCGCTCGCTCGCTCACTGCCAGTCGGCGCAAAAACCCTGATCGCACGTGGCAAGGGAGTACGGTGCGCAGTCCGGCGTCGACTGGCACGACGGATAGCAGCGGGATTTGGCGCCAGCGTCGGCCGAGTCTGCTTTGCAAACATTCTTGCGGCCGAGCTCATTCGTATCGCCGGTGCACCGCCCCGCGCAGTCGGCGTCGCCTTGGCAAAACTTGCCGACCGGCACGCACCAGCCGGTGGCACCATACGTCGCGAAGTCACCAGATGCGCAGTCGGATGCCTTGGTGCAGGGATCGCCGGTGCCCTTGAGACCAGTGGTGCAGGTGAAGCCCCCGCCGGCACCCCCGCTCGAAGTTCCTCCGCCGGCGGGCGCACCGCCGCCAGCTGGCAATCCTCCACCGCCAGTTGGCGCACCGCCGGTGCCACCGCCGCCTTGGGCGCCGCCGACAGCGCCAGTGCCACCAGATGGCTGCCCACCCCGGCGGCACCGCCCACCCCGGCGGCACCGCCCACCCCGGCGGCACCGCCCACCCCGGCGGCACCGCCCGAGGACGCGCACGTCTTCGTGCTCTCACAGTCGTCTTCTGAGGAACAGGCGGGCCCGAGTGCAAGGGCGACGGACAAGAGCATGCACACTGTGCCGGTTGCGGTCTGCGAAGCCATTGATCAATTCCCCTAGAAACGTCCGAACAACGCTGCGCTGCCCGGTCCGAATTGCACCGTCAACGCCGAAGTCCGCGAGGCATAGGGCTCGTCGGCACTCGGCCAGAGAAGGAACGTCACGACGCCTCCAACGACGCCGACGGCCAGCGACCCCCACGCGATGGTCGTGTTCGCGTTCCGCTTGTCCCGTGCGTCGGCGGCATCACCACACCTGCCGTTCGCTGGGTATTTGTTGCAGAAGTCCTTGTCCGCGGGGAGTTGCGCGAGGGCCTCGTCTTCCTTGTCACTCTCGTTGCTGGCCAGGACGAAGAAGGTAACCCCAACGCCCAGCCCAACCGCAGCGACAACTCCACCGGCAATCCACGGCGACGCACCGCGCCCGGACTGCCCTTTCGATGTGCGCGCGGGCGCGACGGTCCCTTGCTCCGCGCCGGCACCTGGTGTGTCAGCGGCACCTGGTGTGTCAGCGGCACTTGCGCCCGAGGTCTCCAAGCGAGAGCCAACGCTTGCCCTGTGCTCGCGGCTCTCCCCCTCTCTGACCACGATCTTCCGCCGCGCGTCCCTCCGCCCCGCTGCAACGACGACGACCCAGTGCTCCCCGGGGTTCACCGGCAGCGCGACGCCGAGGCTATCGGGCTCGACCTCGCGCCCGTCACGTTTCACCGTCGTGCCTTCGGGAGCACCGGGCGCCAGCTTGATCGTCAATCGCGGCGTCCTCTTCTCGAGCGCGCCGATCTCCTTCTCCACTGGCCCGATGCGCGGGTCACCGGGCTGGAGCAGCGCTCGAGCGGCCTGATACGCGAGCAGCGCGCTCGCAACCTTCCCGCTCTTTTCGAAGCAGTCGCCCAAACTGACGCCAGTCCCCGCCGCGGGATCGATGCGGTAGCTCTCCTCGAGCTTTGGGCACGCGGCCTCGTAGTCGCCCTTCTTGAGCAGCGCCCGCCCCTCTCGAAAGAGCGCATCGGCCTTCGCGACGTCGCGGCCTTGTGGCCACGCCGTGGTGGCGATCAACATGAGCGCCAACGCCAGCGCCGTGACTCGAGTCATCGCCCTCAACGTCGCTGCTCCTTCCAGTCGTTGGTGCCCGGCACGAACACCCTCGCCGCGCTACCCGCATCAGGCTTCGGCGAAGCAGGCTTTCCGGGTTGGGCGGTTGGCAAGTCGTCCAGCGCAACTACGGGGACAGGTGACGTCGCCTTCGGCAGCGGTGCGGGGGTTCCTGAAGGTGCAGGCGTCGGCGCGGGCGCAACCGCGCTGACACCGGGATCTGCTGCCACCGGCGGTGCGCCTGCACCGGGCGTCCGCGCGCCCTTGACGACGACCAGTGTGATCCCGAGGGTCAAGACCAACACGAGCGCGACTCCAACACCCCCGACCGCCGCAAGCACCGGGCGATCGAGTACAGTCCGCACGATCGACACGCCCGTTCTTCCTCTGGCCACCGGGAGCGCGGTCACGTCGGACGACACCACCGGCGAGAGCTGCACCACATCCGAACTCGGCAGTGTCCTGTCCGCGACCGACGGCGGGACCGTGAGTTTTGGCGCCGTAGAAAGGGGGGCACGGTGCATCTCCGAATAGGCGTGGCGCACCGCGTTTTGCATCGCCCGCGCGTCGGGCCAGCGTCTCGGCTTCTCGAACGCGACCGCGCGATCGACGACCGCCGCCACAGCAGCGTGCAGCTTCGGCTCGAGCGACGCGAGCGGAGGCGCGGCCTTCGTCATCGCCGAAAGCAACAACTCGTTTGTCGTGCGTCCCTCGTGCACGGCACGCCCCGTGAGCAACGCGAACATCAAAGCGCCGACCGCCCACAAATCACTTCGCGCATCGACCTCGGCCCAGAGCCCACGCGCTTGCTCCGGCGGCATGTACGAGGGCGTGCCCATGCTCGTGCCGTCGCGTGTCGCATTGCTCGCCGTCGAGAGCTCACGGAGCCGCGCGATGCCGAAGTCGAGAACTTTGATCTGTCCGTCGCGAGTGAGGAAGACGTTCTCCGGTTTCAAGTCGCGATGAACCACGCCCTTGTCGTGCGCGGCGATGAGCACGTCGAGGATTTGATCGGCGGCCGAGAGTACCTCGTCGGCAGAAAGTTTGCCGCCGGAGCGTGCCGCGCGCGCGTCGAGGTGCTCGCCATCGAGCAGTTCCATCACCAAGAAGATCGCACCGTCCTCCGCCTCGTCCTCGTCGATCACTTTGACCGCACCGGAGTGACCGACGGTGTTGGCCGCGCGACCCTCTTTGAAGAACCGCGATCGAATGTGCGAATGCGTGCTGAGCTCCGGGTGAAGGATCTTCAGCGCCGCTCTCGTGCCATTCCGGTGGCTCGCGGCGTACACGGCCGCCATCCCGCCCACTCCGAGGAGCACGTCGAGCCGCCACTTCCCGCGCAAGACGGTACCCACCCGGGCGTTTGCCCGCATCGCGACCGGGTCGATGGCGGTGGTGGTGGAGAGGGAGTCGGGGGGCATGAGCGATGGCTCCGCCAAGGTTAGCTCCATGCTAACGTCTCAAGCCACCATCCTCAGTAGCGTCGGCGCGCATGCCTCGCCGACCGGGCACCGCATCCCTGGCGCGCCGAATTGGCGCTCGGATTCGCTCGCTCCGAGTCGAGACCGGCATCACCCAGGAGAAGTTGGCGTGGAACTGCAACCTCGCGAAGCCATACCTGTCCCAAATCGAGGCAGGAAAAAGGCTACCCTCGCTGCCCGCGCTGGTTGCGCTCGCGAAGCAGCTGGGGGTCGAGCTTGCGGACCTGATTCTCACCGAAGGCAAGGACCCTCGCTTCCGCTTCGCCGAGGCGGCTCGGTGTGGAGACTGGCAGAGCGCGATCGACGCCCTCCGTGAGCTCGGTTTCGCCTGCACGAGTCGCGAGAGCCGTGCTCGTTCTGGGTGATTCGTGCCGTTGAACGCCCTCGGCCAGACCGCTACGCGGGGCGTATGTTCGAACTCCACCACCTCTCTTGGGCCCAGCGCTGCGTGCTGGGTGACCTTCGCCTCGGTCCGCAATGGGAGGGCGGGCTCAGGACCCGGACCTTCCGCGCCTTGCGCCGGCGCAACCTGATCGCACCCGTCGAGCGCGGGGACTTCGCCTATCGGTGGCGCCTCACACCTCCTGGCACTCGCGTCGTGGGGCATCGAGGTCTTCTTCCGCGAGGCCAAGCAACTCTTCTCGCTTCGCCGACTCACAGGCGCGCAAGGAAGCGGCGGTCCTTCGCGTCGCTCCCCTGGTCGGACTCCTCTACTCCGTCCTCGTTCTCTGGTTCGCCGAAGGCGCCCTCCAGAGCCCGCTGGCCAGGCTTCCTGTCCGACCGTGGTACGCGCACAAGCGCGGCTTCTCCTTCGCCGACATCCTCCGTACCGCCCGTCGTGCCCTCCACGGCATCGACGTTCTGGTTCCATTCAACCTTTCCGAGAACTTGCAACAACCTCGACGCCCCCCAGATCGTCATCTGCAGCATGCACTGAACCCCACCGGTCGAGCGGACCCACTGAAGTCTGCAGCCTGAAGTCTGTAGCCTCGTGTTTCGCCCGAAAGGGCGAAATACGAGTCAGATGCGTCGCACCGGCAGGCGCAGGCGCGGTGGTTCTCGGTCGTACATGCTCACGCAGGCGGAGAGGACGCGATCCTGCTCGGGACCGGGGCGATTCGACGCCGCGAAGACTTGTAGGCCCAGGTCGCTGCCGACGTGGTCGGCGACCTCCGCCAGGAACTGGGTGGCGTAGACGTTTCTGGAGCCGATCGCATACGCGAGCGGCACCAAGTCCTCGTTCCGATCATGCGCAGCGGCGAACGTCGCCCATTGATCCAGCAGCAGGAGCTCTTGATCGGCAGGCCCATGACGGCGGACGTCGACCAGCATGTCGGTGAGCAGGGACTCGACGAGCTCTCCAAGGTGTGCCGGGATGCCCTCGTAGAACGAGTAAGTGTTCGCGTCGACGCGCCAGACGACCAGCTCGATCGCGTCTCGGATGTACACCTCGGCGTCGATGCCGGTCTCGACCCACGGCACCGCGGAGTAGCCCTCGAACGCATCTTCCACGATGTCCCAGGGGCCAAACGGGTAGTCTTCCGCGCGGAACCTATCGACCAGCATCGCGACCAGCGTCAGGGATGCGCGATACCAGGCGAGTCGCTCGGCCGGGGCGAGCTGCGCGGCATCAACGGTCGCTTCGCGCCAGCGTTCCGTCTCCCTCTGGGCCAAGCGCAGTCGACGCTGCACGGTCCCCCGCTCGAACCAGCTCCTAGGAAACAGTAGTCGGACATCGAACTTGGAAGGACTGACCGGGAACCGGCTCCAGTGGCCGCGAAGGGCGCGCGCGCGGCGCTGGGCTATCAGCGGTTCCATGGACAGTCGGTAGCGCGATCCTCGGCGCTGCTCGCGCCTGCCGTCAATGACGGCTTTGCGTCGGGCGGTGTTCGGCGTCGTCCACGCCCCTCGGTAGAGATCGGGCGCGTGACGCGGGCCTCGCGATCCCGCCGACCTGCCGCGTCCCTCGCCGGGAGCACTGTCCACTTCTACGCCGCTCGTGCATGCCGGAGGGTGGTGGGTCATCGTGGTCGACCTGGCGCGCCACCGAGCGGCGGCTCTTGCGGCCTGCCGGGTTCGTTGTTGAACTCGGGGCATGGCGAAACCGACGAGCAGTGCGGGACGCAAGAATGCTCGGCGGAGCAGGACGAGCGGCATCGAGCGCGCCTTGGCAGCCAACCCGCGAATTACCCGTTCCGCATCCCTTCGATCAACGCTCGAGGTTGGCAAGGCGATCTTCGAAGGGGTGTTTGGCGGCAGCGGCAAGGCGATGCGTGTCAATGGGCGCAAGGACGTTTCCTTCAGGAAACTCGCTCGGAACAGCGCGCTGCCGGTTAGCGCCTCGAGCCTGTGGCGTTCGTGCGCGATCTACGAGCTTTCTCTCAGATGGCCCCCGATGACGAAGTGCCAACACCTGACTCTCTCGCACATGAGGAGCGTGCTTGGAATCGCACCGCGGGACCAGCTTCGGTTGCTAACTCGCGCTGAGAAGGGACATTGGAGCGTCTCCAGGCTCGTTGCCCACGCGGAGAGCAAGCGTCGAAGTCATGGCGGCCGGCCGCGCAAGTTGAAAGTCGAGAGCTACCTCGACTCCGTGCGGGTCATGCTCTCCGAGCTGCCCGAGGCCGTCTGCGACTCCGAGGGCATCCGCGCGCTCGAAGAGCACGAGCTGGCCGCCGGGTTGAAGGCAACGAGCGCTCTCCGGGAGAGGTTGCCGCGCCTCGAGTCCGCCCTCCGCCGGTCACGTGGGCGATTCGCCCGCGGACGTTGAGCAAGAGCAACGCGGCTTCTGGGCTGTCTCCGCCGGAGACGATCCCTACGAACGCCGCGAAACGGCGCTTGCGGTGTCGCCTTGGCAAAAGCCCAATCCGGCGGGGGTGGTCGGATCTGACCAAGGCCTGCCCGAAAACGACCAACTCTCGTCCTCCCGAGTATCACTCTCGATATCCGCACTGCACCGAATCACGCCACGCAAGAACCTCGACGATCTTCGCGGGCGCTGCGACGCACGCTGACGCTGCGTCACATTCGGTCGCGATCACCTTGTCGTTTTCGTCCTGAAGCACATCTGCGACCGAGCGCGCAACTGGCAGATCCGCCAGGTCGCGCGGTGACACGCATCCGAAACTGTGCGCGAGCGTGAGCGCGACTCTCACCTGTCGTGATCGCAACTGGCATTCGTCATCTCGGAGCGAGGGTCAGCCGTGCGATACTGTTTGGCGCGTGGGGTGGTGGGCAGCCCCGCAAGGAGCGGCGGACATGGCTGGGGCGCGGCGTATTCGTGGGCTTTGCTGGGCACTGGTCGTCGGCGCGCTTGCGCTATCCGCGTGCGGCGGCGAACGCGAGCAGCAACCGTTACCGAGTGCGGGCACTCCGCCGGCGACGGCGGCAACACTTCCCGCGCAAGCAGTCGCGCTCGCGAAGGGCAGCGTGCTCACCGCGACAACGGGTGGATTCTCGAATGTATCGAAGGGGCACGCCATGTTGGCCACCGTCGTGCCGCAGCGCGCAGACGGCACAACGAAGCTCAGCGCGGGTTCACTCGTCCTCGAAACGCGGGCCGAAGGCGCATCAGACCGCCAGGCCGAGCTCGACGACGGCAAGGTGATCTACCGCGACGCCTTCACCGACACGGACATCATCATCGCCGCGCACGGAGCGCGCTACGAAGAGCTGCGTGTGGTGCGTTCGTCGAAGGCGCCCACTGCCGCGCGCTATCGGCTGAGGACAACCGGAAAGCTGCGGCTGGAGAAGGGCACCATCGAAGTGCTCGACGACGCCGGGCGAGCACTGCTCCGGACGCTGCCGGCGTACGCCGTCGATGCTTCGGGCACTCGGCGTGCGCTCGAGGTGCAGCTCGACACGACCGGCGAGGACGCCGTGCTCATCGCGAAGCTCGACACGACCGGGCTCTCGTTCCCCATCGTCGTGGATCCGACCTGGGTCAGCGGCACGGGCTGGCCGGCGGAGACGGTCGTGGCGCTCAACAGCGTCTGGATGAAGGAGCACAGCACCATCACCTCCACCGTGAACGGTGCGGTCGCGGTGATCGACGTCAGCCCCGGCCCAGTGCTTGCTGACGATGCCGAGGCCGTCGTGGGCCAGAACGTGACAGTCAACGGCACGGTCAGCGCCAACCGCGTGCGCATCAAGCAGGGCGGCTTGGTGAACGGCGACGTGCGCACCAACACCTTGGTCAACAACGGCAGCATCAGCGGCTCCACGGTCACCCCGCTCACGCTGCCCCTCACCATCACGGTTCCGCCTTTCCCGACGTTCAGCGCAAGGACGACCGCGGTAACTCTGGAGCAGCGGGAGGATCTGACACTCGCCGCCGGGAGCTACGGTGACGTCTTGCTGAAGGCCGGCACGACTGCCGACCCGACAGTGCTCACGCTGAGCGGTGGCATCTACAACCTCAATGGGCTCAACCTTGGCGACAAGAGCCGCGTAACGTGCGCGGCAGCTTGTGAGATCCGGATAAAGAACCGCCTCGAACCCGGGCAGGGCGCGTTCATCGGTCCCGCGGCGGGATCAGGGATCGGTGCACCCGATATTCAGATTTTCGTCGAGGGCCTCAACGGCTCGAGCGGAAACCTCGGCGGCACTCCCAAGGCGGCGGCGATCGGATTCGACAACGTAGTTCAAGCCAGGTTGCTAGTGCCCAACGGAACACTCTGGCTCAAGGCCGGAACCGTCGCGACCGGAGTCTTCGTCGCACGCGATGTCTCTGTGGGCGAAGGCGTCTCGCTGACGAAGGACGTGACGACGCCGTATGCCGGCGATCCCAACGATGGCAACCCATGCACCGCCGACTCCTGCGATCCCGGCACCGGACAGGTGCACCATGACCCGCTTCCGGCCGGATCGAGCTGCGCGAACGCGACCGCTTGTGACGGTGCGGAGACCTGCGATGGGGCTGGCACGTGCCAGCCAGGCACGGCGGTAGTCTGCACCGCGTCCGATCAGTGCCACGACGCCGGCACGTGCAACCCGGCGACCGGCGCTTGCTCCAATCCTCCGAAGGCGAATGGAGCGAGCTGTAACGATGGCGACGGCTGCACGCAGACCGACATCTGCCAGTCCGGCACCTGCACCGGCGCGAACCCCGTCGTCTGCACCGCCAGCGACCAGTGCCACACCGCGGGCAGCTGCAACCCGAGCACCGGCGTCTGCACCAACCCGGCGAAGGCCGACGACGCGAGTTGCAATGACGGCGACGCTTGCACTCAGACTGACACCTGCCAGGGGGGCTCCTGCACGGGTGGCAATCCGAAGGTCTGCACCGCGAGCGATCAGTGCCACGACCCAGGAACCTGCGCGCCTGCGACCGGCGTTTGCTCGAACCCTGCCAAGGCCGATGGCGCGAGCTGCGATGACGGGAACGGCTGCACGCAGACGGACACTTGCCAGACGGGCGCCTGCGCGGGTGGCAACCCGGTGGTCTGCACTGCCCTCGACCAGTGTCATATCCCCGGCACCTGTGCCCCCGGCACAGGAGTTTGCTCGAACCCCAACAAGGCCAACGGCTCGAGCTGCGACGATTCGAACGCTTGCACGACCGGCGAGAGTTGCTCCAGCGGAGCGTGCACCGGCGGCACGACTGTCGCCACGGATGACGGAAACCCCTGCACCGCCGACGCTTGCGATCCAAGCGGCGGCGTCACGCACACGCCGGTTGCGGCCGGGACGTCGTGCGGCGATTCGAATGTCTGCAACGGCGCTGAGACGACGCGGCAGGGGCCTGCCAAGCGGGGACGCCTCCTTCGGTCGACGACGGCAATCCGTGCACCACCGACGCTTGCGATCCGTAGG